>JAVBSG010000165.1:0-37734 GCA_031547245.1 Propionivibrio sp.
TCGGCGGAAGCCATGCCGCAGGTCCGCGAATCGATCATCTCCCTGCTTCGCCAGCGCCACCGCCTGCGCGAGGACCAGGACAACGACTTCTACATCCGCAACCTGGCCGCCGCCGCCGACACGGCCGCCGAAACCACGCGTGTCATGTCCATGCTGCTCGGCGCCATCGCCTCGATTTCGCTTCTCGTCGGCGGCATCGGCATCATGAACATCATGCTCGTCTCGGTTACCGAACGAACCCGCGAAATCGGCATCCGCATGGCCATCGGCGCGCGCCAGCGCGACATCCTCGCCCAGTTTCTGCTCGAAGCCGTCATGATCTCCGTCACTGGCTGTTTCATCGGCCTCGCGCTGGGCATCGGCGGCGCGCTGCTGATCAACGCTCTCACCGACATGGTCATCGTCATCTCCGGCAGTTTCGTATTGGTGGCTTTCGCCGTGGCTGCGGGAATCGGCGTCTTCTTCGGTTTCTACCCAGCACGCAAGGCCGCGGCGCTCGATCCGATCGAAGCACTACGGTACCAATAATGTCATTTACATCAAAATCACCCCGGCGCGCCGCCTGGGGTAAATCATCTCGCGCGCGTCGACATTAAATTCATTCATCATTATCCATCACTGGATAGCGAACAATCCTTGCGTCGACAGAAACACATCCACACAAACCGGCAATGCAGGCAGTGGATGACGGACAGATCTCCACCCCGGAGGCTACCATGGAAGAAAATCCGAAGTTGTGACAAATTTCCTCGTTGTCGTCATTTTCACAACGGGTGTTGTCATTGACTCTTCAGCATTCGGGGCTTGCGTAGAAGCGCAGACGAAACCGGGGCCAGGATTTGCTGGTGGCTTGCATGGAGTCGTAGCGTTTCAGCGCATCCCCTCGATGCCGCACGACGACTCGGCCTAAACAATCAGGCACTGCAATCGTGACTCTCGTAATAACCCGATAGTCATACTCGGATAAAAATTTGACGCGCATCAAATTTTGATTGCTCACAGACAGATGAAGTTGTCAATTTTTTTTACATGGCATGTGACATTTTTGTCATATAAAGTTTTTTTATATTTTAAATCAAAAAGTTAATCAAATGGCATCATTCATGCTTGAGAACATCGACTGCGAGCGGAGACTTGTGCGCAGTAAACATTCATAAGGAGAACATATGAAAATCGTATCGAGGTTGACGGGCATTGCAGCCACTGCATTGCTGGTGGCGTCAACACCCGCGAGCGCCCTCGTGGCTTCGTGGGACTTTGCGGTGGATAGCGTCTTTACCCAGTACACGCTTGACTTTCACGAGCGCGTAAATGATAACGGAACGGACAAACCCAACCGCTATGTAACGCATGACGAACCCGATGGCGTTACCAAGATAAGCTGGGGTGTTCCTGGTTACTCCGGCAATGGCCAAAAAAGCTCCCTGGTCATCAACAATCCTACGGCAACGGGAACAGACGTACTCACCTGGATAGGCAGTGGCGATGTCCCGAAAACGGATGACTATATCGGCAAGACGCTGTCGCTGACTCATAACAATAATCCGCTTCTCAGAAATGCCGACAATGCCAACAATCTCACGTCGGCCATCTTGAAGGAAACAGTACTCCTGACGCCGACTGGCAGCAGCACCCCCCTGGATCCTTTCGTTTTTGACTTTTCGATTGGTTTCAAGGAAACACCGAATGACTGGAATAGTGCCAAATGCCCAGTCCCTTTAGTGGGTGGCGACTGCGGGGACGTTTTTGTGCTGACAGGCGGGTTGCTGAACTCCTTTTTCGACTACGATGACGGCAGTGGCGATGGTCTGCTGCGGTATTATGTCAACATCTTCCCGACCAGCGGTGGCGTTCTTTCCACGCTACCGGATGCAGCATGTATATTGGCAGGTGAAAAGGCTGGATGTATCGGGTTCACCACAGCAGAAAACAAGAAAACAACCATTGCTTTCGGCTTCACCATTTCGACGGAGAAACTGGGTTGTGATCCTGGCGAGTGCCCGGAACCACCGCCGGTCGACCCGGAAGACCCGGATCCAGCCATTCCTGAACCCGGCACACTGGCTCTGTTCGGCCTTGGTTTGATGGGACTGATCGGATCGCGGCGCCGTTTGCAACGCTGAATCTGCTCTTCATCGTAGTTCACGTTAAAAGCCCGCCTATCCGGCGGGCTTTCTCCTTGTACGGCAAGAGGACGGCATATCGTCTACAGTATTTTCCCTGGATTCATGATTCCCCGCGGATCGAACGCCTGCTTGACGGCCCGCATCATGTCCATCTCGACGGCGCTCCGGTAATGCGCCAGCTCCAGGCGCTTGAGCCGGCCGATACCATGCTCGGCGCTGATGCTGCCGCCAAGTTCGACAACGATGTCATGGACGATGCGGTTGACCTGCGGCTGGGAAGCAAGAAAAACGGCATTTTCCGTGGCGGCGCTCCGCGACTGGTTGTAGTGCAGGTTGCCGTCGCCGACGTGGCCGAAGGCGACGATGCGTATGCCCGGGAAAGCCTTGTCCAGCGCCGCCTGCGCCCGTTCGATGAATTCAGGGATGCGCGAAACCGGCACTGAGATATCGTGCTTGATGCTGAAGCCTTCCCTTTTCTGCGCCTCGCTGATGTTCTCGCGCAAGGCCCATAGCTTCGCCGCCTGCTCATGGCTTTGCGCGATGACGGCGTCACTCGCTATTCCGGCCTCCAGCGCCTTGCCGAGGAAAGCCTCAAGATTCGCGGTCAGTGCGGATTCGTCATCCGGAGCGGAAAGCTCAATGAGCAAATACCAGGGGCTTTTCGTCAGTGGCGGCTGCGAACCCGGGATATGCGTCAAAACCATGTCCAGTGAAACATCGGACACCAGTTCGCACGCCGTCAACGCCGTACCGAAAGATTCCTGCAGTTCCCCCAGGAGCTGCACGGCCATATTTGGCGAATCGATGGCCAGCCAGGCCGTCGCCACCGCGCGAGGCGGCGGAAACAGTTTGAGCACGGCAGCGGTGATGATGCCGAGCGTTCCTTCCGCGCCGATGAAAAGCTGCTTCAAGTCATAACCCGTATTGTCCTTGCGCAGCCCGCGCAGGCCGTTCCATATCTCGCCGCTGGGCAGCACGACTTCAAGCCCGAGCGTCAGTTCGCGCGTGTTGCCGTAGCGCAGAACCTGGACGCCCCCGGCATTGGTCGACAGATTGCCGCCGATCTGGCAGCTGCCTTCCGCCGCCAGTGACAGAGGGAAAAGGCGACCGGCTTCCTGAGCAGCATCCTGGAGATTTTTCAGGATGCATCCGGCTTCGACGGTCATCGTGTTGTTGGCCCTGTCGATTTCACGGATCCGGTTCATTCGCGACAGGCAGACCAGCACCGATTCACCCGAGACATCCGGCGTGCCGCCGCCGCAGTGCCCGGTGTTCCCGCCCTGCGGCACCATGGCCACACCGGCCTCGGCGCAGGCGCGAACGACGGCCGACACTTCTGCCGCCGACGCCGGCCTCACCAGGCAGCGCGCCTTGCCGGTATAGCGGCCGCGCCAGTCGGTCAGGTAAGGCGCCATTTCGCCAGCGGTAGTCAAAACGTTGTTGTCGCCGACGATGGCGGCCAGGGATTCAATCAGGTTCTCGCGCGTTGCAGTCACGTTCGTCATTCTCCAAATTTCACGTCATACGATGCCCGGCAGTCCAGGAAGCTTCGCCGCCAGCAAAAACCGCTCAGCCGTCGACGACTTCGGCATACAAATCGTGTTCGTCGGCATCGACCACCCGAACCTGTAGAAAATCCCCCGGCTCCGCATCGAAATGCTGGTCGATGAAAACGAGGCCGTCGATCTCCGGCGCATCCGCCGATGAACGGGCAATCGTCCCTTCATCGTCGACCGCATCGACGAGCACTGTGATCTCGCGCCCGATCTTGGCCGCCAGCAGCTCAGCGGAGATATCCTCCTGCACATCCATCAGGCGCCGGCGGCGCTCCTCGCGCTCCGCGTCCGGCAGCGCGCCGGGCAACCGGTTGGCAGCCGCGCCATCGACCGGCGAATAGGGGAAACAGCCGACGCGGTCGAGCCTCGCCTCCTCGATGAATTCCAGCAGCTCCTCGAATTCGGCTTCCGTCTCGCCGGGAAAGCCGGCGATGAAGGTGCTGCGGATCGTGATGTCCGGGCAGATGGCGCGCCAGGCGCGGATGCGCTCCAGGTTGTTCTCGGCGCTCGCCGGCCGCTTCATGGCCTTGAGAATCCGCGGATTGGCGTGCTGGAACGGCACGTCGAGGTAGGGCAGAAGCTTGCCCTCGGCCATCAGCGGAATCAGCTCGTCGACGGCCGGATACGGGTAGACGTAATGCAGCCGCACCCAGATGCCGAATTCGGCCAGCGCCTCGCACAATTCCTTCAGCCGCGTCCTGACCGGCCTGCCGCCGACGAAACCGGTGCGGTATTTGACGTCGACGCCGTAGGCGCTCGTATCCTGCGAAATGACCAGCAGCTCGCGCACGCCTGCTTCGGCCAGATGCCTCGCCTCCTGCAGCACGTCGCCGATCGGGCGGCTGACCAGCGGGCCGCGCAGCGAGGGGATGATGCAGAAGGTGCAGCTATGGTTACAGCCCTCAGAAATCTTCAGATAGGCGAAATGCTGTGGCGTCAGCTTGATGCCCTGCGGCGGCACCAGGCTGACGAAAGGATCGTGCGGCTGCGGTAGATGCGCATGCACGTGCTGCAGCACCTCCACCGCCGCGTGCGGCCCTGTCACCGCCAGCACCTTGGGATACTTTTCGCTGATCAGCTCCGGCTTGGCCCCCAGGCAGCCCGTGACGATGACCTTGCCGTTTTCCTCCAGCGCCTCGCCGATCGCCTCCAGCGACTCCTCAACCGCCGCGTCGATGAAGCCGCAGGTGTTGACCACCACCAGATCGGCGCCTTCGTACGACTGCGAGATGGCATAGCCCTCGGCGCGAAGCTTCGTCAGGATCTGTTCGGAGTCGACAAGCGCCTTCGGGCAGCCCAGACTAACGAATCCCACGGTCGAAACATTATCTTTGATATTCAATTGATTGATTCCATTTTCAAACAAACAGCCGATTTCCGGGACAAAGAGTGCGAAATCTTATCAACATCAGACTCTAAGAAAGCGGACATCCAGCGTTCAAGCATTGGCTGCAACGTAGACCTCCACAAAGCGGACTTTGCAGGTTTGATTGGCTGCTGTTAGATCAACCATGACCATGCGATCGCCTTCTCGTTGAACGCATTCTCAATACTTTACACATGAGGAACACACCGCCCCGCCAAAGCCGCGGGTGGACCTGCAAGGCGCTGTCCTCGGGCGTCCCGGTCCGATTGGCGGAACAATGGACTCGCTACTGGCGTATATCAGGCTCAAGGCAAGGGGCATTGAGGGAAAGGCGGGGCAAAAATGAAGGTGGCGAGCCTGACCCCGGCACTCACAGTAAATGGCTGTGGCTGCTTCCTTCCGGACCTGACCAGGTTCACCACCCTGCAATGCGGGGAGACCCGCCGGAACGAATATTACCATAGGATCGGCGGCGAACCTGCCCTATGTTATATTCTTCAGGTTAAATCAATCAGGGATCGGGGAGTTTTGGCATGGTGCGTCATTTCGATGTGCTCATAATCGGTGGCGGGCTGGCCGGGCAATCCGCGGCGATCCGCCTGGCGGAGACCTGCAAGGTCGGGCTGATCAGCAAGCGCACCCTGGAAGACAGCGCGTCCGACAGAGCCCAGGGGGGCATTGCCGCCGTGCTCGACAGCACGGATTCCATCGAAGACCATATTCGCGACACGATCATTGCCGGCGCCCATCTGAACGACCCGGCCGCCACCCGTTTCGTTATCGAGAACGGCCGGCGCGCCATAGAATGGCTGATCGAACAGGGCGTTTCCTTCTCCCGCGACGAAGCGGGCTACCATCTGACGCGCGAGGGCGGCCACAGCGCGCGGCGCGTCATCCACGTGGCGGACGCCACTGGCCACGCCGTGCAGGAAGTGATGACCCAGCATGTCCGCCAGCACCCCAACATCACCGTGCTCGAACATCACATCGCCATCGATCTGATCACCGGCAACAAACTGGGCCTCACCGACAACCGCTGCTACGGCGCGTATGTGCTCGACAACGGCAAAGGCGAGGTGGTTACCGTCGGCGCCCCGCATACCCTGATCGCCACGGGCGGCGTCGGCAAAGTCTATCTCTACACCACCAGCCCGGACACTTCCACGGGAGACGGCATCGCCATGGCCTGGCGCGCCGGCTGCCAGGTGGCGAACATGGAATTCATCCAGTTCCACCCGACCTGCCTGTACCATCCGCAGGCCAAATCCTTCCTGATTTCCGAAGCCGTGCGCGGCGAGGGCGGCCTCTTGAAATTGCCTGACGGCACGCGTTTCATGCCGGACCACGACGCCCGCGCCGAACTGGCGCCGCGCGACGTTGTGGCGCGCGCCATCGACTTCGAGATGAAGAAGCGCGGCATCGACTGCGTTTACCTCGACATCTCGCACAAGCCGGCGGATTTTCTCCGCGAGCATTTTCCGAACATCCTGGCGCGCTGCCTCGAATTGGGCATCGACATCACCCGCGATCCCATCCCCGTCGTTCCCGCGGCGCACTACACCTGCGGCGGCATCGTCAGCGACCTGCGCGCACGCACCAGCGTTCCGGGTCTCTACGTGGCCGGCGAGGCGTCGAGCACCGGCCTGCACGGCGCCAACCGGCTGGCCAGCAATTCCCTGCTCGAATGCCTCGTTTTCTCGGAAGCCGCGGCCAACGACATCCTCGCACAACCCAAAATCTCCGCACCCCGGCTGCCGGAATGGGACGAAAGCCGCGTTTCCGACCCCGACGAGGAAGTAGTCATCGCCCACAACTGGGACGAACTGCGCCGCTTCATGTGGGACTATGTCGGCATCGTGCGCACCACCAAGCGCCTGCATCGCGCGCGGCACCGGATCCGCCTGCTGGAAAAGGAAATCGACGAGTACTACTCGAACTTCAAGGTCTGCCACGACCTGATCGAGTTGAGGAACCTGGTACTGACGGCCGACCTGATCGTGCGCTGCGCTCTGCGTCGCAAGGAAAGCCGCGGTCTGCATTTTTCCCGCGACTATCCGGATCTGTTGGAAAAAACCAGAAGCACGATCCTCAAACCGCGCCCGGCATAATTCCGATCCGCATCAGACCCGATATTTTGCCGGTTTCGCGCCGCCGGGCTACGGATTCCCCTTGGCAACGGAATTCCAGCGCAGCCACAGGCGCAGCAGCCTGAACTCATCGCCGGACATGTGATCGGGAAACAGCACCAGCGTCCTGATCCGCTTTTCACCCTCCACACGAAATCGCAAGGTCACCAGCCAGGCGAAGACGGTGCTCTCGGGGAACACGGCGGCATCGACGCGCGTACCGTCTTTTTTCAGGCAGGACAATCCTTCATTGACCGACAGGGTAAGACCGGCAATTCCGGAATCGCTCAGCGAAAGCCAGAGCGAGCAGGCGATCAACGGCGCCAGAAGCGCATGTACCCAGAGGTAAAGCGGAAGAAGGAAAAGGCTTGCCATCGCCACGCCATGTGCGGCAACGAGCAAGCTGGAAAATGAAAGCGAGCGGCGCAGTTTGATGAAAATGGGAAACTGCCCCACTCGCCTGAAAGAAACGACAGTGACTCTGGATCAGCCCTGGAACCGCCTGATGACCACAGTTGCGTTGGTGCCTCCAAAACCGAAGGAGTTGGAGATCGCCACATCGATTTTCATTTGCCGCGCTTCATTGGCGCAATAGTCCAGATCGCACGCTTCGTCCTGGTTGAAGATGTTGATGGTCGGCGGCGAAACCTGGTGATAGACGGCCAGCGTCGAGAAAACCGCCTCGATACCGCCAGCCGCGCCCAACAGATGCCCAGTCATCGACTTGGTCGAATTGACCACCAGACTCTTCGCGTGATCGCCGAACGCGCGCTTGACGGCAACGGTTTCGGCAACGTCGCCGAGCGGCGTGGACGTCCCGTGGGCGTTCAGATAGTGAACTTCCTCGGGATTCACCCGTGAGTTGCGCAATGCAATGTTCATGCAACGCGCCGCACCCTCGCCGTCTTCGCATGGCGCCGTCATGTGATTGGCATCGGCGCTCATGCCGAAGCCAGCCAGCTCGCCATAGATCTTCGCGCCACGCGCCTTGGCATGCTCATATTCTTCGAGCACCAGAACGCCGGCACCCTCGCTCAGGACGAAGCCGTCGCGATCCTTGTCCCACGGACGGCTGGCCGTCTTGGGATCGTCGTTGCGCGTCGACAATGCGCGAGCCGCGCAGAAGCCCCCGACGCCGAGCGGCGAAACCGTACACTCGGCGCCGCCGGCGATCATGACGTCTGCATCACCGTACTCGATCAGGCGCCCGGCATCGCCGATGCTGTGCGCACCGGTCGAACAGGCGCTGACTATCGCGATGTTCGGCCCCTTGTACCCGTACATGATCGACAGGTTGCCCGAGATCATGTTGATGATCGATCCCGGCACGAAGAACGGGGAGATCTTGCGCACGCCGGTGGCGACGAACTCGTCGCGCGTTGCCTCGATCATCGGCAAGCCGCCGATCCCGGAACCGATGGATACGCCGATACGGTCCGCGTCAGCCGGATTGGCTTCGAGGCCGGCATCCTTGATTGCCTGGATTCCGGCCGCCAGACCGTAGTGGATGAAGGTATCCATCCGGCGCGCGTCCTTGGCAGGCAAGTACTGCGTGATGTCAAAATCCTTCACTTCACCGGCAATTCGCGCCGGGAACGAGGACGCATCGAAACGCGTGATGCGATCGATTCCCGAACGGCCAGCGAGAATATTCTGCCAGGCTTGTTCAGCCGTATTACCTACCGGCGAAATGACGCCCATACCGGTGACGACAACTTTGCGACGTGTCAATTTACTCTCCCGGAAACAACAGGAAAAGAATTACTGAAAAAAAGCCTGTGGGCGGGGCGGCGATGGCCAACCCCACAGACATTCTTGGCGATTCCGCTTTTTGTTATTTACTTTTTGTGGCTGACAACGTAGTCGATGGCTTGCTGAACGCTGGTGATCTTCTCGGCCTCGTCATCCGGAATTTCGCACTCGAACTCCTCTTCAAGCGCCATGACCAGTTCAACGGTATCCAACGAATCCGCGCCGAGGTCGTCAACGAATGAAGATTCGTTCTTGATTTCTGCTTCATTCACGCCAAGTTGTTCTGCAACAATCTTTTTGACGCGTTGTTCGATATTTTCCATCTAAGGACTCCTTGTAAAGTTTCGTATGTAAAACAAAACCGCAATATTCTAACAAAGTTCTACCAAAACGACCGGTTCTTGCAAACTCAGCAGGCGAACCGGCCACATCCGCCCACTGCCCTTGCGGGCATTAACTCATATACATTCCGCCGTTGACGTGAATGGTCGTACCCGAGATATAGGCACCCCCGGGAGAAGCCAGGAAGGTCACGGCTGCGGCAACATCTTCCGGCTGGCCGAGACGGCCGAGCGGGACGCTTGCCGTCAGGGCGGCGCGCTGTTTTTCCTCCAGCACCCTCGTCATGTCGGTATCGATGAATCCGGGCGCCACGCAATTGACGGTGATGTTCCGGCTGCCAAGTTCGCGTGCCAGTGCCCGCGACATGCCGGCAACCCCCGCCTTGGAAGCGCAGTAGTTGGCCTGCCCTGCGTTGCCGGCGTAGCCGACCACTGAAGCGATGTTGATGATGCGTCCCTCGCGGGCCTTCATCATCCCGCGCATCACCGCGCGCGACAGGCGGAAGACCGACTTGAGGTTGGTGTCGATCACCGCATCCCACTCCTCGTCCTTCATGCGCATGGCCAGGTTGTCGCGGGTGATCCCGGCGTTGTTGACCAGGACAAAGATCCCGCCGTATTCCTTTTCGATCGATTCGATTCCCGCCTCGATCTGCGCCGGGTCGCGCACGTCCATGACTATGCCGCGGCCGGCGATTCCGGCAGCAGCCAGGTATTCGTCGATGCGGCCAGCATTTTTCTCGTTGATGTCGGTGCCGACGACCGTTGCTCCCTGCCGGCCCAGATCCAGGGCAATCGCCGCACCGATTCCCTGCGCTGCTCCGGTAACGAGCGCAATTTTGTTTTTCAGGTACATAGTTTTACTCCAGGTTCAGATTGTCTTCGATCGAAGCCGCATCGTGAAAAGCGATTCCCGTCAGTGTATCCGAGCAGCGCTTGGTCAGACCGGCCAGCACCTTGCCCGGACCGCACTCGGCGACAGTCGAAATATCCATCGACGCAATTTTCTGGATGGTCTCCACCCAGCGCACCGGCGAATAGGCCTGCCGGACCAGCGCATCCTTGATGCGTGCCGGGTCCGATTCAATGGCGACGTCGACGTTATTGATGATCGGGATATTCGGCGTGTTGAAATGCAACTCCGCGAGGCGCGCCCCGAGTCGCTCCGCCGCCGGACGGATGAGAGAGGAATGGAATGGCGCGGAAACCGGCAGAAGCACGGCCCGCTTGGCGCCCCGCGACTTGCAGCCTTCGCAGGCGCGCTCGACGGCTTCCTTGCTGCCGGCAATGACCGTCTGGCCGGGACCGTTGAAGTTGACGGGTTCGACCACCTGCCCCTGCCCGATCTCGGCAATGGCTTCGGCACAAGCCTCGCGGATCTTTTCGTCGTCCAGGTTGAGAATGGCCGCCATGGCTCCTGTTCCCACCGGCACGGCTTCCTGCATGGCGGTTGCGCGCAGGCGGACGAGCGGCACGGCATCCTTGAAATCGATGACGCCGGCTGCCACCAGCGCCGAATATTCGCCCAGGCTATGGCCGGCCACCACGGCGGGCAGCTTTCCCCCTTTTTCGAGCCACAGGCGGTAAACCGCCACGCCCGCAGTCAACATCAGGGGCTGCGTGTTGACCGTCTGAGCCAGCAGTTCCGCCGGTCCTTCCGCCACGAGCTGCCACAAGTCCTGATCCAGCGTCGCGGACGCCTCGTCGAAAGTCGCACGCACCACGGCTTCGTCGCCGTAGGCGCCCATCATTCCTACCGACTGCGATCCCTGTCCGGGAAATACGAAAGCGAATGCCATAGGTTTTTTCCTTTATTAGAACTGGAGCAGAACGGCACCCCAGGTAAAACCCCCACCGACCCCTTCCAGCAAGATCTTCTGGCCCCGCTGGATACGCCCGTCGCGAACGGCCGCATCCAGTGCCAAAGGAATGGACGCCGCCGAAGTGTTGCCATGGCGGTCGACCGTCACGACAACCTTATCCATCGAAACACCAAGTTTCTTGGCCGTCGATTCGATAATGCGAATATTAGCCTGATGCGGAACCAGCCAGTCGATTTCGCTCGAGGCAATCCCGGCCATCTCGCAGCACTCGCGCGTCATTTCGGACAGCACCCGGACGGCGAACTTGAAAACGGCTTGTCCATCCATGCGCAGGAACGGGTCCCCGGTCACCTGGCCGCCGTTGACTTGGCCCGCCACGGACAGGATTCCGCTCAGAGAACCATCGGCATGCGACGCCGTCGCCAGGATGCCCGGCTGATCCGACGCCTCGAGAACGACCGCGCCGGCGCCGTCGCCGAACAGCACGCAAGTGGTGCGATCCTGCCAGTCGAGAATGCGCGAAAACACCTCGGCGCCAACCACCAGCGCCCTTTTGTGGCTTCCTGAACGGATGAATTTCTCGGCGATCGTCAGGGCATAGACGAAACCGCTGCAAACGGCTTGAATATCGAACGCCATCGCGCCGACGTTCCCAAGCTTCCCTTGCAGCAGGCAGGCCGTGCTGGGAAATATGTAATCGGGAGTCGCCGTCGCTACGACGATCAGGTCGATATCTTCGGCGCCGATTCCAGCCGATTCGAGCGCGCGGCGGCTCGCTTCCAAGGCCAGATCGCTGGAGGTACATGCGGGATCGGCAAGATAGCGCGTGCGTATTCCAGTTCTGGCAACGATCCATTCATCGCTGGTATCGATGCCACGCTTGGCCAAATCATCGTTGCTGACGGGTGAGCCCGGCAAAAAGCTGCCGGTCCCTGCGATACGAACATACATACTAGGCAACCTCCAGAATCGGTTGTTGCTGGCTGACCCGCTGGGCGATGCGCTCAAGGACGCCGTTTCTCACGGTTTCCGCCGCCCGGTCGAGCGCGTTGCCGAACGCCAGGACATCGGCAGACCCGTGGCTTTTCAGGACAACGCCCTTCAGCCCGAGCAGGGTGGCTCCGTTATAGCGCCGTGGATCGACACGATGCTTGAAGTGCTTGATCACCGGGAGCGCCACCAATGCGGCCAACTTGGTCATTAGATTCCTGTTGAACTCCTGGCGCAGGAACGTAGCAAGCATTTGCGCCAGTCCTTCGGCAGTTTTCAACGCAACATTACCGACAAATCCATCACAGACGACGACCTCCACTACACCTTTGTATACGGCGTCGCCTTCGATATTTCCCACGAAATTGAGCCCCGAATCTTTCAGCAATTCGGCGGCCCGCTTGACGACATCATTTCCCTTGATGTCTTCCTCGCCAATGTTGAGGATGCCGACTGTCGGCCGATCCTTGTGTTCGATGGCGCCGACCAGCGAAGCCCCCATGATGCCGAACTGCAGCAGGTGCTCCGGCGTGCAATCGACGTTGGCGCCCAGATCGAGGACATGGACATGCCCCGTCGTCGTCGGCAGGATCGCGCAGATCGCCGGCCGGTCGATGCCCGGCAGCATCTTGAGGACAAATTTGGAAACGGCCATCAACGCACCGGTATTGCCCGCAGATACACAGGCATCCGCCTCGCCGTCCTTGACGAGATCGAGCGCCACCCGCATCGAAGAATCCTTTTTGGTGCGAATGGCAAGCGCCGGCGATTCATCCATGGCCACTATCTCGCTGGCATGACGGATCACAAGATTCGGCACGCTTTCTTTTCCAAGAAAGGGACGGATCTTTTCTTCCAGCCCGACCAGGATGGCACGCACATCTTCATGCTTACGCACAAAGTCGAGCGCGGCGCGCACGGTGACCTCGGGACCATGATCCCCGCCCATGCAGTCGATGGCAACAGTAACAGTCATCCAGCAAGGATAAAGAAAGGCAGGCTACCCACCAAGGGAATCAACCTGCCTTGCTTTTGAATCTTATTCAGCCGAGCCTTTGACGACTTTTTTGCCGCGGTAATAACCCGTCGGGCTGACGTGATGGCGCAAGTGCACCTCTCCCGTCGTCGGCTCGATCGCCAGGGGCGGGTTGGTCAGGAAGTCATGCGCACGGTGCATGCCACGCTTGGAAGGAGACTTTTTGTTCTGCTGGACGGCCATATCAATACTCCATTTTCAAAATCACTGTAACTTGCCTTTCAGTCCCTTCAGCACGGCAAAAGGTGAGACCTTTTCCGGCTTTCCGCCAACGTCCGGCATTGCACAACTATCGTGGCGCGGGGCTGCAGGCAGGTCGAGGATCACCTCGTCCTCGATCAGCTCCACAACATCGAGTTCACTTATCATCGGGAGGAAATCCTTGGAATCATCCTCGATTTCCTCCTGTGTCAATTCTTCTTCGTCCTTGACCAATTCCAGCAGACTATGAATGTCCACCGGATAGTCAATTCCTTCCAGACAGCGCTGACAACTGACGGACAACAGCCCGTTCACCTGCAGCACCAGTTGCGGCCTGTTGCGCGGCCCCATCTGCCCCTGTATACGATAACTCAAATTTCCGGCCGAATCGGCCAGCACATCGAGTACGCGAGCCAGACCGGCGATGGATAGTTCACCTTGCAGCAAACGGCCTTCGCGCGCAAAAGCCAGACATTCGATTACAACCCGTTGCGACATAAGGCGCGCATAATATTATCTTTGCCCCCCAAAGTCAAAACCATTCATTTGACTAACTATATGGATTTCTTTCATTTTTTGAATTTTGCCGCGAAAATGCCGCTATTTTCGCCGAATTGCCCATGACTTGCCGACAACTTGTTCTTGCATCGACCTCTCCTTTCCGCCGCGAACTACTCTCCCGGTTCGGCATTCCGTTCGAAACGGCCAATCCGCAAACCGACGAATCCCCGCTGCCGGACGAGGCGCCGGACCATCTGTCGCTACGCCTATCCGAAGCCAAGGCGCGGGCGGTAGCCGGCGCCTTCCCGGAAGCCCTGATCATCGGCAGCGACCAGGTCGCCATTCTCGACGGCCGGGTTTTCGGCAAACCGGGCAATCATGATAACGCCATCCGGCAATTGCAGACGATGCGCGGCAGGACCGTCAACTTCTTCACCGGCCTCTGCCTGCTGGACGCCAGGACCGGCAAGGCCCTAGTGCGCGGCATACCCACGCTGGTCACGTTCAGGGACCTGAGCGATGCGGAAATCGAAGACTACCTGCGCCGGGAACAGCCATACAACTGCGCCGGCAGCGCCAAATCCGAGGGGCTGGGCATCGCGATCATCGCCAGAATGCAGGGAGACGACCCCAACGCGCTGATCGGGCTGCCGCTGATTGCCCTGTGCGACCTGCTCGCCGAGGCCGGCAGCCCCGTTCTGCGTTCGAAGGCGTGATTCCCGATGGCTACCGGCAAGCTTTACCTGATTCCCGTCCCGCTGGGCGCATCCCCCGCCGCTGAAGTCCTCCCAGCGGCGGTCGTCGCGCGGGCGAAGGCGCTGACGCACTTCGTCGCCGAGAATGCGAAAACCGCCCGCGCCTTCCTCAAGTCGTTGCCGGCAGAAACGCCCCTACAGCAGATCCGGATCGAGGAACTCAACGGACACACGGCGCACAGCGCCCTGCCCGGACTGCTGGCGCCCGTTTTTGCCGGCCAGGACATTGGCCTGATCTCGGAAGCGGGCTGCCCCGCCGTTGCCGACCCCGGCGCCGCGCTGGTCGCCCTGGCGCACGAATCCGGCGTCCAGATCCTTCCCCTGGTCGGTCCATCGTCCCTCCTTCTGGCATTGATGGGCTCCGGACTCTCCGGGCAGAACTTCGCCTTCCATGGCTACCTGCCTGCCCAGGAGGAGCCGCGCCGCCGAAAAATCGTCGAACTGGAAAAGGATTCACGCCGGGAAAACCGCGCGCAGTTGTTCATCGAAACGCCGTACCGCAACAACAAAATGCTCTCGGCGCTGATTACCGCCTGCGCGCCGGACACGCGCATCTGCATCGCGACGGACCTCACCCTGCCCGGCGAAAGCATCGTCATGTGCCGGGCTAGCGAATGGCGAAACCGGGCAATACCGGACATCGACAGGCGCCCGACCGTCTTCCTGCTGCAAGCCCAGGGGAAACACTGAATTACTGCCGTGCGGCACCGGGCCTGCGCTGCGGCCCGCATTTTCGAACCGCGCCAGCGCCCTATCCCGGTTTGTTGTTGCGGTCGTCGTCCACGCGCACGGCCTCGCCGTCGATGATGTCCGCGTCTTCCGGAGCGCGGCGCGGCGCCTGTTCAAAGTCCTGCGAGTTCTTCATCTGCTCCATCTGCTCCTGCATGGCCCGCCGCAGGGCGCGCGTCTTCCACCAGAAGTAGCCCCACAGCGCCAGGGCGACAAACGCCAGGACAACGAAAAACACGGCGGAAAACATCAGGGCCAGACCGAGCGCAACGGCGGACAGCAGTATCCCGACGATCCGGGCCAGAATGTTTTTTTCCGGCGGCCCAGACAGATTAAAGTTGGTATTCATCGTTGCTTCCAGAACCTTCCATTGCCATGTCCACTGCTCTTTTCGACAGGTGGGAGGCAAATAATTCAATAAAATCGTATTCGAAGCGGCGCAGGTAGGTTCCCCGCCGCAGTCCGATACGCGTCGTGTTCAAGCCGAAGAGCGGCGACACGTCCAGCGCCTGCAACCCCTGATCGCGCGAGGGATCGTAGGCGATGCTGGCGATGATGCCCAGCCCGAGCCCCAGGCTGACATAGGTTTTTATCACATCCGAGTCGATGGCCGACAAAACGATGTTGGGCGAAAGCTGCGCCCGCTCGAATGCCTTGTTGATCCGGGAGCGCCCGGCGAATTCGGGATCGTAGGTAATCAGCGGCCAGCGGGCCAGCGCCGTCAGCGTGATTTCCTTCTCGCGGAGAATCGCATGCCCCTCCGGCGCAACCACGCAATGCCCCCACTGCTGGCAGGGCAGTGCGATGAGCTGCGGGTGTTGGTCGAGCGCCTCGGTGGCGATCGCGATGTCCGCCTCGCCTTTGAGCGTCCACTCGGTTATCTGCGAAGGACTGCCCTGGTGCATCGACAGGCGGACGTCCGGGTAGCGCTCGACGAACTTCTTGACCACCGACGGCAGGGCGTAGCGCGCCTGCGTATGCGTCGTGCCGATCACCAGGCTGCCCGTATCGCCCCCGGCGTATTCTTCGCTGACGCGCTTGATATTGGCGGCTTCGCGCAGGATGCGGCCGGCGATTTCCAGCACGCGCCGCCCCGGCTCGGTAATCGCTGTCAGCCGCTTGCCGCTTCGTTCGAAAACGACGACGCCAAGCTCCTCCTCCAATAGCCGGATTTGCTTGGAAACCCCGGGCTGCGAGGTATAGAGAACCTCGGCCGCCTCGGAGACATTGAGGCCGCAACGGGCGACTTCGACGAGATAGCGGAGCTGCTGCAGTTTCATTATGTAAATAGATTCCTATTTTTTCAGGAAGCGCCGATTCGACCTGCGTCCGCCTAATTCCATCTATAAATCGTGAGTGACACGAAGCCGAGCCGCAGACAGTGTTATCGCATGGCAAGGTGAAGGCGACAAAGGCATTCGTGATTTAGAAATGGAATAACGTAACACTTTTTCTTCTCCGCGCGGAGGTTTTGCGTCAACCGCGCCGCCGTTCAATCGGCTTCTTGTTATGGCAAGGCCAGCCGCAAACAGTTCCGGCGGCGCAACGCCGCCCACGAAACGTCGCGGCGATCAGGGGATCAGCGCAATCGCATCGGCGTTGATGCCAAGCTGTTCCTTCAGGCCAATCCATCCTGGCGGAGTAAGCAGCACCGCGCGCGAACCCGGCTACCGACGCAGCCATCCCTTGGCGCACAGCGAGTCCATGAAGCGGACGCCGAGCAGACCGGCCAGATGGTCGTAACAGCAACGGGCAAACCAGAGGTCCCACGCTTCGCGACTGAGCGGCTTGCGGCTTGGGGCCTCAGCCGAACCGATGGCCGCCAGGTATTCGAGCGCCGAGGCAACATGCTCGCCAGCCAGGAGCTTGCCAGGTGCGGACAGGCCGTCTGCGCCGTCACGCGCGCCGCGCAGGCCAACTCGCTGGCAGGGCGCGCTAGCCATCCACTAGAAGCTCTTGGCGTAGGGCCAGTCGCCCCGTAATTACAGTCGCTGCTTACCGTGTGGAGATATGGTTTGCATTCTCCGCAGGCACAAGTTATTCCATTTATAAAATCTGCCCTTCAAGAGCGGTAATCAGTCCGTGTCGGCGGCAAGATCAATCGGAAGCGACAAGCGTTCCTGATGAGATGATGAATTCAGCCGCGTTCTCGATGTCGATCTTCAGAGCCACCTTGGCCATTTCCGCGTCCCGTGCCTTCAGTGCTTTGATCAGTTGGCCGTGATGTCCCAAGGTATTTTCAAGCCGGGTATGATGGTCGACGATGCTCTTCGGTTCGAGACGCTTCGAGCCCGAGCGCAGGTCGTAATTCAGGATCGGGCCGACGCGCAGCCATAGTGCTTCAATTAATTGCAGTAGCATGGGCATTCCGGATGCTCTGTAGATGGCGAAGTGCAAGTCCTCGTTGATGCCTATCAGTTTCGTCCCGTCCGGGTTGCTTTGTTCCAGTTCGCGATTGAATTCGGAACTGAGCGCCTCAATTTTTGCGAGGTGACGCTTGTTCATGCGCGCGCACGCCTGTTCCGTGGCAAAGCCCTCGAGAACAATCCGGATGCTCGAGAATTCCCTGAACTGACTGATCGTCATCATCGGCACACGGATAGTCCGTCTGGGGCCAAGCTCCAGTGCATTCTCGGCGGTGAGCCGCTGGATCGCCTCACGCACAGGCATGACACTCACATTCAATGCCTCGGCCGTCGAACGCAGCGAAAGCTGCTGTCCTGGCATCATTTTTCCAGACATGAGCAATTGCTTGAGCTGTTCATAGACATCCATGCTCAAAGTCTGCCTCTGCAGCGGCGTGACGAGTTCGTTAATCATCGGCGTGCGAAAAGATGGGGAAATATCTTGTATTTCGTTTGTGTTTGTGATTATTATACACGTTAACAACATGTGATCACAGATCACTACTTAAAAACGTCTGTAGAGCCTTTAACTAGTTGTTAACGAAGCGGGCAAGAGGGAGCTGTAATGAAAATGAAGGCGGCCTTGGTAACGGATGTTGGGAAGGTGTCGATCGAGGAAATCGAGCGCCCGCAGATAACGGACGACGAGGTGCTCATCAAGGTCCGGATGGTCGGAGTATGCGGCTCCGACCTGCATTTGTTCAGAGGAACACATGCGTTCCGCAAACCGCCCGCCATTCTCGGGCATGAAATCGCTGGCGATGTCGTGGAGACGGGCAAAAATGTCCGACATGTCAAGGCTGGAGATCGCGTCACCATCGAACCGCAATACGCTTGCGGTAAATGTGCCTTTTGTCGGCGGGGATTGGTCAATCTTTGTTCCGACAAGGTCGTTCCTGGAACCGCAAAATGGATCGGCGTTTTCGTCGAGTACTTCAATGCTCCGGAAAAAACAGTTCATAAGCTCGATGACGCCGTCAGCTACCGGATGGGAACGATGATCGAACCGTTGGCCGTTGCCGTGCGCGCCTTGCGCCGGTCGACAGCCAAGGAGAGGGATTGCCTGGTCATCCTGGGATCGGGAACTATCGGCCTGCTATGCCTGGTCGTGGCCAAGCGGCTTGGCTATGAGAAAGTTATCTGTACCGACACCGCGCAGTTCAACCTCGATGTGGCGATCCGACACGGCGCCACGCTGGCGCTCGATCCGCTCGAAACGGACGTGCCCAATGCGGTGATGGAACTCACGAAAGGCAAGGGCGCGGATTTGGTGATAGTGGCTGCGGGCGCCAACGATATATTGGATCAGGCCACCGCCTGTGCCAGGAAACAAGGGGAAGTCGGCGTCGTTGCAATGATCACCGAGAAAATCCCGTTCTATTCGTATCGGGTCGTTTTCAACGAACAGCGAATATATGGCGCGATGACCTATGGCACGGACGATTTCAGGGAAGCCGTCGCAATGATCAATGGCGGCCTCGACCTGACGGATTTCATTACCCAGACGGTAGATCTGGAGCATACGCAGGAGGGTTTGGACGTTCTCAGCCAGAAAAGGAAAAACGTGGTCAAGGTAATGGTGGAATTTCAAGCATAGCGCAAACATTCAATCCACATGTTTTACAAGAAAGAGGTTTTCATATGCAAATAAGCGAAGTTTTGTGGACCGTCATCCGGTCCGAGCTGGAAGACGTCGTCGGCAAGGAAAATGTCGAACACTCCATCGCCGACCGCCTTACCCATGCCATTGACGGGTTCTGGATTTCGGCCATGCTAGTAGCCAATCATCGGCTCCCGCCGATGCCGGACTTCGTGGTCCGTCCCGGTTGTACCGAAGAAGTCTCGAAGGTTCTCAAAATAGCCGATTACTACAAGATCCCGGTGGTGCCCTTCGGCGGCGCATCCGGATCGCAGGGCGGCATCGTCAACGTCTGCAACGCTGGCATTGCCGTCGACATGAAGCGCATGACGAAGATCCTCGACTTCGACGAGGAATCCCGTGTAATCACCTGCGAAACGGGGATCAATTACCAGCAACTCGAATGGTATGCCAACGAGCGCGGCTATTCCCTGATGCACATCCCCAGCGCCATCACCTGCGGCACCGTGGGGGGCTTCCTGGCCAACAACGGCATGGGCGTGCTTTCCACCAAGTACGGCAAGATCGAAGACCAGTGCATCAACGTCGAGATGGTAATTCCTTCGGGACAGGTGCTCCGATCTTCGGATGTTCCCAAGCATTCATCCGGACCGGACATGAAAGCCATCTTTATCGGGTCTGAGGGAACTTTTGGCGTCATGACCAAAGCCAGCTTCAAGTTGTTCAAGCTGCCAGAGGTGAGGATTTTCCGCGGCTTCCTGTTTCCGAATCTGACTTCGGGCATCAAGGCCGTAAGGGAAATGCTCGAGGATTTTCATCCTTCCCTGATCCGCATGTACGACGAAGCCGAAACCGGTTCTCTCATCAAGAAGATCGTTGGCGTCAGCCGCCAAGGCGCATTCATGAACATGGCCGTGGAAGGCCGGAAGGAAATCGCCGAGCTCGAGCTCAAGCTAGCCATCGAAATCTGCAAGAAACACGGGGGCGAAGACCTGGGATCCGAGTATGGGGAAAGCTGGTGGAAGCACCGCGTCACCTTCTTCTATCCCGGCCACATTTTTGCCTATCCCCAAATGTTTGGCACTGTCGATACCCTGGCGAGGTACAGCAACATCGAGAAAATCTACTGGGCCATGAAGGAAGCCGTGGAAGGCCGATACAAGGACGACGGCGTACGCTTCCTGGCGCACTTCTCGCATTGGTACGACTGGGGGGCCATGGTTTATACCCGGTTCATATTCGACAAACCAAAAGTGACGGAACCCATCGAAGCCATCGCTTTCCACAATGAGGTCTGGTATGTCGCCATGCATGCTGCGATCGGTGCCGGCGGCGTGGTCAACGATCACCACGGCACGGGGCTCAAGCTAGGAAAACTCATGAAAGAACAATATGGAGAAAGCATGATGGTGTTCCACGGACTCAAGAAGATGTTCGACCCCAACGGCATCATGAATCCTTTCAAAATGGGCGTTTAAGGAGAGAACGAATATGTTTACGCAACTCGCAAAGGATCATGTGGCGAACTGCCGTATCTGCTTCATGTGCCGGCATCTGTGCCCCGTCGGCCTGGTCACCGGTAAGGAGTCGCATACCCCCAAGGGACGAGCCATCCTGATGGAATACTCGTTCGGTGCGGAAAACGCAAAGGAAATCTTCAAGTCTTCGGTTCCCGCCATGTATGAATGTTGCCTATGCAACGCCTGCGCCGACTGGTGCGAAACCGGTTTCGAACCCGGCATCTTCATCCGGGAGGCGCGGCGGGAAGCCATCGTCGAGGACGTGCTTCCGCCCAACATCGCTCCGGTGGTCGAAAGGCTGCTCAAAACGGGGAATCTCTACGACTCGTCAGGCGGCCTGGAGGAAGAAACCGCATCGCTTCCGGAAAAGGCTGAGGTTCTGGTGACATTGGGAAATACTGCCCTGGCAAAAACACCGGAAATCGCCAGGGCTCTGATCGGTATTTTGAAAAAAGCCGGAATCGATTTTACGGTTCTCAAAAATGAGCCGCCGATCGGTGGAGCCATGTACGACATGGTCGGTGAACTCGCCGAGATGCAAAACGTGGCACGGAATTTCAAGGAAGCCGCCAATGCCACGGCGTGCGAGACCCTCGTGGTCCTTGACCCCATGGACGCCCGGCTCCTCGCGGCAGATTACCCGCGCTGGAATTGTGGGCTTTCGGCAAAGGTGCAAACCGCGACATCTTACGTGGCGGAACTTCTGGCGAGCGGAAAGCTACAAGTGAAAAGACAGTGCAAGGACCTGAAGGTCACCTACCACGACCCTTGCAAGCTGGCCAGGGATCTCGACGAAACCGAACCGGCCCGACAGATCATCGCCGCCATAGGTGCCGAGTTCCACGAGATATTTCTCAACAAGAAGGACACCCGGTGCTGCGGTAACGAATGCGTCGCTTCCCATGCCCCGCAATACACCCTGATGACCGCCAGGGCGCGTATCGAACAGGCCGAGGCCACAGGAGCAAAAACCCTGTTGGTTTCGTGTCCGGGCTGCCTTGATATCTTCGTCACCGGAAGACAGGAAGGAAACATACAGGTCAAGGATCTGTTCGTTCTTCTCGACGAATGCCTATAAATATCCGTAAGAAGAGGGTCAAATGTACTACACGATCGGCGTAGACTTTGGTGGCGGCGCGGCGAAGGCGACTCTGCTCAGGGAAGATGGCGAGGTCATGGCCACGACCCAGAAAGAGTACCCCATGTGCTATCCGCAGGCCGGCTGGATTGAGCATGACGCAGATGGGCACTACGACGTGCTTTGTCACAACATCAAGGCCTTATTCGAAAAATCCGCTATCGCTGCCGACGCCGTGGTGTCCCTGGCGGTTTCCGCGGCTTCACAGCAGGCGGTGTATCTGGACGAGCATGATAAGCCGGTGCGCAAGGCGATCTACTGGAGCGACAACCGGGGTACCAAATACGCGGACTGGCTCTGGAAAAACCATCGAGACCTGGTGTACGGACAATGCCACAACGTGGCAGCTCCATCCCGGACCCTCACCCACTTGATGTGGATGAAGGAAAATGAGCCGGAGAATTTCAAGCGGGTCAAAAAAGTCATGTTCATGAAGGACTATATCCGCTATCGCCTGACCGGTGACTTCGTGACCGATTTCATCGATGCCATGGGGTCACTGTTCATGGATGTCCCCAACATGCGTTGGTCAAGGGAACTATGCACCATCGGCGATCTGGGCGCAGACATGCTGCCCAGGATAATCAATCCCGATGACGTGATCGGTCCACTCACGCCGCAAGCGATCAGGGATACGGGACTTTCTCCCAGGACCAAGGTCGTTGTCGGGTCCACGGATACGGTGCTGGAAGTGTATGCCAACGGCGCGGTGGAAAAAGGGAATTCCACCGTGAAACTGGCCACGGCCGGCCGGATTTGCGTCATCACCGACCATCATATCAACAATCCGATGATCATCAATTACCTGCACCTGGTTCCCGGCCTGTGGTATCCGGGGTCGGGAACGAAGTCCTGCGCTGCATCATTTCGCTGGTACCGGGACGTGTTTTGCCAGCAGGAAATGGCCGAGGCGGACCGGCAGAACCGGGATGCCTACCAGCTACTGGACGAAACGGCGGAAGAAATAGAACCGGGCAGCGGGAATCTCTTCTACCATCCCTATCTTCAAGGTGAAAACACGCCCTATTACGACGCCAATCTCTGCGCTTCGTTCACCGGAGCCCGCACCTTCCACACCAAGGCCCATTTCACCCGTGCCCTACTCGAAGGCGTGGCCTATTCCATGCGCGACAGCCTCGACGAACTGGGAAGGATGGGAATTTTCATAGAGCAGGCAAACGTCATAGGCGGCGGTGCCAAATCGCCGCTATGGCGCCAGATACTTTCCGACGTATTGGGGGTCGAGTTCGCGATGACGCGCAACAGCGATTCTTCCCTCGGCGCGGCCATGCTGGCAGGCGTCGGCGTCAAGATGTTCGATTCCTATCACGACAGCGTGAAAAAGTGCGTCAAATACGACGAGACGATCCACGTCAGGCCGAACCCGGAAGCCTCTGAGATCTATAGGGAAAAATTCAAAATCTACAAGGAAATTCACGATGTGATGGCACCGGTCTATGCGCATATGAATTCGTAATCTAATCGTACGCCAGCGGATTTGTTCCGCCTAATCAGGAGGAGAAAACCATGAAAAAAGCATTGACAGCGTTTTGTGTTTGCCTGGGTATTGCTGGATTGGCCTGCGGGACGGCCTCTGCGGCAAGCGGCAAGACCTATGAGTTCACCTTGGCCCATATCCAGAATCCAGGGCACGATTTGTACAACGCCATCGACAAATTCGTGAAAACCATTGAAGCGCGTTCGAATGGCGCCGTCAAAATCAAGGTATTTCCCAGCAGCCAGCTTGGCACGGAGCGGGAAATGATTGAACAGTGCACGATGGGCACGCTTGACATCACCCCCAGCGATCCCGCCGGGTGGGCAACCGGCCTCCAACTGCCGGAACTCAACGTGTTCGGTCTTCCTTTCATGTACAACACGCTGGAAGCACAGAAAAAGGTCATCAACAACGTCGTACTCGAAGAATTCCAGAAAAGGGCGATCCCCAAGGGAGTGCATCCCCTGGCCGTGTACTCCAATGGGATTCGCCACGCCATCGCCAAGACCAAGCCGATCACTGCCATGGACGACCTCAAGGGGCTCAAGATGCGGTGTCCGGAGAATCCTCTTTTCGTAAGCACCTGGAGATCGTTGGGCGCCAATACCGTGACTGTTCCCTGGAGCGAGGTATATACCGCCCTGTCACAAGGCGTTTGCGACGCCGCGGAAGCCGATTCGGTCGGTATCGTCAACAACAATCTCCATGAAGTGGGCAAATACCTCTCTCATACGGGGCACATGGGAGGACTCTGGATCATTTCCATGAACGAGAAGAAATGGCAGACGCTACCCAAGGAAATCCAGGATCTATTCCTTCAAGTCTTCGCCGAAAGCTCGGCGGAGCAGATCGCCAACCGGAAGGTTTCCGACGACGCCGCCGAGAAGGTTATCGCCGACAAGGGCGTCAAGATCAACGAGGTCAGTCCCGCGGAATTGGCCAAGATGCGTCAAGCGGTCGATCCGTTGTACCAGGAATATGCCCAAAAATACAACATGGGCGAATTGATCAAGAAGATTGTCGAAACAGCAAAGTAAAAAACTTGATTGAACGTCGGCAGATTTCCACGCACCCTCGGGTTCGTGGAAATTGCCGGGTTTTCGAGGGCTTGCAGTTCCATTAATCAGGGAGGTGGCAATGGAAACCTTTGCCAAATTTGATCGCGTCTTTGAAAAGGCACAAGTCTGGAGTTGTGTGTTTTTCTTTTCCGTAATGATCATACTGGGTTCGGTCCAGGTGTTCGGCCGTTATCTGCTGGGTATAGCGCCGCCCTGGGCGGAAGAACTAATCCGTTTCAGTTGCATCTGGATGGTCATGATCGGTTCCGGATTGACTATCAGAGTGGATGGGCATGTGTCGGTGGATATTCTTCTGGGGTACATGAAGAGCAACGTTGCCAGGTGCCGGATGTATATTCTGTCCCGTATCATCGCGATCATCTTCCTGCTTATGTTTTTGCCCGCCTCGATCACGCTGATCCTCAATGCGTCGATGTCCCGGGCCGCCTCGCTCCCCTTGCCCTATACCTATGTATATCTCGCGGTTCCAGTGGGCATCGTCAGCATGCTTTTGTCGTACGTCAGCGCGCTTCCCCATTTCGCTGGCAAATACAGGAAAGGCGAGGTCTAGCGATGATCACCATAGTAATCACAAGCCTTTTGATTTTTCTGGTTCTTGGGGTTCCCGTCTGCTTTGCCATCGGTCTTTCAGGTATTCTGGGCCTGATCTTCGGTAGCGAAGTCCCCACGTTCATGGCTGTCCAGCAAATGGTCCGGGGAATGAATTCCTTCCCGATAATGGCGGGGCCATTCTTCATCCTTGCCGGCGAAATTCTTGGGGCGGCCACGCTTTCCGCGCGTATTTTCGATTTTTGCCGCTCGCTCGTTTCCTGGGCAAAGGGAGGGTATGGCCTTGTCTGTGTCACGGCAAGCATAATTTTTGCCGGCATTTCCGGTTCCGGCGCGGCGTCGATGAACGCCGTCGGCAGGCTCTCGATGCCCGTGCTGAAAAAAGCGGGATACAAGCCGCCTTTCATCGCTGGCGTGATCGCCGGTTGTGGTGCGATCGATCCCATTATCCCACCGAGCGTAACAATGGTCGTCTATGGTTCGCTCACCGGTTTTTCCATCGGCAAACTGTTCGTCGGCGGAATCGTGCCAGGATTCCTCATCGCTTCACTCTTGATGCTCATGTGCTTCGTCTACGCCGTAAAGCACAACGTCGACAATAAACTGGGAAGATTCGACATCAAGGAGTGCCTGAAAAAATTCAAGGACGCTTTTTTTGCCCTGTTTGCTCCCATCATCATCATCGGCGGCGTTATCGGCGGTGTGTTTACGGCGACCGAAGCGGGTATCGTCGCCTGTGTGTATTCTCTCGCATGCGGACTATTCGTCTACCGTACCATCGGCCTGCGCGACCTCGTTCCCATATTCAGGAGAGCCAGCGCTTCTTCGGCCATGCTCCTCATGCTGATGGGCATTTCCAACATTTATTCGTACATTTTCGCGCGGGAAAACGTTGGAACCGCCATTGCCGAAGCCCTGACCTCGATTTCTGCGAACCCCACGATCATCGTGGCCTCCATCATGGGGATCATGATCATCATTGGATTTTTCGTGGAAACCGTCGCGGCCATGGTCATCATTCTGCCAATGATCTATCCCCTCGTAAGCAGCCTGGGCATCGACCTTTTGAATTTTGGCGTATTGTTTTCGATATCCACGGTGATCGGCGGACTGACGCCTCCAGTTGGCCTGTACCTGTTCCTTTCCATGGATATTACCAAGTCATCCTTTGCCGAAGTAACGCCATACATGTTTTTGGTTTCCGGGATTTTGCTTTTCGTCATGCTGTTGATGCTGTTCTTCCCGGCAATCTCGAGTTTCTTGCCAAATCTGCTAATGACATAAAACAGTCAATTTTCGAGGAAAGACTTATGTTGCCTACGACCACGAGAGCCTTTGGCGCCCCCATGACCTACATCCAGGGCCCTGGAGAATTCAACAATCTGGAGACGTACAGCAAGGTATTCAGCAGCCGAGTGTTTTTTCTCATCGACGGTTTTCTTTACGACGCTTTCAATGAAAGAATCGCCGGCATCTACAATGGCACGGGTTCCAGGTACATTGCGGAGAAGTGCAGCGGTGAATGCAGCAGAAACGAAATCGGGCGCGTGGCGGGATTGATCAGGCAAAGTGGCGCGGGCCTCGTTGTGGGAGTGGGAGGCGGAAAAACCATCGATATCACCAAGATGGCTGCCAATGAGCTGGATCTTCCCTACTTTATTACGCCTACGTCGGCTTCAACTGATGCTCCCGTCAGTTGCATAGCAGTAATCTACACCGATCAGGGAATACACGACGGTACCGCCGCCCTGAAACGTGCGGCCGAAATCGTGCTCATGGACTCGGAGATCATAGCCAAAGCGCCAATCCGGTTGTTCAGAGCCGGTATGGCCGACGCACTGGCAACTTGGTTCGAAGCGCAGACCCGCGAACGCTCAGACACGCCGAACAATATCGGCAAAGGTTTCCGCCGCACCCGAGCGGGCATGGCCATCGCCAGGCTTTCCTTTGAAATTCTCATGCAGGATGGTCTCAAGGCACTCCAGGCGCTGGAGAACGGAGTCATTACGGAAGCGGTGGAAAACATCATCGAGACCAATACACTGCTGAGCGGCCTCGGGTTCCAGAACACCGGTTGTTCAGTGGCGCACGCCATTCAGGCAGGCTTGGCCGAGTTGCCCGAGGCACACGGCTTCATGCACGGGGAAAAAGTTGCCTTCGGTACCGTATGTGGTTTCATCTTTGAAAACACGCCGATGGAAATCGTGGATACCGTCATGCGCTTCATGGTCAAGGCGGGTCTGCCGGTCACTCTGGAAGAACTCAACGTAAAACCCACGTATGAAAATGCCTGGAAAATTGCGGACAAGGTAGTTAACCGAAACAAGACGATCTATTCCGAACCTACGGTCATCAACATCGAAACGGTCCTGGCGTCCGTGCTGGCAGCGAACGCGTTGGGCGTAACGTATAAGAACGGCAAGGGACTGCTGATTTGAAAATTGGAGTGCTTCTCAAGCAAGTGCAAAAAGCCGGGGATGCGGAAATGCGTGACGATTTCACCGTCGACCGTTCCAGAGGCGGCAAACAGCTCAATCCGGCGGACAAAAGCGCCCTTCTTGCCGCAGTGGAATTGAAAAAGAAGTGTGGCGGGGAAATAATCTGTCTCACCATGGGGCCCGCTTCCGCGGAAAAAATCCTCCGTGAAGCCGCCACGGACGGAGCCGATCGCATCTGTCTCGTCTCCGACCCAGTCTACGCGGGTTCGGACACGTTAGCGACATCAGTGGTCCTGGCAGCGGCGCTGACCTACCTTGGCCGACCCGAACTCATTATTTGCGGGCGTCGGACAGTCGATGGAGAAACCGGGCAGGTGGGACCGCAAATAGCGATTCGAATGGGATACTCCTGCGTGACCAACGTTCTTTCCGTGAAACTGGCGGAAGAAGGTCTTCTCGAGATTTCTCGACTGTTGGAATTGAAGATAGAAAAACTGCTGGTCCCTTTGCCAACCATGATCTGCGTTTGCGAAACCAATACCTTGAGCCAACTTCCGGATATCGCGTCCATACGCAGGGCTAATAGCATTCCAACAGAAACACTGACGAACAGGGAACTGAAAATTCCGCAAACCGAATGTGGTCATCCTGGTTCCCGCACCCGGGTGCTCAGAATTCACCGACGACCGATGGAAAAAAGGAATACGCAATATGCGGAGAGTCCGGAAGAAGGCGCGGAATTGGCACTTTCCTTGCTGAAATGTGCGAAGACACCGAAATGAAGGAATTCTGGATATGCGTTTCTCCAGACCACAGTGCGGCTCTTGGACTGGTCTCAAGGGTTCGGGAGCTGGCTGGTTCATGTGGCGCGCGTACTGCCGCCCTAGCCTTCGAGGACTACTCCAGCGAAGAACTCTTCCGGGCGGGGGCTCAGAAGATCTACTGCATGCAAAAAACCAGGAACGATGAGGACATTGCCCGCCAGGTGGCCCTGTTGTGCCAGGAACACGAGCCCGAAGCCCTGCTTTTTCCGGCAACCGTTGTTATGCGCTGTGTTGCCTCGTTCTCCGCGGCACTTCTCGAATGCGGCCTGTGCGCGGACTGTACGGCGATTTCCCTAAGAGAGGACGGCAGGATGCTCATGACCCGTCCAACCTTTGCGGATACCTTGCTGGCAGACATCGTTTGCGAAAAAACACTTCTCCAGATGGCTACGGTGCGTCCGGGAATCTACTTGCCCAAGCTTTATGAAGGAGATACCGGCTGCATCGTTCCACCACCGCATTTCTCGGAGACGGACCGAGCCGCAAAGCTACTGAAAGAATTCGTGCTCGATCAAAATCCCTTGGCGGATGCGCGCATCATTGTTTCCGGAGGCAAGGGTGTTGGCCCGGCGGGGTTTGAAAAACTGAAGCTCCTGGCGGATCTGCTGGGTGCGTCCCTTGGCGCCAGCAGGGGCGCCGTGAGCTCGGGATACGCCCGGTATCTTCAGCAGGTGGGGCTTACCGGCATGATCGTCCACCCCGATATTTATCTTGCTTTTGGCATATCTGGCGCGATACAACATATCGTCGGCATGTCTTCCGCAAAATATGTGATCGCTGTCAACATTGACCGGAAGGCTCCCATTTTTGAACACGCCGATCTTGCGATCGTATCGCCTTGGGAGGATACAGTGGATTCCCTGATTCGCCGTCTTTCGTTCCCTGCCGGAACCTCATCCCGATTTTAGTTTCGTCGAAGTTTTAACTATAAATAACAGGAGTTGAACCGAAGTTGCGAATACTGAGGCAATCTGTGGCGGTGAGCTACTAGGGCGCATCGAGCAGGCTGGCTATAAGCTGCCTGCAGTATTCTTAGGTTTGATGCAGCGTCTCTATGAACACTTTGCTGCACTCGGCTGGTTGCTCGGCCTAGTGTAAATTTCGTGCGATCGCTCTGCCCATCGCACTTCGGAATAGCCAAAACAGCTGTTTTTTTGTACAGTAATGGTTTCGGAAAAACGCCGCTCCGACTCGCGCTTTTCCAGCCGGACGAACCACCGGTTCCGGCCAATGTCACTCCACCATGACGCTTTCCGCCCCCATTCTTCAAGGCAGATCCATGACCACTCCCGACAGCGCCGACACCATCAGCATCCGCGGCGCACGCCAGAACAATCTCAAGAACCTCGATCTCGACATTCCCACCGGCGAGCTCGTCGTCGTCACCGGCCCGTCCGGCTCGGGGAAGAGCTCGCTGGTGTTCGACACGCTTTACGCCGAGGGCCAGCGGCGCTACGTCGAGACCTTTTCGCCCTATGCGCGGCAGTTCCTGGACCGCATGGATAAGCCGCAGGTCGACCGCATAGACGGCGTGCCGCCGGCGATCGCCATCGACCAGACCAACCCGGTGCGCACCTCGCGCAGCACAGTCGGCACAATGACGGAACTCAACGACCACCTGAAGCTGCTGTTTGCGCGCTGCGGCCACCTACACTGCCGCAACTGCGGCGCACCGGTGGCACGCGATACGCCGGCGACGATCGCGGCGGCGCTGGCCGAACGCACGCAGGCGCAAGACCCGCGGCTGGCTCTCGTTGCGCCGATCAATATCCCGGACAACTTCAGCGAAGCCGAGATCCGCGCCGCGCTTGAGGCGCAAGGCTACACGCGCATGCAGCCGGTCGGCGGGCAGACGATGGCGGTGGTCGTCGACCGCTTCCGCTTCGGCAACGCCGAACCTGCGCGCGTGGCCGAGGCGCTGGAAGCGGCGCTAAAGCTGGCGAACGGGCGGGTAGAGGTGCATGTCGGCGGCGAAGTGGTCACGGACGAGGCGCAGCCCGTCTGGAAGTTTTCCAGCGACTTGCACTGCGCCGACTGCGACATCCACTACGCCGACCCGACGCCCGCGCATTTCTCCTTCAACAGCGCCGTCGGCGCCTGCGAGACCTGCCGCGGCTTCGGCCGCGTGATCGGCATCGACCCGGGCCTGATCGTGCCCGACGAAGCGAAAACGCTCGCTGAAGGCGCCATCAAGCCGTGGCAGACCGAAAGCTACAGCGAATGCCAGACTGATCTTGCCAAATTCGCCAAGAAGCGCGGCGTGGCGATGAACGTTCCCTGGCGCGATCTGCCCGAGGAGCATCGCCGCTGGGTCTTCGAGGGCGACGACGGCTGGGTGAGCTGGGAGAAGTCCTGGCCCGGCAAGTGGTACGGTGTCAAGGCCTTTTTCGACTGGCTGGAGACCAAGGCCTACAAGATGCACATCCGCGTACTGCTGTCGCGCTACCGTGCCTACACGCCGTGCGCCGTATGCGCCGGAGCGCGGCTGAAGACCGAACCGCTGTTGTGGCGGGTCGGTTCGCGCAAAGAGGCCGACCGCGCGCTGGCCCCGAACCTGCAGCGCTTCCGCCCGCGCGGCGTAACGATACCCGAACCGCTCTTCCAACGGCTCCCCGGTCTCAACCTGCACGACGTGATGCAGTTGCCGATTGCCCGCGCCAAGGCCTTTTTCGACGATTTCAGGCCCGCCGGGGCAATGAACCAGGCCACTGAACTCGTGCTCGGCGAAATCCGCAGCCGCCTGGGCTTTCTCTGCGACGTCGGCCTCTCCTACCTCACGTTGGACCGCCAGAGCCGCACGCTCTCCGGCGGCGAGGTGCAGCGCATCAACCTGACGACGGCGCTCGGCACCTCGCTGGTGAACACCCTGTTCGTGCTCGACGAACCGTCGATCGGCCTGCACCCGCGCGACATGGAACGCATCAACGGCGTGATGCGCCGCCTGCGCGATGCGGGCAATTCGCTGATCGTCGTCGAACACGATCCTGCCGTCATGTTCGCCGCCGACCTCATCCTCGACATCGGCCCCGGCCCCGGCAAGCATGGCGGCCGGATCGTTTTCTGGGGCTCGCCGGACGAACTGCGCGCCCGCACCGACACGCTCACCGCCCAATACCTGGGCGGCCACAAGCGCGTCGACGCCGGCCTGACACCACGCCCGCTCGATGTACGAACACCTCGCCTGACGCTAGTCGGCGCGCGCGCCAACAACCTGCGCGGTACCGCGTTCGCGCTGCCGCTGCAGCGCTTCGTCACGCTGACCGGCGTTTCCGGTTCGGGCAAGTCGACGCTGATCGAGAACGTGCTCTACCCGGCGCTGCAAAAGCATTTCGGACAAGCTACCGAAGCGCCGGGCATCTTCGAAGCCATCGAAGGCGCCGAGAAAATCACCGGCGTCGTGATGGTGGACCAGACACCGATTGGCAAGACCACGCGCTCCAACCCGGCCAGCTACGTGGGGGCCTTCGACACGATCCGCAAGCGCTTCGCCGCGCTCGGCGAGGCCGCCCAGCGCGGCTACACCGCCGGCACCTTCTCGTTCAACGCCGGCAACGGCCGCTGTCCGACCTGCGGCGGCAACGGTTTTGAGCACGTCGAGATGCAATTTCTCTCCGACGTCTACATCCGCTGCCCGGACTGCGACGGCCGCCGTTTCCGCGCCGAGGTGCTCGAAGTGAAACTCGACGGCAAGTCGGTCGCCGACGTGCTCGACATGACTATCGCCGAGGCGCTCGAATTCTTCGCTCACGACGGCGAGCTCGCCCGCGCGCTGCAACCGCTCGTCGACGTCGGCCTCGACTACCTGACGCTCGGCCAGCCAGTGCCGACGCTCTCCGGCGGCGAGGCGCAGCGCCTGAAGCTGGCCGGCCATCTGGCGCAGACAGCACAGGCGCTGTACCGCAAGGGCAGCAAGGCAAAACAGGCGGAATGGAAGGAACACCTGCTGTTCCTCTTCGACGAACCGACGACCGGCTTGCATTTCGACGACGTGGCCAAGCTCTTGCGCGCGCTGTCGAAACTCGTCGACGCCGGGCACTCGGTGCTAGTCATCGAACACAACCTGGACGTGATCGCCGCCGCCGACTGGGTCATCGACCTCGGCCCCGAGGGCGGCGACGAAGGCGGCGATATCGTCTTTGCCGGCACCGTCGCGCAACTGCGCGAAGCAGGCACTCACACCGGGCGGGCGCTCGCCGATTACCTGGCGCGCATTGCAGCACCCGCCAAAAAGCCGCGCCGCATCGAAAGCTATGCCCAAGCCGCGGCCAACGACACCAGCGCCCTCCTGGCCGCCGAGCCGAGCCGCCCCCGCTACGCGCCCGTCCGCCGCAACGCCATCGGCGTGGTGCGCGCGCGCGAGCACAACCTCAAGAACGTCTCCGTCGACATCCCACACCGGCGCTTCTCCGTCATCACCGGCGTTTCGGGTTCGGGCAAGTCGACGCTGGCTTTCGACATCGTTTTTGCCGAAGGTCAGCGCCGCTATCTCGAATCGCTCAATGCCTACGCGCGCCAGTTCGTGCAGCCGGCGGCCAAGCCCGACGTCGACGCCATTTTTGGCATTCCACCGACGGTGGCCATCGAGCAGCGCACCAGCCGCGGCGGACGCAAAAGCACCGTCGGCACGCTGACTGAGATCCACCACTTCCTGCGCCTGATGTTCGTCAAGCTCGGCACCCAGCATTGCCCCGACTGCGGCTGCGCCATCGAGCCGCAATCGCCGGAAGCCATCGCCGCGCGCATCCTGCGCGATTACAGGAATCGTGAAGTCACGTTCGCCGCGCCGCTCGTCATCAACCGCAAGGGCCTCTATACCGACCTCGCGAAGTGGGCGCGCGGCAAGGGCTACGAACAGCTGCGCGTCGACGGCGAATTGCTGCCGACCAAGCCGTGGCCGCGCCTCGACCGTTTCAAGGAGCACGTCATCGAACTGCCGGTCGCTACGCTGAAAGTCAGTACCCGTAACGAAGCCGAGCTGCGCGAGGCGCTCGCCAGGGCGCTCGAATTCGGCAAGGGGGTGCTGCATCTGATAAAGGACAATCAGGTGATCGTTTTCTCCACCAAGCGCGCCTGCCCGTCCTGCGGCACCAGTTTCCCCGAACTCGACCCGCGCCTCTTCTCGTACAACTCCAAGCACGGCTGGTGCCCCGCCTGCCTGGGAACCGGCCACACGCTGCCAAAGTGGCTGCGCGATGCGCTACGCGATCCCGAGCAGGACAACACCGCCGCCGAGTTCGCCGGCCTGCTTTATGACGAAAGCAATGACGATGACGAAGACGAACCGGAAACCGTCTGCCCCGCCTGCGACGGCGCGCGCCTCAACCCGACCGCACTCGGCGTGCGCTACCGCGAGCAGAACATCGCCGGCTACGCGCAGCATTCGGTCGCAGGACTCGCCGACTGGGTCGGCGGCCTGAAGCTGGCCGGCCGCGAAGCCGAGATCGGCCGCGACATCGTCGCCGAACTCAAATCTCGCCTGGCCTTTCTCAAGGACGTCGGCCTCGGCTACCTGGCGCTCGACCGCGCCGCGCCCACGCTGTCCGGCGGCGAAGCGCAGCGCATCCGGCTCGCCGCACAGCTCGGCACCAACCTGCGCGGCGTCTGCTACGTGCTCGACGAACCCTCGATCGGCCTGCACCCGCGCGACAACGGCATGCTGCTCGACACGCTGCACGCGCTCGAAGCCAAGGGCAACACCGTCGTCGTCGTCGAGCACGACGAAGAGACGATCCGCCGCGCCCATCACGTCATCGACCTCGGGCCCGGCGCCGGCACGCGCGGCGGTGAGATCGTCGCGCAGGGCGACGCCGAATCGCTGATGGCCGTGCCCGAATCGGTCACCGGCCGCACGCTGCGCGAACCGCTCGCGCATCCGCTGCACCCGCCGCGCGCCGTCGATGTAGAAACGCCGCACATCACCGTCGAAGGCGCCTCGCTGCACAACCTCAGGAACCTCAGTACCGACATCCCTCTCGGCCGCCTCATCGTCGTCACCGGCGTCTCGGGCTCGGGCAAGTCGACGCTGGCGCGCGACGTGCTGTACCGCAACCTGCGCCGGCTCGTGCTGGCGGAAACGCCGCAAGGCAAAAAGAAGGCGCGTGGAAACCCGAACGGTATTGCCGCGAAAAATACGCCCATGGCATTGGAAGGCTGTGCCGCGATCACCGGCTGGCAGCCCGTCGGCCGCGTGCTCGAAGTCGACCAGACGCCGATCGGCAAAACGCCGCGCTCCTGCCCCGCCACCTACATCGGCTTCTGGGACACCATCCGCAAGCTCTACGCCGATTCGGAAACCGCGCGCCTGCGCGGCTGGGCACCGGGCCGCTTCTCGTTCAACACCGCGGGCGGCCGCTGCGACGCCTGCGACGGCCAGGGCCAGCGCACCGTCGAGATGAACTTCCTGCCCGACGTGAAAGTGCCCTGCGACGTCTGCGACGGCGCACGCTTCAACGCCGACACGCTGACCGCCACCTGGCGCGGCAAGAGCATCGCCGACGTGCTGGCGATGGAAATCGACGAAGCCGTCGAGTTTTTCGCCGCGCATCCGGCGATCCGCCATCCGCTCAAGCTGCTGCAAGACGTCGGCCTTGGCTACCTCACTCTCGGCCAGCCCTCGCCCACGCTATCGGGCGGCGAAGCGCAACGCATCAAGCTCGTCACCGAATTGGTGAAAGTGAAGACCGACCCCGCCGCCCGGGCGCGTGCCCGCACGCCGCATACGCTCTATGTTCTGGACGAACCGACCGTCGGCCTGCACATGGCGGACGTGGAAAAACTGCTCCACGTGCTGCACCGCCTTGTCGACGCCGGCAACACGGTGCTCGTCATCGAACACGACCTCGACATGATGGCCGAAGCCGACTGGATCATCGACCTGGGGCCGGAAGGCGGCGACGGCGGCGGAAAAATCGTGTTCGCCGGACCGGTGGAGAAATGCGTCAAGGCGAAGACGCACACGGGGCGGGCATTGAAAAGGTTTTTGGCCGGAAGGACCAGCTGACGCCGGGCACATACTACATGACGGCCGCGACGACCGACCGCGCGCCCTGGGCTCCCATGCCACTCAGGCATCGATTCCCTGGACTCAGTCCTGCGTGGCTTCCCTGTGGCGCTTATCACCAACGATGTGATCTTTGAAAACCTGCGCGAAAAGCCCCTTGATCAGCTGCCCCCCCGCATCGACCAGGTGATTATCGTCGAAATACAATGGTTCTTGTCGGAATGTACCCAGGCACTTCCCGTCAGGGCACAGCAACGGCGTGGGATCGATGACTTTGGCGCCACACCCGTTGGCAGCTTGATCCACGAGAAAGTTGGCGTCGGCGTTTCTGCTCAAATGTTCTGAAAGCGGAATGCTAAAGTCGTTTTGAGTGCCGAAAAGCCGGCGCTGAAGAACCGATCCTTTGTAAACGTTAAATGGCATCTTGGGTGTTGGCCTAACCAAGTAAACCGGATGGGTCTTGGCTATGTCGCATACGATAGACTCAAACTGAGCAGCATAGGCTTCGCGCAGCTTGTCGCCACCTTTCCCACTCACTGCGGACACAAATGTCCCCCTGTGTTCCGAGTCCATATACAGTGAATAATAATTAAACAAAACAACCGGCACCCGGTCATAGCTGGACTGCAATATGTTCAGCTTTTCGCGATTGAACTGCTGGCATTTGGTCTGGCGCTCTTTGTCGCCCATCGTGAAATCGAGCAAGAGAGGGCAGCCGCCAAGCGCCCATTCAAGTGCAGCGCCTTGATTGTTGATCTGTACGGCGGCAGCGTGAGACTGTGCATGACTATCGCCGAAAAGGATAGCCTTTACATCCCCTCTGCCCAGAATACAATCTGCTGCGCCATACGGGTTTGGCGCGCATTGCTGCTCATAAAGCGCACTTTGGTAATTCGGTTGGCCCTGCTGCAGGATTGCAGGCCGGATATCAGGATACCGTTTGGCGACTGACGACAGCCCGGCCGAGGCCGCGACCACAATGACGATGACTGTGAAATAGCAGGCCAACGAACGTCCTGGTTGCTCAGACTTTCTGAACCGACTCTCCACGTAGCGGAATGACAAGCTCGCAGCGGCAAGCGAAAAAGCGATGCCGGCAGCAATCCAGACGGGCGAGGACAAGAGACCGCAGAAGTAGAGGACTACTACCATAGGCCAGTGCCAAAGATAGGCCGAATATGAGATGGCACCTAGGTGACGGACCGGCGCGAAGCGAAAAGCATTCGCGTCGGACTGTGCAAGCAAGACAAGGACAGTCCCCAGCACCGGAAGTCCTGCAAGATAGCCCGGCCATGCATATTGGTCGCTCAGTATCGTCGCACAGGCAACGATCAGCACGGCTCCGAGGACTAGGAAAAATCTTCGCAGGCTATTGGACAGCGCCAATGGACGAAGATAGACGGCGGCTCCGGCAAGCAGCTCAAATGCTCTGGACGGCAAAGCGTAAAACGCATGCTGGGGAAAATGTGGGGTCAGAAGAATAGAAAGGCCATAGGATAAAACGCCCACGAACACTACACAGGAGAACAACCTCAATGGTCCGGCCAGCCTATGGATGCCAACAAGCAGGATCGGATAGAGCATGTAGAACTGCCATTCGACCGACAGCGACCAAGTGTGCAACAACCAGTGTTCTGCAGGAGGTGTATCGAAGTAACCGCCGGAAGCGGCAAGATCAATGTTGCTGTAGAAAAACAGACTGCTTTTGATTTCGCGTATGAGCGCTCTGTATTCGCTCGTGGGCAAGTAAAAGTATCCAAACAGCAGCAATGCCACGCACAGGGCGGCTAGAGCGGGAATAATGCGCCTAGCCCTGCTATGGTAAAAACCTCGGAAGGTGAAACTGTTGCTCTCCAGGGAAGCCGCAATGATGCCGGTCATCAAATACCCTGACAACACGAAGAAAACGTCTACGCCGACGAAGCCGCCCGAGAAGCCAGGAACCCTGAAGTGGTAAAGGATTACCAGAGAAACCGCAAGTGCCCGTAGGGCATTAATGTCCTGCCTGAATCGCATCTATTTGAGTTCGCCAGATTGTATTGCTATGCCGGGGCACCATTATATTGATAGCTTTCCCCGACAGCTATCCTCTTATCGATCACGCAGTCGAAGGAGCGCTTGTTGCCGCCACCCGCTGATGGACGATGATCCACAGACGAAATGCGAGGTTTGGCTGGAAACGCATGGATGCAAATGCAACCAGGAAAAAAAAATGTGGTTTGGTCGAAGCAGGAACGTTTAAGGATTCAGCAACTTGAACCCCGGCAACCCCGTTTCGAAGCGGCGAACGGCCGTGCTGTCGCACAGTTCGACGACGACGATTTCCATGACGTGCCAGACTTTTACGCCGGCGCGGACGCAGCCGACGACGACCGAGTCCT
>JAVBSG010000118.1:0-63944 GCA_031547245.1 Propionivibrio sp.
GCCGCCATCTCCATGAAGTTGCGGCGGGTGGCGACGGCCTGCTGTGCGTCCATATCGAAGTTGGCGCTGATCTGCGGGTTGGGGAACTGCAGCGCGGCGCCGTGGGCCAGGTCGCCCCAGAACAGCATGTTCGATCCCTGCGATTCCAGCATGAAGGCCGTGTGGCCCGGCGTATGCCCGATCGATGCCAGCGCCTTGATGCCCGGCAGAACCTCCTGGTCGAAAGCGAAGGTTTTCACCTTGCTGCCGTAGAGCGCGAAGCTACGTTGAATCAGTTCGATGTTGCCTTTGCGGCTGGGATTTTTCTTCAAGGTCTCCGGGTCCAGCCAGTAGTTCCTTTCCTTTTCGCCGACCAGCACCTGCGCGTTGGGGAATGCCGCCTTGCCTTCCCAACCCAATCCGCCGACGTGATCGCCATGCAAGTGCGTGAGCAGCACATGCGTGATCTGCTCGGGCCTGAAACCGCTTTGCTGAAGCTTGTCGAGCAGCAGGCTCCTGGGTTCCTTGTCGCTCTGTCCCAGCCCGGTATCCACCAGGATGAGGCGGTCGCCGACCTTGATCAGGAAGGCGGAAATCGAGGACGGCACGCTGCCGGAAGGCGCCAGTTTCTTGATTTCCTCCGCGCCTGCGCCGGCGAAAATATCGGTGGGCATGGAGCGGTCCACGTCCTGCAGGGTGTAGACCGTCGCCTGCCCGACCTTGTATTGGGGAACGGGGCCTTTTTCCTGGGCAGTGTTGGAAACCGACTGGCAGGCTGCCAGAAAGACGAAGCAGCAGGAAAGGGCGCCGAATAATCTGATTTGCATGATATTAACCTCCGGTCATTTACAATTTTGCCTGCATAAAGATAGCTTGAAACGGGTGAAATGGGAATGTTGGCGGACATAGCCGCGCGAACTTGATTCCTTACTCGCGGCGGAGTATATGGACATGTTGCCGTACTTTTTCCCAATCGGGTTCGATTATGCTGTTCAGTGAACGGCCCAGGCGGAAAAAAGGGCGTTTCCCATACCGCGGCGCCATGTTCCCCCTTATCCACTCGCGGTTGAAGCCGCTCCAGACGCCTGCCACGCAGAACAGGTTCCATTTGCATATCGGATAAACCTCGTAAGCGAGGATATCTTCCAGCTCCTGCTCGGAATAGGGGCTTGCCGCCAGGGTTCTCGCGATATATTCGTAGTCGTGGGGTTGGAGTTCCGTATCGAGAAACAGGTCTGAGAGTGCTTCCCAAACCGGCAGGCGTTCCTCGATTTGCGATGCGTCTGGTGTCATGCGGCGTCAACGCCTATGGGAGACAATTCCAGATTCACTGGGCATCGAGCAGCATGCAGGCGTGTTCCGCCAGCGGCAGACACGCCGTCAAACCGGGCGATTCGATGCCGAACAGATTGACGAGGCCGGCAATGCCGTGGGTTGCCGGCCCTTGTATGAGAAAGTCGGCGGCGGCATCTCCGGGGCCGGAGATTTTGGGGCGGATGCCGCAATAGGCAGGCTGTAACGAGCTGTCCGGCAGTTTCGGCCAATATTTGCGCACCTCGGCGTAAAAACCGTCGGCGCGGCGCGGGTCGACGCTGTAGTCGATGCTGCTTACCCATTCCACGTCGGGGCCGAAGCGTGCCTGGCCACCGAGGTCGAGGGTGAGATGCACGCCCAGCCCGCCATCCTCGGGAACGGGATAGATGAGGCGCGAGAAGGGCGCGCGGCCGGCCAGCGCGTAGTAATTGCCCTTGGCGGGATAAAAACCGGGAATGAGCGTGGCGGGATATTCCGGCAGGCTGCGCGCCAGCGCGACGGCGCCGAGCCCAGCGGCGTTTACGACGATGCCGGCCGCAAGTCGCATCGGCTCGCCGCCGCTCATGACATCCAGCAGGATGGCTCCGTCGCCTGCGGCCATTGTCTGCACGGTCGAGAGCGGGGAGAACACCGCGCCATGCGCCTCGGCGTCGCCCAGCAACGCAAGCATCAGACCGTGCGAATCAATGATGCCGGTGTCCGGCGAATGCAGGGCGGCGATGCACTGCAATTCGGGTTCCATGGTTTTTGCTTCCTGCGGGCCGATCATGCGGACGCTGGCAACGTCGTTGCGCTGCGCCTGCGTAGCGAGTTTTTGCAGGTAGCCGATCTGCTCGTCCCGCGTAGCGACGACCAGTTTGCCGCAACGCCTGTGCGCAATGCCGCGTGCCGCACAGTAGTCGTAGAGCCGGCGGTTGCCCTCAACGCAGAAGCGGGCCTTGAGCGATTCGGGCGGATAGTAGAGTCCGGCGTGGATGACTTCGCTGTTGCGCGAGCTGGTTTCCTGGCCGAAGCCTTCGTGGCGTTCGAGAATGAGCGTTTCGATGCCACGGCTCGCCAATTCGCGGGCGCAGGCCAGCCCGACGACACCCGAGCCGATGACTGCGGCGCCTATTTTTTCGATGTGCAAAGCAAGCTCCCGGATGGATGCGGCGATCAGACCGGTACGGCGGTCTTGTCGATCACCTTGCGTAACACGAAGCTCGAGTGTACGCCGGTTACGCCCTGGATGCGCGTGATGCGGTTGAGCAGCAGTTCCTGGAAGGCGTCCATGTCTCTGACGACGACCTTGATCTGGTAGTCGGCGTCCTGGCCGGTGACCAGCAGGCATTCGAGCACTTCGGAGCTTTGCCGGATCTGCTGTTCGAAATTCTCGAAGCGCTCCGGCGTATGCATGTCCATCGAGATGTAAATCAGCGCCATCAGCGAGTAGCCGAGCGCCTTGGCGTCGAGCAGGGCGCGATAGCCGCTGATGATGCCGCTCTCCTCCAGCGTGCGCACGCGCCGAAGGCAGGGCGAAGGTGACAGGCCGATGCGGTCGGCCAGGTCCTGGTTGCTGATGCGGCCGTCCTCCTGAAGGATGCGCAGAATCTGCCGGTCGTAGCGGTCGATTTCCATATATTGCCCCGTAAAAAATATATAGAATATTTTATTCTAGCAAATTCGTTAATTTAACAATTAAATGCCGATTTGAGGAAAATATAGGCACAATAACGCAATCGCCTGCCGGACTGTTTCCGTTATGATGTTCCCATCAACAGATTCGGCCGATGCTGCCAAGGAGCTTATTGTCATGATGTTGCAGAACCCCTCGATCAAATATTCCGCCTTCCCGCCTGTTCAGCTTCCCGAACGGCAGTGGCCGAACCGCACGATCACCAAGGCGCCGGTCTGGATGAGCACCGACCTGCGCGACGGGAACCAGGCGCTGTTCGAGCCGATGGATGGCGAAAAAAAGATGCGCATGTTCAAGCGCCTGTGCGCGATCGGCATCAAGGAAATCGAAGTGGCCTTTCCGTCGGCCTCGCAGACCGATTTCGATTTCGTGCGCAAGCTGATCGATGAAAAGCATATCCCGGACGACGTGACCATCGAGGTGCTGGCGCCGGCGCGCGAACCGCTGATCCGCCGCACCATCGAGGCGGTGAAGGGCGCCAGGCGGGTGATCGTCCATATCTACAACGCGACCTCACGGCCATTCCGCGAAATCGTGTTCGGCATGGACAAGGCCGAGGTGGTGGCTCTGGCGGTCTCCTCGGTAAGCCTCGTCAAGGAGCTGTGCCGGGAAAGTCCCGAAACCGAGTGGGTGCTCGAATACAGCCCGGAAACCTTTACCGCCACCGAGCTCGATTTCGCTCTGGAAATCTGCGATGCAGTGACAGCAGCCTGGGGCGCCACGCCGGACAATAAAGTCATTTTGAATCTGCCGACCACGGTGGAGATGGCCACGCCGAACGTCTATGCCGACCAGATCGAGTGGATGCACCGGCGCTTGGCGCGGCGCGACAGCGTCATCATCAGCCTGCACCCGCACAACGACCGCGGCACGGCCGTGGCGGCGGCGGAACTTGGACTGATGGCCGGGGCCGACCGGGTCGAGGGCTGCCTGTTCGGCAACGGCGAGCGTACCGGCAACGTTGACCTGGTGACGGTGGCGCTCAATCTTTATACACAGGGCGTGCCGCCCGATCTCGATTTTTCGGACATCAACGCAGTGGCGCGCGACTACGAACATTGCACGCAGCTGCCGATCCATCCGCGCCACCCGTACGTCGGCGATCTGGTGTTCACGGCGTTTTCCGGTTCGCACCAGGACGCCATCAAAAAGGGCTTTGCCCGGCAGCGCCCGGAGGAGCTGTGGAATCTCCCGTATCTGCCGATCGATCCGGCCGACCTGGGCCGCACCTACGAGTCGGTTATCCGCATCAACAGCCAGTCGGGCAAGGGCGGCATCGCCTATCTGCTGGAAACGGAGTACGGCGTGGCCATGCCGCGGCGGCTGCAGGTCGAGTTTTCCGGTGAAGTGCAGCGCTATACCGACAAGCACGGCGGCGAAATGGAGGCGGCCGACATTTGGGCGCTGTTTTCGAAAACCTACCTGGAAAACGACAGCCCGGTTTGCTACGTCGAACACCACCTGTTCGAGGAAGGCCGTGCGCAGGGCATCCGCCTGACCGTACGCAAGGGCAACGAACAGTATCAGCTGACCGGCAAGGGTAACGGGCCGATCGACGCCGCCGTGCATGCGCTGGGAACGATGGGCATCGCCGTGCAGGTGCGCAGCTACGAGGAGCGCTCGATGGGCAAGGGCGAGGATGCCAAGGCCTGTGCCTTCATGGAACTGCGGCTGGCGGACGGCGAGCGCGATTGCTACGGCATCGGCATGGATCCGAACATCGTCACCGCGTCCATCCGGGCGTTGATCAGCGGCGTTGACCGTCTGCTGGGCGGCGGCTGAAAGTGAGATCCTGCTCCGGTGCGGCATTGCCGCTCCGGAGTGATGCTTTTATTGTTTGAAGCGGGGTCAAGCGTATATGCAGGGGTACTCCCGCAGCGCCGGGAGTACCGGTTGCACCGCCGGCTCATGGTAATATTTGGGCTTCGTGCGCTTGTGCGCATTCCTTCCCTTGACCGAATCTCGCTATGTTTTCTGGAATCATTGCCGCCGTCGGGCAAATCACCCGGCTGACCCCGCGTAACGACGGTACGCCTACTGTCCGCCTGACCGTCGATGCCGGCCAGCTGGGGCTGGACGACGTGACCCTGGGCGACTCGATTGCCTGCAACGGCGTCTGCCTGACAGTCGTCGACAAGCAGGACAACGGCTTCTTCGTCGATGTCTCTCCCGAAACGCTTTCCTGCACCGTTGGTCTCGACAAACCGGGGCCGGTCAATCTCGAAAAGGCCTTGCGCCTGGCCGACCGGCTGGGCGGGCATCTGGTGGCCGGCCATGTCGACGGTGTCGGCGAGGTTCTTCGTTTCGATGCGGTGGGCGATAACCGCCTGCTGGAAATACGGGCTCCGCAGGCGCTGGCCAAATACATCGCGCGCAAGGGGTCGATCACCGTCAACGGTGTCAGTTTGACGACCAACACCGTCAGCGGCGCCGATTTTTCCATCAATCTGATTCCGCATACGCTGGCCGCCACGACGCTGGGCGGTCTGCAGTCCGGCAGCCGCGTCAATCTTGAAGTCGACCTGATTGCGCGCTATGTCGAACGTATGCTGAATCCCGAAACCGGGGAGGAGGTATAATGTCCGCCGACAACAAACCGTCGCCGATCGCTTCGGTCGAGGAAATCATCGTCGAACTGCGCGCCGGGCGCATGGTCATCCTGGTCGATGAGGAAGACCGCGAAAACGAGGGCGATCTTCTCCTAGCCGCCGAGCACGTGACGCCGGAAGCCATCAACTTCATGGCCAAGCATGGCCGCGGCCTGGTCTGCCTGACGATCACGGAGCAGCGGGCCAAGCAGATCGGCCTCACGCCGATGGCTCGCGACAACAAAAGTCCCTACAACACGGCGTTTACCGTCTCTATCGAGGCGGCCGAGGGCGTGACTACCGGCATCTCGGCGCAGGACCGCTCGCGGACGATCCAGGCGGCCGTTGCGCGCAACGCCAAGCCGGAAGACATCGTGCAGCCCGGGCATATTTTCCCGATCATCGCCAAGCCGGGCGGCGTGCTGGTGCGCGCCGGCCATACCGAGGCGGGTTGCGACCTGGCGCAGCTGGCCGGGCTGGAGCCCTCGTCCGTAATCTGCGAAATCCTGAAGGACGATGGCTCGATGGCTCGCTTGCCGGATCTCATCGAATTCGCCCGGGAGCACGGCATCAAGATCGGTACGATTGCCGACCTGATCCACTACCGCAGCCGCCACGAAACGCTGGTCAGACGCACCTATTCAAGGGCTGTCAAATCGGTTTTCGGTGAGTTCATGCTGCATGCCTTCACCGATCTGACCAGCGATGAGGTCCATCTGGCGCTGACCAAGGGCGACATTCTGCCGGAACAGGAAACCCTGGTTCGTGTCCATGAGCCGCTGTCCGTACTCGATTTTCTCGATGCCGAAAGCCGGCGCCACAGTTTCTCGCTGGATCAGGCGCAGCGTTTGCTGGCGCAGGCCGAATCCGGGGTGATCGTGCTGTTGCATCGGCCGGAGAGCGGGCAGGACATCCTGGCCGCGCTGTCCGGGCAGACCGCGTCACAACGGCAGGCAGCCAAGTGGGATCCGCGCATCTACGGCATAGGCGCCCAGATCCTGCGCGATCTCGGCGTGCGCAAGATGAAGCTGATGGCCAGCCCGCGCCGCATGCCGAGCGTGACGGGATTCGACCTGGAAGTCACCGGCTACGTTACCCCGCCGGATGCCGACAGTGAATAATTTTAGTTTACGGATCGTTTGCCATGCCACGTTTTGAAAATATCCATGAATATGCTCCCGCGTTGAAAGGTGAGGGCCTGTCCATCGGCATCGCCATGAGCCGCTTCAACCAGGACGTCTGTGAAGGTCTGCTGGCGGCCTGTGTGGCCGAACTGCGCCGCCTTGGCGTGAACGACGGCGACATTGAGATCGCCACGGTGCCCGGCGCGCTGGAGATTCCGCTGGTGCTGCAGACCTTTGCGCAGAGCGACCGTTTCGATGCACTTATCGCGCTGGGCGCCGTCATTCGCGGCGAGACCTATCATTTCGAGGTGGTGTCGAACGATTCGTGCCGTGCCGTCATGGAAGTGCAGCTCGACGCCGGGATTCCCGTCGCCAACGGCATCCTGACCTGCGAAGACGATGATCAGGCGTTGGCGCGCGTGCAGCAGAAGGGAGCGGATTGCGCCCAGGCCGCCGTGGAAATGGCCAATCTGCTGCGCGCCATCGGAGAGCGTCCGCAATGAGCAAAACTCAGGACAATGCCGCTTCCGGCACCCAGCAGCCGGCGAAGAAAACGGTTAAATCGCCACGCCGCCGGGCGCGTGAATTCGTCCTCCAGGGGCTTTACCAATGGCGTGTCGGCGGGCACGACGAGGCGGCCATCGAAGCGCACCTGGCAGGCAACGAAGGTTTCGACAAGGCCGATCGGGATTTCTTCACTGGGCTGCTGCGCGGCGTCCTGGCGCAACAGGAACAACTGCAGGAGCATCTGCAAGCCCATCTGGACCGCCCTTTCGCCGAACTGTCGCCGGTCGAATCCTGCATCCTGCTGGCCGGTGCCTACGAGCTGGCGAATTGCCCGCAGACGCCTTACCGCGTCATCATCAACGAGGCCATCGAGCTGACCAAGAGTTTCGGCGGCACCGATGGCCACAAATATGTCAACGGCGTTCTCGACAAGCTGGCGGCCAAGCTGCGCACGGTCGAAGTCGAGGCCAAGCGGACCGGCAGATGAGGCTGGTGTCGCATCTTTTTCCGTTCCGTACGCATTGCGAGACATGCCTTCCGAGTTTGATCTGATCGACCGCTATTTCGCGCGTCTGACGCCGCAAGCCGTTCTCGGCCCCGGCGACGATTGCGCGCTGCTGGCCCCGTCGCCGGGCATGGAACTCGTTGCCACGACGGACATGCTGGTATCCGGGACGCATTTTTTTGCCGATACCGATCCTTTTCAGCTCGGCTGGAAGACGCTCGCGGTCAACGTTTCCGACCTGGCGGCCATGGGTGCGCGACCCCGCTGGGCATTGCTCGCCGGCAGCCTGCCGACGGCCGACGAGTCCTGGATTGCTGCCTTTGCCGACGGTTTTTTTGCCTGTGCCGGGCGCTACGGCGTCGACCTGGTCGGCGGCGATACGACGCGCGGACCGCTGAACCTGTGTGTGACAGCGCTCGGCGAAGTGCCCGCCGGCCAGGCGTTGTGCCGAAACCGCGCACGTGCGGGGGACGATATCTGGGTGTCCGGCCGGCCCGGGCTCGCGGCTTTGGGCCTCGCCCATTTGCAGCAGAAAACGGTTCTCTCCGGCGACCTCCTTGCGTTGTGCATTGCTGCGCTGCAAAAACCCACGCCACGCGTCGAGCTGGGCATGGCCCTGCGTGAGCGGGGCTTGGCACGGGCCGCGATCGATGTGTCCGATGGCCTGCTGGCCGACCTGGGGCATATTGTCGAGTGTTCTGTCCTGGATGCGGAGGTGTTTGCCGCGCAGTTGCCGGAGGTGCCGCCGGAGGTTGACGCCGCGTTGGCGCGCCGATGCCAGCTGGCTGGCGGCGACGATTACGAACTGGTGTTTACCGCGCCCGCCGAAAACCGCGCTGCGCTGTCCGCATTGTCCACCGAGCTTGGCCTGCCGCTGAGGCGCATCGGCCGGATGATGGCAACGGGCAATCCGCCGCAAGGCGAGGTCCGGCTGATCGGCGAGAGCGGTCAACCGTTGCCGGTGGGCCGCAAGGGGTTCGATCATTTTGGACAAGAAAACGGTTAAAGCGCCAACGCTGCGTTTTCTGTTTACGCATCCGGCGCACCTGGTGGCCTGCGGTTTCGGCAGCGGCCTTGTGCCGTTCGCCCCGGGAACAGCCGGAACGCTGTTCGCCTGGATCACCTATCCCCTGCTGCGTGGGCGGATGGACGACTGGTCACTGCTGGCCTTTCTCTGCGCTTGCTACGTCATCGGCATTTTCGCCATCCAGCGCACGGGGGAGGATCTCGGCGTCGTCGATCACGGCAGCATCGTGTGGGACGAGATAGTCCCTTTCTGGCTGGTCCTGTTCTTCTGCCCAGCCGGCTGGCTGTGGCAGGCGGCTGCCTTCCTGCTCTTTCGCTGTTTCGACATCGTCAAGCCGCAGCCCGCCCGCTTTTTCGACGAAAAGGTACAGAACGGTTTCGGCGTCATGGCCGACGATCTGTGCGCTGCCCTCTATTCCATCTTGGCGCTCGCGCTGTTGCGCCATTTTCTGTCCTGGTTTGCCTCATGACAATTCCCGATCAGCAGGAACTCGAAATTCTGGCGGAGCGGCTGGGAAAGCTGCTGTTGGCGGAGAAACTGCAACTTACCACCGCCGAATCCTGCACCGGCGGCTGGGTCGCACAGTGCATAACGGCAATTGCCGGGAGCTCGGAATGGTTCGACCGCGGTTTCGTCACCTATTCGAATCAGGCCAAGCAGGAAATGCTTGGCGTGGCGGCGGAAACGCTGGCCGCGCACGGGGCCGTCAGCCAGCAGGTGGCCGTCGCCATGGCCCAGGGTGCTTTGGGCCGCAGCGGCGCCGACCTGGCCGTGGCCGTTACCGGCATCGCCGGACCGTCAGGGGGTTCTGAGGAAAAGCCCGTCGGAACGGTCTGTTTCGCCTGGGCTTCCAGGGCTGGTTGGACAGAGACGGAAACCTGCCGTTTCGCGGGCAATCGCCGCGCCGTCCGAGCGCAGTCGGCAGCGTATGCGCTGACCGGGTCGATCGAGCGCCTACGTTCGCCTTCCGGCGGTCTGCTGGCCTAGATCGGGCGTATGCTCTGGCAGATGGCAGGGATTCTTTGTGCTGAAATAACTGTATATAATTACAGTATTCGGTGAAGGGTCGCAACTGATGGCGTACCGCCGAACATGAGATAATTCCCTCCAAAATTTCCAAAGGACAGGTAATGGACGACAACAAGGCAAAAGCACTGGCGGCGGCATTGGCCCAGATCGAGAAGCAGTTCGGCAAGGGGTCGATCATGAAGATGGGCGAGGGCAGCATCGAGAAGGATCTGCAGGTGGTCTCCACCGGCTCTCTCGGCTTGGACATCGCCTTGGGCGTCGGCGGCCTGCCGCGCGGCCGTGTTGTCGAAATCTACGGCCCGGAATCTTCGGGCAAGACGACGCTGACCCTGCAGGTCGTGGCCCAGATGCAGAAGCTGGGCGGCACGGCAGCCTTCATCGACGCCGAACATGCGCTTGACCCCACCTATGCCCAGAAACTCGGCGTCAAGCTCGATGACCTGCTCATCTCGCAGCCTGATACCGGCGAGCAGGCGCTGGAGATCGCCGACATGCTGGTGCGTTCGGGCAGCGTCGACGTGGTGGTCATCGACTCGGTCGCCGCGCTGGTGCCCAGGGCGGAAATCGAGGGCGAAATGGGCGATTCGCTGCCCGGCCTGCATGCCCGCTTGATGAGCCAGGCCCTGCGCAAGCTGACGGCGAACATCAACCGGACCAATACGCTGGTCATCTTCATCAACCAGATCCGCATGAAGATCGGCGTCATGTTCGGCAGCCCGGAAACGACGACGGGCGGCAACGCGCTGAAATTCTACGCCTCCGTGCGCCTCGACATCCGCCGCATCGGCGGGATCAAAAAGGGCGACGAGGTGATCGGCAACGAAACCAAGGTCAAGGTCGTCAAGAACAAGGTATCGCCACCCTTCCGCGAAGCCATCTTCGACATACTCTATGGCGAGGGAATTTCCCGGGAAGGCGAAATCATCGAACTGGGCGTTGCCCACAAGCTGGTCGAAAAATCGGGATCCTGGTATTCCTACGGCGGCGAGAAGGTCGGTCAAGGCAAGGACAATGCCCGCGAGTTTCTCAAGGCCAATCCGCAGATCGCCGAAGAGATCGAGGCGAAGGTCCGGGCGGCTGTCAATGTGCCGTCTCCGCAGCCGCGGAGCGATGCGGCCAAGGATGACTGAGACGCTGCGTGAGCGTGCCTTGCGGCTTCTGGCACGCCGCGAGCACGCGCGGGCTGAGCTGGCAAAAAAACTGGCGCCTCACGCGCAGTCGCGCGAGGAGCTCGACGCCTTGTTGGACGATTTGTGTGAAAGTTGCTTGCTTTCCGACGGGCGTTATGTGGAAATGCGCATGAGTGCGCGTAGCGCGCGTTATGGTAATGCCCGGCTGGCGCAGGAATTGCGCGCGACGGGTATTGATGACGAATTGGTGAAGGAGGCTCTGGCGAACGCCGATGACGAGCTGTCGCGGGCGAGGCAGGTCTGGCAGCGCAAATACGGCGGTTGCTGCGGCGAACCCGACGCGGCCGAACGCGCGCGGCAGACGAATTATTTGATGCGCCGGGGATTTTCCGGAGAAACCATTCGCCGCGTTTTACGGGGCGATCATGCAGATGACTGAACGATGTCCGAGAACGATGACAGCCAGAGCAGCAAGCTTTCCACGCGCAGTCTGAGAAAGCGCTACAAGAAACGCACCGTGGTTCAGGACGTTTCCGTCGAAGTATGCAGCGGCGAGGTCGTCGGGCTGCTCGGGCCGAACGGCGCCGGCAAGACGACGTGCTTTTACATGGTCGTCGGCCTGGTGGCCTGCGACGGCGGAGACGTTTTCCTCGACGACAGGAAAATCACCCACCTGCCGATCCATCAGCGCGCGCAGCTCGGCGTTTCCTATCTGCCGCAGGAGGCGTCGGTCTTCCGCAAGCTGACGGTCATCGAGAACATCAAAGCCGTTCTCGAACTGCACAAGCTGCCGCCGGCGGAAGTCGAACAGCGGGCGGAGCAATTGCTGGAGGAACTGCACATCAGCCATATCCGCAACAGTTCCGCTGCTTCGCTTTCCGGCGGAGAGCGGCGGCGGGTGGAGATTGCCCGGGCGCTGTCGACCGAGCCGCGCTTTATTCTGCTCGATGAGCCGTTTGCCGGCGTCGATCCGATTGCCGTGCTGGATATTCAGAAGATCATCCGCTTTCTCAAGGAGCGCAACATCGGTGTGCTGATCACGGACCATAACGTCCGCGAAACACTGGGGATTTGCGATCATGCCTATATTCTCAACGAGGGGAGTGTACTGGCCGCTGGCCGGCCGGATGAAATCATTTATAATGAAAATGTACGCAAGGTTTATCTTGGTGAGAACTTCCGCCTATGATGCCGCGTCTCCCTTCACAGGCCGTTCGGAATGTGCAACCTGAACGTTTCCGGCTGCAGCCTCTTGGTTCCCGCAGATGAAACCGACTCTCCAGCTCAAGCTATCGCAGCACCTGGCGCTGACGCCGCAACTGCAGCAATCGATCCGCTTGCTGCAGTTGTCGACGATTGAGCTTGAGCAGGAGCTCGAGAAAATTCTGCTGGAAAACCCGCTGCTCGAACGCGAGGATGAGCTCTATTCCTCGTCGCAAAGTAGCGCAAGTTCGACGGAAAATAGCGCAAACACAGAGGCCGAGTCCCAGCAAGGGGAAGCGGCGGAAGCGCCGATGGACTCCTTGTCGCCCAGCGATGAAGACAGCTGGATGGGCGATGGCGACGATGGCGCTTATGCCAATACCTCGGGTTCCTTCAGCGACGATGACGACAAGGATTTCCAGGACGTTCAGGCCGCCACGACTTCCCTGCGCGAGCATCTGACCTGGCAGCTCGGCCTCGTTCATTTGCCGCCGCGCGACCGAAATCTCGTTCAATGCCTGATCGACGCGCTGGACGACGACGGTTACCTGACCCTGTCTCTGGAGGAACTGGCGGAGTCGTTGCCGGCCGAGCTGGAAATCGAGCCCGAGGAATTGCAGATCGCCCTGCGCCATCTGCAGAATTTCGATCCGACGGGCGTGGGTGCGCGCAATGCGCAGGAGTGCCTTGCTTTGCAGCTCGAAGCGCTGCCTTGCGACGAAGTCCGGACGCTGGCCATGCGTATCGTACGCAATCACCTGGATTTGCTGGCCGGCCGCGATTTCGTGAAGTTGAAAAAACTGACCGAATGCGACGACGACCAACTGCGCGATGCGCAATTCCTGATACGCAGTCTCGATCCGCGGCCGGGCGCAAAATACGCGGTGCTGGATGCTCGTTACATCACTCCCGACGTGGTCGTGCGCAAGATTCGCGGGCAGTGGACGGTCACCATCAACTCCGACGCCTATCCCCGCCTGCGCGTCAACAGCCTGTATGCCCAGATATTATCCCGTCAGCGTGGATCGGGCCTGTCCGGGCAATTGCAGGAAGCGCGCTGGCTCATCAAGAACGTTCAGCAACGCTTTGACACAATCCTGAGAGTGGCGCAAGCTATTGTCGACCGGCAGCGCCAGTTTTTCGATCATGGCGAAGTGGCCATGCGGCCGCTGGTGCTGCGCGAAATCGCCGATATCCTCGGCCTGCATGAATCAACCGTATCGCGGGTGACAACACAAAAATATATGGCGACGCCACGGGGCATCTTTGAGCTGAAATACTTTTTCGGCAGCCATGTCGCAACGGAAGCCGGCGGCGCATGTTCGGCCACGGCGATTCGCGCGCTGATCAAACAGCTGATTGGCGCGGAGGATGCAAAAAAACCGCTTTCGGATAACCAGATCGCCGACATGCTGGGCAAGCAAGGCATCGTCGTCGCCCGGCGGACCATTGCCAAATATCGTGAATCGCTGAATATTCCGCCAGTCAAATTACGTAAAGCACTGTAGGATGACTATGGTTTTTTCGCCAAAGAATGAAAACAATGATTACCACCTTGCCTCCGGTTTTCCGACTGTGCATGCCGGAGGTTCGACAGTCGTTCAGGCGACTATCACTTTGAAAGGAGCTAGACCATGAACCTGCAAATCAGTGGACACCATATCGAGGTTACTCCGGCGCTGCACGAATACGCGACTGGCAAGCTCGAGCGGGTAACGCGCCATTTCGATCATGTCATCGACGTTAACGTGATTCTGTCCGTGGAGAAACTGAAGCAGAAAGCCGAAGTGACCGTTCACCTGTCCGGCAAGGATATTTACGTGGAATCCATCGAAGAGGATCTCTATGCCGCCATCGATACATTGGCGGACAAGCTGGACCGCCAGGTCCAGAAACACAAGCAGAAGCTGCAGGACCACCATCGGGGCCATCGGATCGACCACGGAGCCGTTAGCGAGTAAAGTATCCTGAAAGGCGGGTTTGACCGTACTTTCGGCCAAACCCGCCTTTTGGTTTTTAAATTTCAACCCCCTCTTTTTATTTCGGACTCATGCCATATGAGCCAACTTTCTCAATTATTACCGCCCGAAAACATCGTTCTTGATCTGGAGGTCAGTAGCAAGAAGCGGATTTTTGAACATGCGGGACTCGTCTTCGAAAACAATCAAGGGATCGCCCGTAGCGCCGTTTTTGACAGCCTCTTCTCCCGGGAAAAACTGGGATCGACGGGGCTTGGCCGGGGCATCGCCATTCCGCATGGGCGCATCAAGGGGCTGAAGGCCGCCTGTGGCGCCTTTTTCCGGCTGGCGGCTCCTGTTCCCTTCGATTCGCCGGATGGCGTGCCGGTGTCCTTGCTGTTCGTGCTGCTGGTGCCGGAGCAGGCAACCGAGCAGCATTTGCAGATCCTTTCCGAACTCGCCGAACGCTTTTCGGATCGTGCCTGCCAGGAGGCATTGGCTTCGGCCAAGGATGCTGAAGCCGTTCGCCGGATATTTGCCTCTTGAAGGGGGCGGACATGATTTCCGTACGTACGTTGAGTATTACCCAGCTTTATCAGGATCATCTAGAGAAGCTGAAACTTTCCTGGATTGCGGCTGCCGGCGTTGAACGCCAGGTCGAACTCCAGGACATGGAAACCTATGGCCCCGATGTGGTCGGCCATTTGAATCTGATTTACAGCCACCGTATCCAGGTCATCGGCAAGGCCGAGCAGAAATGGGCCGAAAAAGTAGGTGAGGAGCGTTGGTGCCGGCAAATCGAAGATTTGATGGTCGGCGAGCCGCCGGCACTGATTCTGGCCGACGGACTGGAGGAAATGCCGGGCCTGGCGGAAATGTGCGAGGCGACACAGACGCCCCTGTTTCGAAGCCCCAAAGCCTGCTCGGCAGTGATCGATCTGCTGCACCTGTATCTGGCGCGGCGCTTCGCGGATACCGTGTCGGTGCATGGCGTGTTCATGGATGTTTTCGGCATGGGCGTCCTGATCACCGGCGACTCAGGAATCGGTAAGAGCGAACTTGCGCTCGAGCTTGTTTCGCGCGGGCACGGTCTGGTTGCTGACGATGTCGTCGAACTGGCGCGGACGGCGCCGACGACCATCGAAGGCCGCTGCCCGGGAATGCTGAAGGATTATCTGGAAGTGCGGGGCCTCGGGCTGCTCAACATTCGCACGATATTCGGCGAAACCGCGGCGCGGCGCAAGATGAAGCTCAAATTGATCGTGCATCTGAAGCGGCACCTGCCCAACGAGGACTTGCCGCGCCTGCCCCTGGATTCTCAATCGCAGGAGTTCTTGGGGATTCCCGTACGCAAAGTCAGCTTCCATGTGGCACCGGGCCGCAACCTGGCGGTTCTTCTCGAAGCCGCCGTGCGCAACTGCATCCTGCAGATGCGAGGCATCGACAGCATGAGCGAGTTCATCAATCGCCAGCAGCAAGCGATCCTTGACGGGAATATTTAGAATGGGTAATAGTTACGTCACCCATTCTTACCCTATCGGGAGGTCGATATGAAAGTCATGATTGTTCTTGCCATGCTCATGTTTTCCGTGAGTTCCGTCTCCGCTGCCGAACAAGCCAAGAAAGCGCCTTCGCCTGCCCAGCAGGCACAGCAGGATAAAATGAAGACTTGCAACGCCGAAGCAGGAAAGAAAGACCTCAAAGGCGACGAACGCAAGAAATTCATGAGCGAGTGCCTGAGCGCGAAAGCCCCCCCTTCCCAGCAGGATAAAATGAAAATCTGCAATGCCGAGGCAGGCAAGCAGGAGCTCAAGGGAGACGAGCGCAAGAAGTTTATGAGCGAGTGCCTTAAGTCCAACAAGTGATTCGCCCGGTTTGGCCCGCTGGCAGTCAAGGCTGTCGGGCGAACCCCATGTCTATTCGGCTCCCTGGCGGTCTTGGCCACTGGGGAGTTTCAGCCAAAAGAAGAAGCGGCTAAGGAATCCGCTGCCTAGTTGAGCTCGAATTCCACGAGATCGGCATCGGTGTCCGCTGACGAGGTTCCGAAGGAAATGACCCCCCGGCCGTGCAGTACGCACTCGGTATGGCGCAGGAACTGTTCGGTCATGCCGTCGATAGCAACATAGGTGCCGTTGGCGCTTTGGTCGATCAGCGTGATGAAATCCCCCCGCCGTTCGATCGTGGCGTGATGGCGCGACGCGCGCCGGTCGCGGATGGCGATGTCGCAGCGCGAATCCCGGCCCATGCGGATGGTCGTCTTGCTGTCGTTGAGGAGCACGGTCTCGCCAAAGTAAGTAAGCCGTAGGCAGCCTTTTCTGGAAAAATCCGAGGATTCCAGATCGTGGATTGTCTCCCGTCCCAGCGAACCGGGGCGTGGCGAAGCATTTTCGTGGATCGAAACTTCCATGACGGATTCCTGCGATCCGGAATTGGAAACGAGCGTCGATCGGTAATCGCTGACGCGTGAAATCAGCGTCGCCGATATCAGCCCGTTGATCTTCTTGCTGGCCAATGTCTGGCCCGGTTTGGCCAGCCCTGCCAGCAATGCGGCTTCCTTGATGACTTCATCGCCGATGGTTCGGGAGGCGCCGTTGATCTGGCCACAGGAAATGCCAACGCGTATTGCCGTTTTGACTCCCGACACCGGTGGCAGATCGGCCACTCGCTGCTGCATTTCGATGGCTGCCTGCAGCGAGGCATCAACTGTATCGAATGTCGCTATTATTTCGTCGGCATCGGTTTTGACGATGCTGCCCTCGAATGCCTCGATAGCACGCCCTATCCTTTTCATGCATCGGTCGATAGCCCAGGCCGCTTCGCCATTACCAAGTTTTTCGCGCAAGCGGGCGCTGCCGGAAATTCCGGCTGCCAAAACGGACAGGAGAGGAGTCGCGACATTCATTTTTCAGGACCGCGGCGGATGGAAATATGAGTTACCGATAATAGCAAATGCACCGTAAATGTACCTCAGAGTCGAGCAAATTGTACGGTTTTGACATCGTTCTCGATACAGGAACCTTCGGTAGCGGCGTCTCCTTCCCTATCCATCTGGTTTTCCTCCGGATACAACTTTCTAAAATCATACAATGTTCCATCGGCAAGGTGCGATGGGACGACATTCTGCAAGGCGGTAAACACGGACTCGGTGCGCCCGGGATAGCGCTGGTCCCAATCAGCCATCATTTCCCGGATTTTTTGCCGCTGCAGATTATTTTGCGAGCCGCAGAGGTTGCAGGGGATGATGGGGAATTCCATGCCGCGCGCAAAACGGGCAATGTCGTTTTCTCCGCAATAGGCCAGCGGCCGGATGACGACATGCGCGCCGTCGTCGGTGAGCAGCTTGGGCGGCATGGCCTTGAGTTTGCCGCCGAACAGCAGGTTGAGGAACAGGGTATGCACGATGTCGTCGCGGTGATGGCCCAGCGCGATTTTGTTTGCGCCGAGTTCCTTGGCCGTGCGGTAGATGACGCCGCGCCGCAGGCGAGAGCAGAGTGAGCAGGTGGTTTTCCCCTCCGGAATCTTCTCCTTGACGATCGAATAGGTGTCCTGTTCCACGATGCGGTATTCGATTCCCAGGCTGGAGAGATAGCGCGGCAGTACGTCGGCCGGGAACCCCGGCTGCTTCTGGTCCAGGTTCATGGCGATCAGCCGAAAGTCGACGGGCGCACGCTGCCGCAGGGCCATCAGGACCGAGAGCAGGGTATAGGAGTCCTTGCCGCCGGAAATACAGACGAGGACGGTGTCGCCGGCTTCGATCATGTTGTAGTCGGCGATAGCCTTGCCGGTATCGCTTTCAAGCCGTTTTTTCAGGCGCTGCAGGTTTTTCGATGTATCCACCAGATTTAAATCCTATCGGGGGTGAAGCATGGGCGCTCCAAGACGGAGGATGCCACGAGGGAGATGCCAGGCGCTGTGCAAAATGCCGCATGGGGCGCGACCTGATTACAAATGCGCTGTGCGTCCCCCGTCGACGTTGATGACCTGGCCCGTAATGTAAGGCGCGTCATTGAACAGGAAACGCACGGTTCGTGCAATATCCCGCGGATCTCCGACATGTTTCAGCAGCGTATGTTCCACGATGCCGCTGCATGACTCGTCGTCGAGAAATCCACTGTCCGGCCATAGAATGGGGCCGGGAGCCACCGCGTTGACGCGGACCTCGGGCGCCAGTTCGACGGCCAGCGCCCGCGTCAGGCCAAGCAATCCGGCTTTGGCCGCGCAGTAGAGCGGGTAGCCCGCCAGCGGCCGTTCAGCATGGATGTCGGTGATGTTGACGATGGCGCCGCGGGATTCGCGCAGATAAGGGGCGGCCGCCTGCGCCAGGAACAGCGGAGCCTTGAGGTTTGTGCCGATCAGATCGTCCCAGGTATCCTGGCCGATGTCCTCCAGCGGGGTGGCGAAAAAGCTCGAGGCGTTGTTGACCAGGGCATCGAGCCGGCCCCAGCGGTCGGCGGCTGCGGAAACGAGCCGTGGCAGCGTGTCGATGTCGAGCAGATTCGCCTGCAGGCAGACGGAGGATGCCGGGCGGGCGGCATTCAGTTCTTCGGCCAGCGCCGTGGCGGCCTCGGCAGCGCTACGGTAGTGCACCGCGATGTTGGCGCCGGCTGCGTGCAGTTCGCGGGCGATAGACCGGCCCACACGCTTTGCCGCTCCGGTAATCAGTACCGTCTTACCAATCACAGTTTTGCTCCGCCGATATATCAGAAGTCCTTGCCGGATTCTAGAGCATTTCGGGAAAAGGTGTAGCCGGACGGTACGCGATCCTTGACGTGGCGATGCCGTCGATACGCGCATCAAATGCCCTACGGATGCCTTGTCTGATCAGGTAGTGTTGCGTCCATGCTACACTCTGCTCTGGAACCTTATTGCCCGTGCGCCCTTGTCATCCATGTCCCCTGTTCCGCCGCTGTCAGCCGGCAAGCGCATTGTCCGCGTCCGTTCTTCGAAAGAGCGTCCCGACCCTGTGCACCGGGAAAACGGCGTAAACGGCCGCATGGGCGGCCTGCCGCAGGATTCGCTGGGCTACAGCCTTATTGCGGGCGCGCGTGTCGTGGCTCGGGTGCAGGCGGGAAAAAGCCTGAATGAGGCGCTGTCCCTGCTGGCCGGTGAGCCGGATGCCGCCAGAGCGGCGGCGCAGGACATCGCCTACGGCGTATTGCGCCGCTTCGGATGGGGCGAGTTCATTCTTGGGCGTTTGATGGCCAGGCCCCTGGCGCATGCCGAATCGCAGGCCTTGCTTCTGGCAGCGCTGTACCGGCTGGATACCCGCCCGGAAGCGGCGCCTATGGTCGTGGACCAGGCCGTCGCCGCGGCGGCCGAATTGGCGAATGGCGCGTTCAAAGGCGTAGTCAACGGCGTGCTGCGCAATTTTCTACGCCAGCGCGATGCGCTGCTGGCTGCCGCCATCGAGGACGATGTGGCGCATTACCGGCATCCGGCATGGTGGCTGGCGCGTTTGCGCCGCCGTTACCGCGATGGCTGGGAGCGCATCGTGGCGGCCGGCAACCAGCCGCCGCCCATGGGTCTGCGGGTAAATCGGCGGCGGACTTCCATGGCCGATTACCTGGCGAGGCTGGCGCTGGCCGGGATTGCAGCACGGCCGGTTGGCGATTCCGGCCTGATCCTGGAGAAGCCGATGGCCGTGGAGGCCTTGCCCGGGTTTTTCGATGGTCTTGTCTCGGTGCAGGATATCGGCACGCAGCGTGCGGCCGAGCTGCTCGATCCCCGGCCTGGCTGGCGCGTGCTTGATGCCTGCGCCGCCCCTGGCGGCAAGACGGCCCATATGCTCGAACGCGCCGATCTGGACCTGCTGGCGCTGGATATCGATCCGGCGCGGACAAGGCGCATCGACGAAAACCTGGACCGCCTCGGCCTGGCAGCGAAAACGCTGGCGGCGGACTGCCTGGCCGTCGAGCAGTGGTGGGACGGCCGGCCTTTCGACGCCATTCTGGCAGACGTGCCGTGCTCGGCGTCCGGCGTGGTGCGCCGCCACCCGGACATCAAGACTTTGCGGCGCGAAGGCGATATCAGACGTTTCGCGCGCACACAGGCGGACATACTGGACCGGCTCTGGCCTTTGCTCGCGCCGGGGGGACGAATGCTTTACGCGACGTGTTCGGTTTTCATCGAGGAAAACTCGGCACAGATCGACGCTTTCCTGGCGCGCAGTCCGGATGCGGAGCGTTTGACGGAAGAAGAGTGGATGCCGCAGGACGACAACGATGGTTTCTACTATGCGCTGCTGCGGAAAAATTAGGATTCTTCTTTTTGTGTTGCTGTTTTGCTGCGCCGTTCTCCCGGTGCGGGCAGCGACCAGCATTACCGTAGACGGTGCGCAGCTGGTGCCGAACGAAGACGGGTATTCGCTGACGGTGAATTTCACGATCAACCTGAGTTCGCGCCAGGAAGAAGCAGTGAATAAGGGAATTGCGCTGTATTTCGTCGCCGACTTCGAGTTGACGCGGTCGCGCTGGTACTGGTTCGACGAAAAGGTCGTGCAGCGCAGCAGGACGGTCCAGCTTTCCTACCACGCCCTGACGCGCCAGTATCGGCTGTCGTCCGGTGCGCTGCACCAGAGCTTCGCGACGCTGAACGAGGCCTTGCGCGTATTGTCGCGCCCGCGCCTGTGGCAGGTCATCGAGAAAGGCGAGGTCCAGGCGGACGTGAACTACCTGGCCAGCGTGCGCTTGTGGCTCGATCCGTCGCTGATGCCCAAGACCTTTCAGATGAGCGCTTTGTCCGATAAGGATTGGAGCCAGTCCTCCGGGTGGCTGAGCTGGAGTTTCACGCCCCGCGAGTCAGTTGCGCAGGAGCCGTCGGCGCCCGTCCAGGAAAGCGGCGGGGAAGGTAAATGAAGACGCTGATCATCGTGGCGTCGTCCCTGGGGGCCATTCTTCTCTTCCTGCTGGCGTCGGCCAGCGCCAACACGGCGCTTTTCGCCCGCCACTACCCCTGGCTGCTCGGACTCAATGCGCTGGTCGCCCTGTCGCTTCTCGTCCTGATCGCCTGGCAGGTGAAGGTGCTCTGGAAAGAACACCGCGACAAGGTTTTCGGCTCGAAGCTCAAACTGCGGCTGATGCTGTTCTTCGGGCTGATGGCGGTGATTCCGGGCATGCTGATCTATGCCGTTTCCGTGCAGTTCGTGACCAAGAGCATCGAGTCGTGGTTCGATGTACGGGTGGAAAAAGCGCTCGAATCGGGGATAACCCTCGGGCGCAGCGCCCTCGATTCCCTTCTCGACGATCTTGCCGAGAAAGGCCGGTCCATCGCCATGGAGCTTGGCGAGCAGCCGGAGGCGCAGCGCCGCGCCGTGCTCAGCCGGTTGCGCGAGCAAAGCGGCGCGCAATATATCGCCATATTTTCCACGAACGGGGAGTTGCTGGGCACGGCCACCGGCGATCTTTCTGCCTTCGTGCCGGAATCGCCGAGCGTGGACAAGCTGTACCAGGCGCGTGTCGGCCGGGGCTATCGGGAAATCGAAAGTGCGGGCGGGCAGAACCTGCTGTTGCGGGTGCTGGTGCCGGTGATTCCTTCCGGCCTGGGGATGGAAACACGCATTCTGCAGCTGACGCAGCCAGTGCCGAACACCTTGGCGTTGAATGCCGAACGCGTGGAGAAAGTCTACCGCGAGTATCAGGAGCTTTCGCTCGGCAGGCAGGGGCTGACGCGCATTTATGCCATGACCTTGACGTTGACCGTCCTGCTGGCGCTATTTACGGCGATCGCCATGGCTTTCGTTCTGGCAAGACGGCTGTCGGCGCCACTGTCCATCCTGGCCGAAGGAACGCAGGCGGTGGCTTCCGGCGACTTCACGCCGCGCCAGGCGATATACAGCCGCGACGAACTTGGCGTGCTGACCCAGTCATTCAGCCAGATGACCCGCCAGTTGGATGATGCCCGCCGGGATACCGAACGCCATCGCACCGAAGTCGAGTCGGCGCGCGCCTACCTGGAGTCGATATTGGCCAATTTATCTGCGGGCGTGCTGGTCTTTGATCGGAAATTCTGCCTGCGCACGGTTAACGCCGGGGCGCAATCGATTCTGGAAGACGACTTTGCCGGGCTGTTGAACGAGACGGTCGACGCCTGGAGCCGGCAGCAGGCCGTGGGCCAGACTATCCTGCAGGGTTTCTCCGAAGATGGCGGCAAAAGTGGAAGCAAGAACAAATGGGAATGGCAGACGCAGATTGAACTGGCCCGCCCGGAAGGCCTGCCGCAGATCCTGATGCTGCGGGGCACGCCGTTGCCGGAGGGGACGAGCGGCGGCTTCGTCGTGGTGTTCGACGACGTGACCCGCCTGGTGGCGGCCCAGCGCAGCGCTGCGTGGGGCGAAGTGGCCAGGCGCCTGGCGCACGAGATCAAGAACCCGCTGACGCCGATCCAGCTTTCTGCCGAACGTTTGCAGCTCAAGCTGGCCGGCAAGCTGAACGCGGCCGACAGCGATGTGTTCAACCGCTCCACGCAAACGATCATCAATCAGGTACAGGCGATGAAGCGCATGGTCAACGAATTCTCCGACTATGCCCGCCTGCCCGCGCCGGATCTGGCGGAACTGGATCTGAATGCGCTGATCGGAGAAGTTCTCGGCCTGTATGAAACATCGCAGGCGCGCATTGTCCCCGAACTGGATCCTGCATTGCCGCATGTGCTGGGAGATGCGACACAACTGCGCCAGATCATTCATAATTTGCTGCGCAATGCGGAAGATGCGCAACAGGGAGAGGACGAACCGAATATCCGTATTGTGACAAGACGGGTTGACGGTGCCGGCGACATGGCCGAGTTCGCCGTGATCGACGCCGGGCCCGGTTTTCCGCCGGAGATCATGAGCCGTATCTTCGAACCTTATGTGACCACCAAGGCGGGAGGCACAGGGTTGGGACTGGCCATCGTCAAAAAGATCGTTGATGAGCATCGAGGGCAGATTCGCATCAACAACCGCCAGCCACGCGGCGCCACGGTCAGCATACGGCTGACTCTGGCTCCCGGGATGGCGCAGCAGAAGGATCGTTCCTCCGAATTACCAGAAGAGAGCTGAAACATGGCGCAAATACTAGTGGTCGATGATGAAATCGGCATCCGTGAGCTTCTTTCGGAAATCCTGGCCGATGAAGGGCATACCGTGACCCTGGCCGAGAATGCGGCAGCTGCCCGCAGGGCAAGGGGCGAAAAGCGGCCCGATCTGGTTCTGCTCGACATTTGGATGCCGGATACCGATGGAATTTCCCTGCTCAAGGAATGGTCGGCCTCCGGATTGCTGACCATGCCGGTAGTCATGATGTCCGGACACGGCACGATAGATTCCGCCGTCGAGGCTACGCGTGTCGGGGCCATCGATTTTCTCGAAAAACCCATTGCGTTGCAGAAGCTTTTGCTGACCGTCAAAAAAGCCTTGAAACATGAGGTGGTGTCGGCAAAGTCGCCCCTGACGCTGGATGCCTTTGCCCGCTCCCCGTTGCTCAAGGATCTGAAAAAACGGCTTGAACAGGCCGCTGCCAATACCTACGTGCTGCTGCTCAGAAGCGCATCCGGCAGCATTGCCGAAATTTGCGCGCGCACCTTGCAGGCGCCGAAAACGCCCTGGCTGGACCTCTCGGCCTCAAGCGCCCCGTTGACTCAGGAAATGCTGGAAAACGCGGCTGGGGGGGTATTGTTCATTTCCGATCTGATGGTGCTTGGCAGACTGCAGCAGAAAAGCCTGGCGTTTGCCCTGGATCGTCTCGAAAAACACCAGCTGCAACTGGTGGCGGCCATGTCCCGGCCATTGTCGGCTCTGGCAGAGGCGGGTTGGGATCCCTCGCTGGTTGCCCGGCTGGGGGATGTGTGGGTTGCCCTGCCGCAACTGTCGGGCCATACCGACGAAGTGCCGATAGTCGCCTCGCTGGTGCTGGCGCACCTGGTGGAACGCCACGAGGTTCCGGCGCGGCATCTTTCCACGGCGGCGCTCAATGCGCTACGCCTGCACCACTGGCAGGGCGAATGGGTCGAACTGCTGACGGTCGTCAAAAATCTGGCGATCGCCGCGCTCGATGAAGAAATTTCGGAAACCGACGTGGAAAACATCCTGCTGCAGGAGTCCGACGGCACCTTGCGCCCCGTCCCTGCGTTGCCGCTGTTCAGCCAGCCCCTGCGCGAGGCGCGTGAAGCCTTCGAACGCCAGTATTTCGAGCATCATCTGAAAAACGAGCGCGGCAACATGACGCGTGTTGCCGAGAAGACCGGACTGGAGCGTACGCACCTGTACCGCAAGTTGAAACAGCTCGGGCTGAATCTCGGACGACGCCTTGAAGAAGGTGAGCAATGACTGCGTTACATGATCCTTGCGTCAGGAACATTGGGCAGATTGCCCGGATTCATTGCGCAGGCTCGCATGCGGCGGCTTCACGGCGGATAACGTGGTTGAAATTTTCCTTGGCCATTCTATAGGTGCTCCATTGAAACAACTGCACAACGATACCTTTCTGCGGGCCTTGCTCCGGCAGCCAGTCGATTACACGCCAATCTGGCTGATGCGCCAGGCCGGGCGCTACCTGCCGGAATACTGCGAGACGCGCAAGCGCGCCGGCAGCTTCCTGCGCCTGTGCAAGAGTCCGGCATTGGCTTGCGAGGTGACCTTGCAGCCGCTGGCGCGTTTCGATCTCGATGCGGCGATCCTGTTTTCGGACATTCTGACCGTACCGGATGCCATGGGGCTGGGGCTGTACTTCACGGAAGGCGAGGGGCCGCGTTTCGAGCGGCCGTTGCGCGAAGAGTGGGCCATCCGCGATCTCGGCGTGCCGGACCCGTACGACCATCTGCGCTACGTTATGGATGCCGTGGCCGAAATTCGCCGCGCCCTGGCCGACACGGTGCCGCTCCTGGGCTTCGCCGGCAGTCCCTTCACGCTGGCCTGCTACATGGTGGAAGGCGGCGCCAGCAGCGATTTCCGGCACATCAAGAAGATGATCTATGACCGGCCCGACTTGGCGCATCATGTTTTGTCGGTGACCGCCGAAGCCGTGACGAAGTACCTCAACGCGCAGATCGAATCAGGCGCGCAGGCAGTGATGCTTTTTGACTCCTGGGGCGGATGCCTGACTTCCGCGGCCTACCGCGAGTTTTCCCTGGGCTATCTGCAGAGGGTCGTGGCGGGCCTTGTTCGAGAGAAGGACGGACGGCGCATTCCCTCCATTGTTTTCACCAAGGGCGGCAACCTCTGGCTTGAAGCTATCGCGGGCAGCGGCTGCGATGCCGTCGGCGTGGACTGGACGATCGACATGGGTGAGGCGCGGCGGCGCATCGGGCACCGTGTTGCTTTGCAGGGCAACCTCGATCCGGTCATCCTCTTTTCGTCACCCGAAAGCGTTGCACGGGAGGCCAGGGCCGTGCTCGACAGCTTCGGTCCTGCCGGAACCGGCCACGTCTTCAATCTCGGGCATGGAATTCTGCCGACGACACCTCCCGAGCATGTGGCGGCGTTGGTTGATACCGTGCACGAGCACAGCCGGTATCTGCACCAAAAAGTATGATTTTGTCAACGATTCAAAGTTGACTTATGCACAGAACTCTGGGTCTGTTACTGTTTGTTACAGGATGCCATGAAAATCAGTGATTTATGGATAGTATGTTGATTTTAAATGACTATTTTTTTGCTGATTTTTGAGGCAATGTGGGATAAGTCCTTGTTTGGAAGGGGCCCCGCCATGTTTCCCGCAGAGATTCCACAGAGTTATCCACAGGAACTGTGTATAACAAAAAAATTACGTTAATTTAACGGGTTATGCTTGTTTTGTAACAATTGCGATGAACAAGAGGCGGCAACTGGGCTATGTATGGGATTCCCCTTTGCGGAGCGTTTGTCCAAAGCTGGAAATGCGTGCAGCGCAATGAAGTCAAAACCCTCCCCGTCGGGCAATAAAGGCCATATCGCATGCAGATCGCACGCATTGCCCTGAACGTTCCGCTGAATCGGCTGTTCGACTACCGGGTGGCGGACGGCGAATGTCTGACGGACGAAGACATCGGCCGCCGGGTCAAGGTGCGTTTCGGGCAGCGGCCCTGTATCGGAGTTATCGTGGGCGTGGCGGAGGACTCGGAAATCCCGGCCGAGCAACTCAAACCCGTCGAAGCCATTCTGCGCGACCTGCCGCCGCTGCCGGCCGACTGGTTCCGGCTCACGGAATTCTGCGCTACCTACTATCAGGCGCCGCTAGGCGAGGTCATGCTGTCAACTCTGCCGGCCGGATTGCGCCGCGTCGATCCGCCCAAACCGCGGACCGGCCGCCGAGTGCCGAAAAAAGCGGCAGCGCAATCTCCGCCGGAACTGACGGGCGGACAAAGGCAGGTGCTGGAGCAAATCGAGGCCGCGGGCGGGGGCTTTCAGGCCCACCTGTTGCATGGCGTGACCGGCAGCGGTAAGACCGAGATCTACCTGCGCCAGATCGAGCGGGCGTTGGCGGCCGGCAAGTCCGCCCTGCTGCTGGTGCCCGAAATCAACCTGACGGCGCAGCTCGAGGCGCGCGTTGCCGCACGTTTTCCCGAAGCCGCGTTGGTCAGCCTGCACAGCGAACTGACCGAGGCGGCGCGCATGCGCCATTGGAAAGCCGCATTCGACGGTTCGGCGCGCATCGTGCTCGGCACTCGCCTCGCCGTGTTTACGCCGATGCCCGATCTCGGCCTGATCCTCGTCGACGAGGAACACGACGCCTCCTTCAAGCAGCAGGATGGTATGCGCTATTCGGCGCGCGACGTGGCGGTATTCCGCGCGCGTGAACGCGACATCCCCATCGTTCTCGGTTCGGCCACGCCCTCGCTGGAAAGCTGGGCCAATGCCACAGACGGTCGCACTCCGGCGCGTTACACGCTGTTGACGCTGGCCGAGCGGGCAGTTGCCAACGCCCGTCTGCCGGCCGTGCAGCGCATCGACACGCGGCCGGAAAAGTTGCAGGAAGGGCTTTCCGGCGCAGTCCTGCAGGCGTTGGAAAAGCGCCTGGCACGGGGCGAGCAGAGTCTCGTCTTCCTCAATCGCCGCGGTTATGCGCCGGTATTGGCCTGCGCGGCTTGCGGCTGGGTTTCCCGTTGCCGGCGCTGTGCCGCCAACCTGGTGCTGCACCTGGCCGACGGCCGCCTGCGTTGCCACCACTGCGGCTTTGAGAGCCGCGTGCCGAAAGCCTGCCCGACCTGCGGCAACCAGGACATCCAGCCCTTCGGCCGAGGCACGCAACGGCTCGAAGCTGCGCTCGCCGAGCGCTTCCCGCAGGCGCACGTCCTGCGCGTAGACCGCGATTCGGCACGGAGCCGCAAGCAATGGGAAAGCATGGCCGAGCAAATTCACGCTGGCGAGGCGGACATTCTCGTGGGCACGCAAATGCTGGCCAAGGGGCACGATTTCCCGAAACTCACGCTGGTCGGCGTGCTTGGCGCCGATGCGGCTCTCTTTTCCTCCGACTGGCGCGCGCCGGAGCGCCTGTTCGCACAGCTCATGCAAGTGGCCGGCCGGGCCGGCCGAGCGGATCTGCCCGGAGAGGTGCTGATACAAACACAGTTTCCCGAGCACCCGCTGTTCGCCGCGCTGGTACGCCACGACTATCCGGCCTTTGCCGCGTCCCTGCTGCAAGAGCGCGAGCAGGCGGGTTTCCCGCCATACGCGTATCAAGCCATGCTGCGCGCCGAAGCGAAGCAGATGGCCGACGCCCTGGCTTTCCTGACCGCGGCGCGCGCCTGGCAGCAGACGGAAGAGCACGCCGACGTGATGCTCTACGACCCGGTGCCGATGCGTCTGGCGCGGCTGGCCAACCTCGAACGCGCGCAGTTGCTCGTCGAATCGCCATCACGGCGCGCGCTGCAGTTCTTTCTGGCTGCCTGGGGCGGCTGGCTCGAAGGGATCAAGGCGCCGTCGCGTCTGCGATGGCATCTGGAGGTCGACCCGCAGGAATTCTGACGGCAGCTGTCCCGGATTTCCTGAAAACGTTCTGACGAACGGCGTTTGCGACAACATGGAGGGTTTGAGAAATGGCAGCAGACCTTTGGCTTGAACGCTGGCTTCCCTTGCTTGCGGAATGCGCTGAGGAACGGCCGGTGCTGGAAATCGGCTGCGGATCGGGCGAGGATACCGCCACTCTGGCGCATGCGGGACTCAGGGTTGTTGCATTCGATTATTCGGCGGAGGCCGTCGCCGAGGCGCGCAGCCGGGTGCCGGCAGCAAGAATCGAGTGCATGGACACGCGCGGGCCGTTCCCGTCGGGAATCGATACATTCGGCGCAGTGGTCGCCAGCTTGTCGCTGCATTATTTCCCCTGGCAGCAGACATGCACAATCGTGTCGAGAATACGGAATGCCCTGGACTCGAAAGGGGTGTTGCTTTGCCGCCTCAACTCCACCGAGGACGAGAATTTCGGAGCGAGCGGCCATCCCCAAATCGAGCCGAATTATTACCGGGTGGATGGAAAGACAAAGCGATTCTTCGACGAGAAATCCATCTTCGAGCTTTTTTCCGAGGGATGGCGATGCCTGTCAGCCGAGCATTTCATCAGCCATAAGTACGCTATGCCAAAGGCTCTCTGGGAGGTAGTTCTGGAAAAACTCCCATAAACGGAATCATGGCCGGCGTTGGGTAATGGCGGCACCGGCGCTTTTGTCGAGGCGCATGGCTCCCAGCGTGGCCAGGAACATCATGAAACCGATGGCGAACCATACATGGCGAAAGTCCGACAGCTCAAGTACGGGCGCATGCCGCAACGCCTGTGATACGCCAAGCGCCAGAGCGGCCAGCGCCACGCCCATGGTCATCGATACCTGCTGCATCATCGTCGCCAGCGCACTGGCGCCCGCGCGGCGCTCGTCGCTGACATCGGCAAAGGCGAGCGTGTTGACGGTGGTGAAATTCATCGAGCGGGTCATGCCCGCAAAAAACAGTATCGCGTAAATCAACGGTGCAGGGAAACCGGCGGTGAGCGTGCCGCAGGCGAAGAGCGTCAGGGTACACAGCGCGCCGTTGACCGTCAGCACGTTGCGGAAACCGAAGCGCCGCAGGATAGGCGTTGTGGCGCTCTTCATCATTAGATTGCCGGCCATGTAGATGAGCACCATCAGGCCGGCCTGCGCGGGCGTCATGCCGAAGCCGATCTGGAACATCAGCGGCAGCAGGAACGGCGAGGCGTTGATCGCGATGCGCGACACGAAGCCGACGCTGGCTACAGCCAGGGCGAACGTCGGCACGGCAAGCGCTCGCAAATCCAGCATGGGACTGGCGGTGCGTTTGGCGTGCCATACGGCGGCGGCCCCGGTGCCGATGCCGGTGGCGATCAGCAGCAGCGGCACGAGCGCGAATCCGGGCCGCGCGGCGAGTTGCGAGAGCCCCTGCACCAGCGCTGCCAGCGCCAGCGCGGTCAGAACGAAACCCGGCATGTCGAACCGGGCGCGTACCGTCGGCGGCCGGTAAGGGATGTAGTGCAGGACCAGCCACATGCCGATCAGGCCGAGTGGAACGTTGAGCAGGAAAATCCAGTGCCACGATACGTGCGAAACGACGAGTCCACCCAGCGGCGGGCCGATGACCGGCGCGATCAGTCCCGGCCAGGTGATGGTGCCGATGGCTTCGATGATGCGGTGTTTCGGTGTCTCGCGCAGAACGACGAAGCGCCCGACGGGAGACATGAAAGCCGCTGCCGCCCCTTGCAGAATGCGAGCGGCGATCAGGACCCACAGCGACGGCGCCAGTCCGCACAACAGGGAAGCCAGCGTGAAGATGCCGACGGCGGAAACGAAAACCCGGCGCGCCCCGTAGCGTTCGCTGCACCAGCCGGCGGCCGGCACAAAAACCGCCATGGCGACGAGATAAGCCGTGACGCTCGCGCTGGCGCCGATGGCGCTGGTACCGAAGCTGGCACCGATGGCGGGTAGCGCGGTGGTGATGATCGAACCGTCGAGCGTTTCCATGAAAAACGCGGCGGCCACGGTCAAGGCGATGGCCCGCGAGGCCTTTTCCTCTTGGGAAGCCTTTTGCCGGGCATCGGAGGGTGGTGGCATGGTCATTTTTTCCGTTCCTGTTTCGCCGGGTTGCCGGAAAAGCGCATCGGGATGGTCGCCCGGCAGGGCGGGCGTGAGGAGCGGGGTAACGATCGGCTGGGAAAATTCATGGAAAAAAGTAGCGATGGATACAACCGGCGCTATTGTATTGTAATAGTCCGATGCCGATGAGGTGGCGGCGTGGCGGCACGTAGCTGCGGGAACCGATATTTCGGGTTACGCTATGTTCTTTTCTCCGAGGAACGGGGCGCGACATGGGCGACACAGGGGGAGCTGCAAAGCCGGGGGCTCCGGCATCGAGAACCGCCGCCGATCTGCTGCGTGATTACATCCGGGCCAAGGACGAAAACCGGCCGCATCTGATTTCGGCGGTTTTTTGCGAGTCGGCCTGCCTGGAAATGCGCGTGAAAACCGACAGCATCCGTTTTCCGTCCGTTTCCCAGGGGGCGGCGGCTATTGCCGATGTGCTGTCGAGCCGCTTCAACCAGAACTACGAAAACATCTACACCTTCTGTCTGGACAGGCCGCCTGCCGATGCGGCAAGCCTGCCGGCAGCTTTTGCCTGTGACTGGCTGGTCGGCATGTCGGAAAAGGACGGCGGCAATGCGCGGGTCGGCTGCGGGCGGTACGAATGGGTCTTCCGGCAAGAAACGCCTCTTTGCGTCGAAAGCCTGTACATCGTCATCGAGGAGATGCAGGTTTTGCCGGCCAGACATCTTCCCGCCGTTCTGAAGTGGCTCCTGAAACTCGACTACCCGTGGTCGTCCGCCGCTGCCGTCTGCGCGGCCGCGCCGGCCATAGACCAGTTGAAACCCGTGCTGCAGTACCTTGGACGCAACGGCTGAAGACAGCCGCCTAAGCCGTGGGCATGCTCCTTGCTGGAAACAAGGTCCAGGGAATTTTCGGCAAGGAGGAGAAATGAAAATCGAACAGGCATGCGTGGCCATGAGCGCCGCGCATGAGTATTCGCACGAGACCGAAATCGAAGTCACGCGCAGTTTCCATATGGTTCTCGCCGAAGCATCACAGGCGGAAACCGCCGCGGCCCGAGAGAGCGAAGAGGAAATCCGGTTGCTGCTCATTCTGCAGAAACTGGTCGCGCGCTTGCTCGAACTGATCTCCGGCAAACCGGGCTCGCCGGCGGACGGCCTCGGCGATCTGCAAAAGCTGCTGAGTATGGAGCGCTCCGATACGAAAACCGGCAACGCGCGAACGGTGCGGATGGAATGGAGCATCACGCTGACCGAAAGCGTCCGCGAGCACGAGAGCACGAACTTTGCCGCAGCTGGCCAGGTTCGCACGGCGGACGGCCGTACGCTCGATTTCACGTTGCAGCTTGGCATGTGCCGCGACTTCTCTTGCACGCGCACGGAACAGCGTTTCGGTGCCGCTGAGCTGCTTGATCCGCTGGTACTCAACTTCGGCGGTACGGCGGCCGAGCTTTCCGGCAAGCGCTTCGCTTTCGATCTTGATGCTGACGGTATTGAGGAGCTGATTCCCGAACTCGCAGGAGGGTGCGCCTGGCTGGCGTTCGACCGCAACGCCGATGGACGCATCAATGACGGTAGTGAGCTGTTCGGCGTTTTTTCGGGCAACGGTTTTGCCGATCTGGCGCGTTTCGACGAGGACGGAAACCGTTGGTTGGACGAGGCGGATTCCGTATTTGCTTCGCTGTGCCTTTGGTCGCGTGACGAATATGATCGTGATGTCCTGGTCCCGCTGCATGACAAAGGTATCGGTGCAATCTGCCTGGATTCAACTCAGACTCCCTTCGCACTGACCGACGACGACAATGCGCGGCTGGGTTACATCCGGGCCAGCGGGATTTATCTGCGCGAGGACGGCAGCGTCGGCACCGTGCAACAGATCGACCTGTCGATATAGCTGGCGGCGGTTTATGGCAACGATGCTGTGATATCCCCCGCCACGCCGCCCGGCGCAGCGGCCCAGCAGAAACTGCGGGAAATTCTGGTCCAGGGAAGTGTGCTGGCCGGGTGAGACGGCGTTGGCGGGCCGGCAGCCGGCCTGATGGCTGGTTGCCGAGTATTTTCTATGTCTTCGTTCCGGATTCGAGGCGCGTTCAGGCTATGGACTTCAGGAACGGCGGCTTCCAGTTCCACGCGTCACGGTTTATCGGCCGCCTGCTCCGCCTCTTGCATGCGTTGCGTGGTCAGTTGCTGCGCTTCCTCTATCTGTTTTTTTGCCGCTTCCAGCTGCTTTTGAGCCTGTTCCGCCTCCTGCGCTTTCATCTTTGCTGCCGTCGCCGCGGTGCTTGCCGTTTCGACACCGCATCCCGCCAAGCTGAAAACCACGCAGCAACATGTAAAAATCGTTTTCGGGTTCATCGCTGTTCCTTGGCTTCGTTTTCGCCATTTTATCGCGGATTTTTTTGCACGATGTCATAGGCCCGACGGTTGCGAGCGCGCACCGGAGGGCTAAACCGCTGGTCTCGCGGCGCGCCGGCCGCTGATGAAGAACCAAGCCAACGACATTGCCTGCAGGGTAAGCAGCAGAACAAAGGTATTGTGGTGCGCGACGTCTTTGGCATAGCCGGCAACCTGGAGCTGCTCGATCATTATTCCCATACCCCACTGGAGGCTGAAGGCGCCCATGAAGGCGACGAGGTTGAGCAAGGTGTTGGCGCGGCCCGAAAGCGCTGGCGGAAAACCGGCCGCCGTGGCCGGATAGGTCAGCGTGCCGGCGCTGGAAAAGGCTCCGTAGGCGATCCAGAGCGGATAGTGCCAATCGACGGCCTGGAGGACGATCAACACCAGCGTGAGCATCGCCATCGAAAGGCCGGCGCCGAGCAGATAGACCGTTCCGATGCCGCGCCGGGCGAGGCGGGTCGATAGCGAACCGATGAGGAAATAGGCAACCAGCATGGCGGCGTTCATTGCCGTCAGGTGCTCGGCGGCGACGGTGTGCGAATAGCCATTGACGTGGATCAGCCAGGCGCTTGACCAGAGGCTTTGCACAGCCAGAAACCCACCAACCTGGGCGAAGGCGAGCGGGGCGAAGCGCCAGAAGTGCGCGCTGGCCAGCGTCGAGTGGATGCCGTCAAGCAGTTCGGGAAGCGATTCGCGGCGCGCTTCCATCGGTTTGTCGGGAACGAAGAACAGTATCCAGAACGAAACGGCGACGGTGATCGCCCCGAGTGTGTAGAAGATCTCGCGCCAACTCGCGATTTGCAGTGCAGCTTCCAGCGGGGCCGAGGCGACGACCGCACCCAACGTGCCCGAAGTCATGATCCAGCCGGTCAGGGACGCCTGACGTTCCAGGGGAAACCATTGCGAAAAGGATTTGAACGCCGCCATCAGGCAGGCGGAAACGCCGAATCCGATCATGGCTCGCCCGGCGGCCAGCATGCCGATGCCATCGCTGCTGGCGAAGACCGCCGTTCCCGCGGCGGCGACCAGCAGCAGCGCGGCTTCGATGCGGCGCGCCCCGAAACGGTCCAGCAGGATGCCGAGGGGTATCTGGGTCAGGCCGAAGGCGATGAAATACGTGCTGGTCAGCAGGCCGAGATCGGCAGCGCCGAGGGACAGTTCCTCGCTCAGAACCGGGCCGACGACGGCATTGACCGTCCGATAGAGGTAGGAGAGGAAATAGCCGCCGGCGAATGGCAGGAATAATCGCGTCCAGAGCATGAGAAGAAGGCTGCGTTATGGTTGTTTCGGAGCGTGCGCGAGACCGGGATCCCATGGCTGCTCCCCGGGAAACCACGCGCTGACAACTTCGGCCGGACGTCTCGATGCGTAACGCCCTGGCGCGCCGTCGCGCCTGCTTTTCCCTGAAGCAGCGATATCAGGGATTCTTATAGTGCGAGAGTGTATCCCGATGATCGGCAGTATTCCAGAGCCAGGCCGCACCGCGCACGCCCGAAGAGTCGCCGTGCCGGCTGCGGCGCAAGGATGTGCGCACCGTGTCCGAGAAAACGTAATCCGCCCAGTGCCGCGGCACGTTTTCGTACAGCCGTTCCAGGTTGGAAAGCCCGCCGCCCAGGACGACGACGTCCGGGTCGAGAATGTTGATGACCTGCGCCAGCGATTTGGCCAACCGGCGCTCGTAACGCAGCAGCGTGGCCTCGCACGCGGCATCGCCTCCGGACGCAGCACGCGCAATGGCCGCGGCGTCGAGCATTGCTCCGGTATGGCGCGCGTGATCGTCGGCAAGCCCGGGACCCGACAGCCAGGTTTCAACGCAGCCCTGGCGGCCGCAGTAACAACGCGGTGGCGGCAGGATTTCCTCATGCGGGTAGGGCAGCGGGTTGTGGCTCCATTCGCCGGCGATGCGGTTGATGCCGGTCAGCAGGCGCCCGTGTGCAACGATGCCGCCGCCGACGCCGGTGCCGAGAATCGCCGCGAAGACGATCTGCGCGCCGCTGCCGGCGCCGTCCACGGCTTCGGAGAGCGCCAGGCAGTTGGCGTCGTTCTCCAACCGGACTTCGCGCCGTAACAGGGTTTCAAGATCGTGGCGCAACGGCTGGCCGATCAGGCAGGTGGAATTGGCGTTTTTGATGCGCCCATCAAGCAGGGACTCCGCGCCGGGAATGCCCACTCCGACGCTGCCGCGTTGCCCGAGTTCGCTTTCGGCTGCTTCCACCAGGGTTGCCACTGCGGCAAGCGTGCCGCAGTAATTGCCTTGCGGGGTGGGCACGCGCCGGCGAAGCAGGACGCAGCCATCGCAGTCGAGGGCGATGATTTCGATTTTCGTGCCTCCGAGGTCAATTCCTATTCTAATCATGTTCGTGGAATATTATACATTTGGCATAAACAGGTGGGTGGCCCAGAGAGCGGCAGGGCGGGCGAATTGATGCTGCCGTAGGGTAGCAGTTAATGAAAATCACACGGCTTACGTTCTGCCGGGGCAACGTGCCGCCGTATTCCTTAAGCATTACAGCACGGAAGATATCTGGTCCCGGCAAGAAGAAATGCCGATTCTTTGTTATATTTAGTGTACCTGGCGTTAGCCCGATCAGCCAGTCCTGGATTGCCCGCGTAAAAAGAAGGTTTGGCCAGGAAAAAATCGCTGTGGCGGAAGGGAAACGGCGTGGCGGCAGAGCCATGCGCATTCCCGCCGAAGCATTAACCATTCGATGTTTTCCGAGGAAGGATATTCCATGCAAGGTTTGCATTTGATCGCGGACGCCTACGAACTGCAATGCGATACCGATCTACTGGTCCGTTCCGATCGGCTGGAGTCGCTTTGCGGCGAAGCGGCGCGTGCGGCAGGATTGACTGTTTTGAGCACCAGTTTTTATGCGTTCGATGCGCCTCCTCCTGCGGAAAACAGCCAATCCACTCCGTCCTGCGGAGGAGTCACGGGCATGGTGCTGCTGGCCGAATCCCATGTGGCGATCCATACCTGGCCGGAGCTGGAGGCGGCGACTCTCGATGTCTACGTCTGCAATTATCAGCGGGACAACCGGGCCAAGGCGCAGGCGCTGTTCGATGCTTTGCTGGAGGCCCTCAGGCCGGCGCGCGTACGCACCGAGCAGGTAATGCGCGGCGATCTGTCGGAACCCGACAGCGGTGGACCGCTCGAACTGGAGTGGCTCAGCAAGGAAATGGTATTCGGCCTGCGCGTTCGTTCCCGGCTGCATTCCGAACATAGTCCCTGGCAGCATATCCAGGTTTTCGATACGCATGAATTCGGGCGTGTCCTGAAAATCGACAAACACTTCATGACCAGCGAGCAGGACGAATTTTTTTATCATGAAGCCCTCGTCCACCCCGCGGCCATCACGCATCCGGCTCCGCGCACGGCGCTGATCGTCGGCGGCGGCGATGGCGGGGCGGCGCGGCAATTGCTGCAGCATAACTGCATCGAACGCATCATTCTGACCGAGCTCGACGAGTCAGTCGTGCGTGTTTCGCGCAACTATATGGACAAGGTGCACCAAGGCAGTTTTGACGATCCGCGGGTCGAATTGCGAATTGGGGATGGACTGGCGCATCTTGCCGGCGAAACGGCGAATCATGATCTGATTCTGTTCGATCTGACGGATCCGGACACGCCGGCACATCCTTTGTACACGTGGGAAGCCTTTGCTCTGGCCAAGAGCCGCCTGGCGCCGGGCGGCGCGTTCGTGGCCCATGTCGGTTCGCCGACATTCGGTCCGGACAGGGTGCGCGCACTGGTCGGCACGTTGCGCGAGATCTTCGTCCATGTGCGTTTGTGTGGCACTTATGTACCACTATACGGAAGCTACTGGTGCATGGCACTGTGTTCCGATAAGCTTGATCCGCTGCTTCTGGACGAAGCGGCCGTGGCACGGCGCATGCGCGAACGCGGCCTGGCCGGATTGTCGCTTTATTCGCCACGCATGCACTCGGGATTATTTGCACTGCCGGCCTTTGTCGAAGCGCTGATTGCCTGAACAGTTCATGTCGTTTGATGATTCAACCCCAAACCTGGGAGAATGCTATGAAGATCGTCGTCATTGGTGCCGACGGCACTTTGGGTAAAGCCGTCGTGGCGGAGTTGTCACCGCGGCACGAAATCGTGCCGGTCGGCAAAACAAGCGGGCAGTTCCAGGCGGATATCGCCGATATCGACCAGGTACGCCGCCTGTTCGATGCCATTGGCCAGGTCGACGCTGTTGTGTCGACGGCCGGACACGTGCATTCCGGTCCACTGGCGGAAGCAACGCCGGAGAAATATGCGATCGGCCTGCGCGACAAGCTGATGGGACAGATCAATCTGGTGCTGGTCGGACAGGAACGGCTGGCGCCGGGAAGTTCGATCACGCTGACCTCAGGCGTGCTCAGCCATGCTCCCGTGCTCGGCTCGACCAATGCCGCCACCGTCAATAGCGGCCTGGAGGGGTTCGTGCGCGTGGCTTCAGCCGAACTGATGCCACGCGGCATCCGCCTGAACATCGTCAGCCCGACGATCACGCAGGAGACTTTCCCTAAGAGCCGCAAGGCCTTTACCGGTTTCGATCCGGTCCCGGCCGCCCGGGTAGCATTGGCCTATGCGCGTAGCGTGGAGGGGCCGGAAACCGGGCAGGAATATCGCGTGTGGTGACTGCCGGCGGGACCAGACGACGGCACGCGGCTTCCGCTGCCACAACCGGAAATGCGTGCCGTTCTGCTCCGCCAATAATGCCGGCAGTGTAAAGGCGGTGTACGCCAAGCGGTCGTTTGCTTCGAATTTTCCTGACAGATCCGAGTGGACCGCCATACCATCACCGCACCCGCTTTGCGCTATGATATGACCCTACCTTACTGCGGAAATTACCATGGCCGGCCTGCGCTCCGACACGCCTATCCCGACGGAAATCAAACTGCATCAGAAGTCGCGTCTGCTGGAAATTACCTTCGATAGCGGTGATCGCTTCGAGCTCAGTTTCGAGTTTCTGCGTGTTTTTTCTCCCTCGGCGGAGGTTCGCGGGCACGGCATCGGGCAGGAGAAGTTGCAGATCGGCAAACGCGACGTTGAAATATTGCGGATAGAGCCCGTCGGCAATTATGCTATCCGCCCCGTTTTTTCTGATGGGCATGAAAGCGGGCTGTTTTCGTGGGATGTCCTGCATGGCCTGGGCAGCCATCGCGACGAACTCTGGCAGGCGTATCTGGACAAGCTGAAGCAAGCCGGCGCCAGCCGCGATCCCGCGGAGTGTCCGGAAATTCCGCCGGCGCCGGCGCCGACTTGCGGCATCAAGCGCTAAGTGAACCGGGAGAATGGAATGAATACAGGCAATTCGACGCATTTCGGTTTTGAGCAGGTTGCCGAGGGCGAAAAAGCACGTCGTGTCGCTGGCGTCTTCGATTCAGTGGCCGAGCGTTATGACCTGATGAACGACCTCATGTCGGGCGGCCTGCACCGTTTGTGGAAGGCTTTCACCATAGACCGTAGCGGCGTGCGCGAAGGCTCGCGTGTGCTGGACGTTGCCGGAGGCACCGGCGATCTGTCGCTGGCGTTTGCCCGGCGTGCCGGGAAAAGCGGCGAAGTGTGGTTGACCGACATCAACAATGCCATGTTGACGCATGGCCGCGACCGTTTGGCCGACAAAGGATTTTTTCTGCCGGTGGCGCAGTGCGACGCCGAAAGGCTGCCGTTCCCGGAGGACTATTTCGACTGCATCACCGTGGCTTTCGGGTTGCGCAACATGACGCACAAGGAACGGGCTCTGGCGGAAATGTATCGCGTGCTGCGGCCGGGCGGGCGTTTGCTGGTGCTGGAGTTCTCGCATGTGTGGAAACCGCTGTCACCGCTCTACGATTTTTATTCGTTCAAGATCATTCCGCGTATTGGCAAGGCGGTGACGCAGGATGAAGCCAGCTATCGTTATCTGGCCGAGTCGATCCGCGTTCATCCGGACCAGAAAACGCTGCAGGGAATGATGGTGCAGGCGGGATTCGAGAATGCCGACTATTTCAACCTGACGCTGGGCGTCGTTGCTTTGCATCGCGGCTTCAAGTTCTAGGAACGGAATTCATGGTACCGGAGTTGTTTATCGGCGGATTGAATCATCTGTTCGCAGGCAACGATTGGGCACGTACCCGCCTCAAACCGTTCAGCGGCAAAATCATTTGTCTGGAGTCGGGACCGTTCGCCATGACGCTGATGATTGCCTCGGACGGTTACTTGCGGCTGGCAGAGAGCAGCATGCCCGCGGATGTCATCTTGTCCCTGCCTGCCGATATGCCTCTACGGATTTTGACGGGGCAAGCGGATCGCCATTCGCTAGTGGCCGATGCGAAAATCAACGGTTCGGCCGAATTGGCCGATTGTCTGGGCTTTGTTTTCCGGCACCTGGAATGGCATGCGGAAGACGACCTCGCTCCCGTCGTCGGCGATATAGCCGCCCACCGCCTTGTTCAGGGGGGGCAGAAACTCATGGGCTGGCAACGCGAGAAAGCACGAAATCTGGCGCAGAATCTGGTGGAATACTTCACCGAGGAAAAGCGGATTATCATCTCACGCCAAACGCTTGCCGAATTTTGCAGGGACGTCGTCGTTCTGGACGAAGAATTGCTGCGGCTTGAAAAACGCATTGCCGCTTTGGCGGTCCAGGACCAGGGATAAAGATTTGCCGATGACGCACAAATTTTGGGCAGATCGATGGAACCAGCCCCAAATTTCCGGCTCTTACAAAAATGGTGTTCCAGAATGACAATTTAAAATTCGAGGAGAAAAGATAATGTCGATCAAATATCTTGGGATTGCGGGAAGTCTTCGCCAAAAATCAACGAACAGAGGGTTGCTGCGTGCCGCCCAGGCACATCTTCCGAGCGGCGTAAGCATGGAGATTGCGGATTTGTCCGATGTTCCGTTTTATAACGCTGACATAGCGGAAAGGCCTGCCGCGGTCCAGCGCGTCCTGAGCCAGATCGGCGAAGCCGACGCCTTGGTGCTGGCAAGCACGGAATACAACTATTCGATGGCTCCTGCCTTGAAGAATATTCTCGATTGGGCTTCCCGCGAACCGGACAACGCCCTGCTCGCCGGCAAGCCGGCAGCGCTCATGGGGGCCGGTGGCGGCATGGGCACTTCGCGTTCGCAGTATCACTTGCGTCAGGTCTGCGTTTTCCTCGACCTTCGTCCGCTGAACAAGCCCGAAATTTTTGCCAATGCATTCGCTGGCGGTTTCGATGCTGACGGCAACCTGACCGACGAACGCCTGATCCAGCTTGTTTCCCAGCAAATGCAGGCGCTGGCGAACTGGAGCGGCAAAAACGGGAACTGACGGTTGAATTTCGCGATCAGCCGATACTGCTCCTGCATGCGATATGCGATAAGGCCCGTAATCTCCTACGGGCCTTGTTTGTTACAGCTGTCAGGATAAGCGGCCGGCGCCATCATCCTTCATTGCCAATCAGGCGTGTGATCCGCCATGCAGATAATGCTGCGCGATCCAGGCCTGACCCAGCGCGATGCCGCCGTCGTTGGGCGGAATGCGGCGCGCTTCGATCAGGCGCAGGCCGGCGTCCGCCAGCCGGGTGCGCAAGCCTCGGCCAAGCACCTGGTTTTGCATGCAGCCACCGCTTGCCGCCACAGTGCTGCCCGGCGGCGCAACGCCTGTCAGCCAGTCGGCCAGAGCAGCCGCCAGGGTGGCATGGAAGAGCGCCGCTCCGTAGGGCGCGTTTTTTTCGTCGGCCAGGGCCGCCAACAGGGGCAGCAAGTCGAGGCAGCCGTCGACGATTTTCCAGCCCGCGTCGAGTGGCTCGACATTGCCATGGTTCTCGGCCAGGCCTTCGAGCAGCAGGCCAGCCTGTCCGCGGAACGCGGTGACGGAGCAGATGCCCAGCAGGCCAGCCGCCGCATCGAGCAAACGCCCCATGCTGGTGGTTTCCTGGCAGTTGTCGGCGAAGGACAGCCGCTTTGCCACCTCGCCCGCCCGGGCCTGGTCGGCAAAGCGGCGCGGGATTTCGTCGCCTCGTCCAAGGGCATTCATGATGGCCGCTGCCAGCCGCCAGGGCTGTCCTGCCTCATGATCCCCGACAGGCAACTTGAATGGCGATAAATGTCCGATCCTCGCGAAAAAGGCGCCATCCACCCGCAGCAGCTCGCCGCCCCATATCTTGCCGTCGTTGCCTACGCCGAAACCATCCAGCGCCAACGCGTAAACCGGCCCTTCCTGCTGATGTTCCGCCAGTACGGCGGCGGCATGGGCGTGGTGATGCTGAACGCCCAGCAGCGGAATGTTGTGCTGCCGGGCAATTTCGACTGCTAGCTGCGTGACCGGGCTTTCCTGGTCGAGATCGTGAGCCACCAGTGCCGGTAATACATCCAGCAGGCGCAGCAGGTGCTGGACGGTTTCCTGCAACGCCGCGATCGAGGCGTCATCCTGGGTACTGGAAAGGTTTCCCAGGTGCGGCGATAGAAAGGCCTCGTTGGCACGGGTGATGCAGACGGTGCTTTTGTCGTTGATTCCCAGCGTCAGTATGGGGGCCGTAACGAAAGGCAATTTGGCCGAACGCGGCGCGTAGCCGCGCGAACGCCGGATCAACTGCAGGCCGCCCGGTCCGGAGCAGGCGACACTGTCCTCGACGCCGGAAGCCAGGGTCAGGTTGTGCAGCAGGAAAGCGTCCGCCAATCCGTTCAGACGCAGCAAGGCTTCCTCGTTGTCGATGGCTGGAGTTTCTCCTTCCGGGTTGCCGCTGGTGACCACGAGCGAGAGATCAACGGCTTTGTCCAGCCAGGCGGTTCCTTCCGGCCGGCCGACCGCTTCGTGGAACAGCAGGTAGTGCAGCGGCGATACGGGCAGCATGGCCCCCAGCCAGGCCAGATCAGGGGCTACTCCGGGCATTGTCGCGTCGCAATTGCCGCGTTTGCGCAGTACGATGATCGGCCGTTCCTGCAGGTTCAGCAGCCCCGGTTCGCCGACGCTGATGTGGACGAGGCCGGAAGCCGAAAGGACGTTGGCGAACATGACGGGAAAGGGCCTGCTGGGCTGGCGTTTGCGCTCGCGTAGCAGCGCCACGGCAGCCGCATTGCGCGCATCGCACATGAGCTGGAAGCCCCCCGGCCCTTTGATCGCCAGGATTTTTCCGGACTGCAGCAAGGCCAGCGCGTTGGCGACGGCGTCGCCGCGGATGTTCTCCCTGTCCGGTGTTACCAAGGACAGGCGCGGGCCGCACTTTGGGCAGCAAATGCCGGCTGTGTGCAGGCGTCGATCGTGCGGCCGTTGAAACTCCGACTGGCATTTGCCGCAAACGGCGAAATCCTTGAAGCTCGTTCGTTCGCGGTCGAAAGGCAGGCCCTGGCAGATCGTGTAGCGTGGTCCGCAATGGGAGCAGCTGGTGAAGGCATAGCGCCAACGCCGCCCGAGGGGATCGAACATATCGTTCAAACAGCTGCGGCAGACCGCGGTATCCGGTCCGATTATCGTTGCCGAACGGCCTCCGAGGCTATCGAGAATGGCAAATTCTTCGGGCGCCTTGTGTTTGTTGGCCGACCGGCGCTGTACCGAGTCGATGCGCGAAAACGGCGGGGCTTCCCGCCGCAATCTTTCGGCAAAGGCATCGATGTCTTGGCCCAGACCATGAACCTCTACTTCCAGCCCCTTGGCGTCAGTGCGCACCCACCCCGTCAAATGCAGCTCCCTGGCCAGACGCCAGACGAAGGGGCGAAACCCCACCCCTTGCACGATGCCGGCCAGGCGAATTCGTTCGCCGGTTGTTCTATTTTCTTCAAATGATTGCACGCGAATGACAACTCCGAATCCGATAACAACAAACCTGGCTGGCTTAAGCACCTGATCATGTTTTTGCCGCCAAGCCGAAGGGCGCCGTACTGCTCACTGTCTATGTTACGACAACTTGCTTACTCCTGCTCCTGGCCGGCTTTTTCCCGACGGCGAAGGGGGCAGCAAAACGAAAAGGCTCATTTAAACATCATAGCGCGATAATTGGATAAGCTTTCGGCAGGCGACGAAATTTCTACCCCGATGGACGTAGACTGCCCCTATTTCCCGGAATTCCCGTCGCCGGAGAGGGGCAGGGCCAGCCAGCGTATAATGCGCCTTCCTCAATTCGTACGCGACCTCCCATTCCAGTTAGCCGCCGATGCGCATCCTGCTCATCAAAACCTCATCGCTGGGCGATGTCATTCACAATCTTCCCGTTGCCAGCGATCTGCGCAGGCAATTCCCGGGAATACACATCGACTGGTGCGTCGAAGAAAGCTTCGCCGACATTCCGCGTCTGCACCCCGACGTTGCCGAGGTGATACCGGTCGCTATCCGCCGCTGGCGCAAGACGCTTTTCCAGGCAGCGACATGGCAGGAGATCAGCCTGTTCAAGAAACGCTTGAGCCGGACAGTCTACGATGCGGTACTCGATACGCAAGGGCTGATCAAGAGCGGTCTTCTCACGTTCTTTGCCAAGGGGCTCTGCTACGGCTACGCGGCTGAAGTGGCCCGGGAGCCGCTGGCCTCTTATTTTTACGACAAGACGTTCGTCATTCCGCGTAATGTGCATGCCGTCGAACGCAACCGCTGGCTGAGTGCCGCAGCTTTCAACTACCCGGTCGATCTGCCGCTGAACTATGGCATCACACCCCCGGAACTAGCCTTTCATTGGCTGCCCGCCGCCGATTACGCGGTGTTGCTTACGGCGACCAGCCGCGATGACAAACTGTGGCCGGAAGAACACTGGATAAGCACCGCCAGCCACCTGCTCGGCCGCGGGCTGACGCCGGTGTTGCCCGCCGGCAGCCCGAACGAGCGGCAGCGTGCCGAAAGGATTGCCGCTGAAGCCGCAGGCGCTATCGTCGCCCCGCCGCTCTCCTTGCGCGAACTGGCCGCCGTGATCGGCCATGCCCGGCTGGCCGTAGGCGTCGACACGGGTCTCGCGCATCTGGCCACGGCACTGGATGTACCAACCGTTGCCCTGTACATCACGACTGACCCCGCGCTGACTGGTGTTCATGGCGCCAGGCGCTTTCGCAATCTCGGCGGCCCCGGTGGTGCTCCCGATGTGGCCGAAGTACTGGCCGCCATTGCTCAGGAACTACGCTGATGATTCGCCTGCTCTATTCCCTGCTGTTCTATCTGGTGCAGCCGCTCATCTGGTGCCGCCTGGTTTGGCGTGCGCGCAAGCAGCCGGAGTATTTGCGCCACCTTGGCGAACGTTACGGTTTACATGCGGCGCCGGCACCCTCGCGGCTGCTCTGGCTGCACGCCGTATCGGTGGGCGAAACGCGTGCCGCCGAACCGCTGATCAAGGCGCTGCTTGAGGAATATCCCGATCACTCTTTGCTGATTACGCACATGACGCCTACTGGCCGTGCTGTCGGCGGCGAATTGATCGGCAAATACGGACAGCGTTTGATCCAGGCCTATCTCCCATACGACCTGCCCGGTGCCTGCGGGCGCTTTTTCAGCCACTTCAAGCCGCGTCTGGGGCTGTTGATGGAAACAGAGCTCTGGCCCAACCTGATTGCGGCAGGCGAGCGGCGGCAAATCCCGATGCTGCTTGTCAACGCGCGCCTATCGGCGAAATCGCAACGCGGCTACCAGCGTTTCCTGCCCCTGATCCGGCCCGCCGTAAGGAAACTTGCGGGCGTTGCCGCGCAGACCGAGGGCGATGCCGAGCGCTTGAAAAGCATCGGTGCCGTTTCGGTGCATATCACAGGCAACCTGAAGTTCGACGTCAATCCGTCGCCGGAAAAATTGCAGTTGGGCGCGCAATGGCGCCAGTCGTTCGGCAAGCGGCCCGTCTGGCTGGCTGCCAGCACCCGTGAAGGCGAGGAGCCATTCATTCTCGACGCCTTTGCCGGGCTGGCGCTGCCCAATCTGTTGCTGCTGCTGGTGCCGCGCCATCCGCAGCGCTTCAATGAGGTGGCGGCGATGATCGAAGAGCGAAAACTGCCGTTTTGCCGCCGTAGCGAAGGCGCTTTCCCGTCGCTGGAAACGCGCGTCTGGCTGGGCGACAGCATGGGCGAGATGCCGGCCTATTTTGCCGTGGCGGATGTTGCGCTGATCGGCGGCACGATCCTGCCGTTCGGCGGGCAGAACCTGATAGAAGCTGCGGCTTGCGGTTGTCCGGTGCTTGTTGGGCCGCATACCTACAATTTTGCCCAGGCCACGGAGGATGCGTTGGCCTGTGATGCGGCGCAGCGCATCACCGATGCGCCGGATGCCGCCGCAACCGCGGAAAAGCTGCTGAGCGAGGAAAAAACGCTGGCTCGCATGCGCGAGGCCGCAATGCGTTTCAGCCAGGCGCATCGCGGCGCCACGGCGAGAACGATGGCGTTGGTCAGGGAGTTGGCGGTTCGAACAGCGGATTGATCTGTTCCAGGTCGATCTCGCCGAGCGATCCGACAGCCGCCTTCAGCTTGAGCTGCGAGAGCAGCGTGTCGAAGCGTGCCTTGGCAAGGTCGCGCTTGGTGAGATAGACCTGCTGTTCGGCATTCAGCACGTCGATGTTGATGCGAATACCGACTTCGTAGCCCAGCTTGTTGGACTCCAGTGCGCTGATGCTGGAAATCAGCGCGGCATTGAGCGCCTGCACCTGTGCCAATCCGTTCACCACGCCCAGATAGGATTGCCGGGCGTCGAGCGTGGCCACGCGCCGGATGTTTTCCAGCATCGATTCGGCCGCCATGCGGTTGGCAACGGCTTCACGGGTCCTCGAGTTGACTGCGCCGCCCTCGAAAATGGGGATGGTTAACTGCAGGCCGATATTTCGCGCTTTGGTTTCCAGGGTATCGTTGCCAGCGAACGAAAGCGCGTTGTTGTTCTTTCCATAGTTGGCCACGGCATCCAGCGTCGGATAGTGTCCTGCGCGCATGCGCTCGACTTCCCCGCCTGCCACTTCGACGGCGGCCATTTGCGACTGGACCGTGTAGTTATCCCTCTCCGCCGCGTCTACCCAGGGCGCCATGCTGGCGGGCTGCGGCGGCGATAGCGTCGCGTTGTCACGCAGGCGGTGCAGTTCGCCGAGTTCCTTGCCGACGATTACGCGCAATGCGAAGCGTTTGACCTCCAGATCGTTTTCGCCGGCAAGTTCCTGCGCGCTGGCGAGGTCATAGCGGGACTGCGCCTCATGAGTATCGGTGATCGTGGCCGTACCGACTTCGAAATTCTTTTTTGCCTGCTCCAGCTGCTGTGTGATGGCTTGCTTGTTGGCGCGCACCGCCTTGAGGTTTTCCAGCGCATACAGCACATCGAAGTACGCCTGCGCCACGCGCAGGATCAAGTCTTGGGCGGCCTGGGAGAAATTCGCTTCGGACTGGACGACCTGCCACTTGGCCTGTCCGTACTGGATGACATTCTGCCAGCGGAATAGCGGCTGTGTCAGGCTGACGTTGTAGGCGTTGGTGTTGTAGTCCTTGTTGACCTTCGGCTGATTCTCGGGGTTGTACTTGTTCTCGTTCCAGACCGTATTGACCGAAGCACCAATGACCGGCAGCAAGCCTGCCAGTCCTTGCGGCAGTTTTTCACGCCCGGCTTCAGCTGTGGCGCGCGCTGCGGCGTATTGCGCATCGTTGACCAGCGCTTCATGGTAGACCTGCAGGATGTCGACGGGCCGCGCCGGTCCGGCGAGGCAAAGCAGCGCCAGCAGAACGGATAGGCGGCTGGCTGATTGTTTCAGATGCATGAAGAACCTCTGCGGCGGTCTGGGATCAGAACACGAATTTCTCCAGACGTTGCGCATTGACAAGAGGTGCCGCCACTGTTTCGAACAGGTTGACGGTGCTAAAGGCGTGCTCATCGGTACGCCTGACCAACTGCGCTTCCATGGTCGGCTCCGCGCCGACGATGGCGACGAGGCGCCCGCCGACCTTAAGTTGCTGCAGCATCGATTCCGGCAGGAAAGGCAGCGAGGCGGACACCACGATCACGTCGTAGGGCGCGTACAGATCCCATTTCCGAGAGCCGTCGCCCAGGTCAACGCTGACGTTGGCGACGCCGGCCTTTTGCAGGTTTCCGCGCGCCAGTTCGACCAGTTCGGGATCGATTTCGACGGTATATACGAACTCTGCCTTGGCTGCCAGCAGCGCCGCCATATAACCGCTACCGGTGCCGATTTCGAGCACCTTGTCGGTATTCCGGATCGTCAGCTCCTGCAACAGGCGGGCCTCCACTCTGGGCGCCAGCATCGTCTGGCTGGGCAGGGCGTCGGCCTTGAGAGGAATTTCCACGTCCGCGAACGCCAGGTCACTGTGCGCCTGCGGTACGAAGTCTTCACGCTTGACCACCGCCAACAGGGCCAGCACCTCGGGATCGAGCACTTCCCAAGGACGAATCTGTTGCTGGATCATGTTGAAGCGAGCCCGTTCCATGTTCATCGCTGCTACCGCCATTTCGTTCCCCGTTGAAAAATATCGCCTGGCCGAATCAAATAATTCTGCCGGTCAGAAAAAGAATCGGACAATTATACCTTGTTGAACAGATCGTTAGACGGAGTGCTCAATATTCACATCCAGCCCTTTTCCTTGTAATACTTGAGCGCGCCTTCGTGCAAAGGGGCGGACAGGCCACTCCGGATCATTTCTTTAGGATCGAGATGTTCGAAAGCCGGGTGTAGTTTTTTGAACTCCTCCAGGTTGTCGAACACTGCGGCGACCATTGTATAGACGACCGGAGCGGGAAGCTTCGCCGATGCCACGACAGTCGCTACGACGCCAAAAGTATCCGTGGCTTCCGGGTTGCCCGGATACATGCCGCCGGGAATCGTCGCATGGACCAAATAGGGCCGTTCCTTGACGAGCTGGTCGACCGCCTGACCGGATAGCGGCACAAGCTTGGCGCCACAGGCGACCATCGGTTCCCTGATGTTGGCGATCGGGCTGCCCACCACATAAGCAAAGCCATCGATCCTGTTGTCGCACAGGGCGATACCGTGTTCATCGGGGTTCAATTCCAAAACCTGTGAAAAATCGCTGATCTTCATGTTCAGCGCTTCCATCAGCGCCATGGTCGTTTCCCGCGTGCCGGAATCGGGATTGCCTATGTTGAAGCGCTTGCCTTTGAAATCCTCGAAGCTCCGGATATTGGCTTCCTTGCGTGAGACGACGGTTAATACCTCGGGAAAGATGGAAAACACGGCGCGCAGATCACTGTCCGGTCCACTGTTCTTAAATTGAGCCAGGCCCTTCGCTGCATAGTATTGCACGTCGGACTGGACGATGCCGAAGTTGAATTCTCCCGTTCTGATAGCCGCAACATTTCCGACGGAACCGCCGCTTTTTCCCACGGAGCATCGGATGCCGTGCTTGCTCCTGCCCTTGTTCATCAGGCGGCAAATGGCGCTGCCTGCCGCATAGTAGACCCCTGCCGTCTCTCCGGTCCCGATTGAGACGAAATTTTGCTGTGCGACCGCGGCAGTGCCTGTGAACGAGAGGCAAAGGAACAAAGTGACGACGGCAACCGCAATTTTTTTCACGGCTATACCCCATAATCGTGCAGCAGAGACTGCCCATTTGACCCGGAAACGTCGAAAGGTTCGCAGGCGGGCCAGGGAATGTAAAAGATACGGCATCTCAGAATAATGTTAGATCGGCGCTGCCTTTGCTTCAATCCTGTTTGCCCCATACGCTTGGCAGTTCAAGGCGCCAGCGGATTGCCGCCAGGCGGATGGCAAGCGTAGCGGCCATGTTGACGAGCATGGCGGTTCCGTTTTCGACGCCGAGCATTACTGCGCCAGTATGGGCGATACCGCCGACGATACTGGCCGTTGCGTAAATTTCCGTACGCATCACCATCGGTATTTCCCGCGACAGAACATCACGGATGATACCGCCTCCAACGCCGGTTAGCACTCCCATCATGACGGCGACAATCGCGCTGGAACCAAGCCCCAGCGATTTTTCGACTCCGATGCCGGTTACCACAGCCAGGCCGATGGCGTCGGCGACGGGCAGCAGCCAGCGCGGCACTTTGGGAAAATCGCGCAACAACAGCAAAGCCAGTACGCAGGTCGCAAGGATTACCAGCAGATACACGGAATTCCGAACCCAGAAGACGGGAACGATGCCCAGCGCCATATCACGAATGGTTCCGCCGCCGATTGCCGTTACCGTGGCAAGCACCAACGCTCCAAAGACATCCATTTTTACCCGGCGCGCCTGGAGCACCCCCGAGATGGCGAATACCGCCGCACCGAAAAGATCGAAGTAGTAAAGCATTGTGAAACCAATAAATCGCGTGATGTGGAGTAGGGTAGGGTACGGCAATTTCGGCAAATTGTCGGTCGGTACCTTGGTCAGCGCTGTTTTCGCAAAACCTGCTGCGTGGCAACGGGCAAACAATACGTCGAGGCTCAGGAGCCGTTTTTTAGCCTGAACCGGGTAATGGCCACAGCGCCGAGCACTCACGCAATTCGCACGAGCGCTCGGCTGGCCGGCATAACGGAATTTATTCCTTGACTACACTTTCGAAGTTCTTCTCCAATTCAGCCATTTTTGCTTCAACCTTGCGATGCCCTCTGATCGAGAGGACCAGCGAAAGCACCGCCAGCAGCATCAGCACAACGGCAATCGGGCGGCTGACCAGGATGGACGGATCGCCATCGGAAATCACCATGGCACGGCGCAGGTTGGCTTCGGCCATCGGCCCGAGGATCAATGCAAGGAGGATCGGCGACAGCGGGTAATCGTAGCGCATCATCAGGTAGCCCAGTATCCCGAAGGCGAGCGTGGTGTAGACGTCGAAAACGTTGCTGCGCATGGCGAAGGCGCCGACGACCGAAAGCACGAAGATGGACGGCGTCAGAATGGCGCGGTCGACCATGATGACCCGGGCGAAAAGCTGGATGCCGGCCATACCGATGAACTGCATGGCGAACTGCGCCAGCATCATCGATGCAAAGATCTGATAAACGATGTCGATGTGCTCTTTGTACAGCATGGGTCCGGGCTGCAGGCCCTGGATGACGAAGGCGCCCAGCAATACGGCGGTGACTGCGTCCCCGGGCACGCCGAGAGAGAGCAACGGAATCATCGCCCCGCCGGAACAGGAATTGTTGGCACATTCGCTGGCCGCCAGCCCCTCAATTTCGCCGTGGCCGTAGCGCTCCGGATGCTTGGAGGCGCGTTTGGCTTCGCCATAAGAGACGAAAGCCGCAATATCGCCTCCGGCGCCAGGAATGGCGCCGATGAATGTGCCTATGACGCTGGAGCGGCAAAGCTCGCGGAAGCAGTATTTGATGTCTTTCCAACTCGGCAGGTACTGGTCGAGTTTCGCCTTGATCTGCTGAACCGTTCCGGTTTTTTGAACTTCGTTGAAAACTTCGGAAACCGCGAACAGGCCGATCAGCGTCGGAATGAAGGGAGGCCCTTCCATCATTTCGACGACGCCGAAAGTAAAACGCGGAAAGCCCGAAATCGGGTCGAAGCCGATGGTGCAGATCAACAGGCCGAAAAATGCTGACATCATACCCTTGATCAGTGAACGCCCGGATATGGAGGTGATGACGGACAGGCCGAAAATCGCCAGGCCGAAATACTCGACCGGGCCGAACTCCAGGGCCATGCTGGAGATGAACGGAGAAGCGAAGGTCATGATCAGGGCGCCGACGACGCCGCCGAAAAACGACGCAAACAGGGCCATGGCCATGGCCCGTCCCGCTTCGCCGCGCTTGGCCATGGGGTAGCCCTCCATGACGGTGGCGGCGGCGGCAGGCGTCCCCGGCGTGCGGATCAAAATGGCGGAAATGGCGCCGCCGTACATGGCGCCGCAATAAATGCCCATCAGCATCGATATGCTCTCGACGGGCGGGCGACCGAAGGTAAGCGGCACGAGCAGGGCCACGCCCATGGTAGCCGTCAGCCCGGGCAGGGCACCCATCACGATGCCGGCAGTCGTGCCGACACAGATCATGAGCAGGATGCTCGGCGTGAATACCGCGCCATAGCTTGAAAACATCAACTCCCAATTGAATTCCATGATTTTTCCCTCGTCACAGGATATCGGTCAGCACGCCGGCTGGGAGCGACAGGTTCAGCACCTTCTCGAAAACCATCCAGATGCCCATGGTGACGAGAGGAGGGGCGAGTAGAAATGGCAACGGTTTGCGCTTGCCCAGGATCCACATCATGAAAACCAGGAAGATGATGGAGGTTGGGATAAAGCCGAGCGGTTCGAGCACGATGCAGAACACGATCGTTGCACCCAGGGTGATGAGTCCGCGCTGCACGCCCTTGTCGGAAAGGCGCAAAGGTTCCACTTTCCCCTTGCTCTGGCCGAGCAAGGCCTTGATCAGGAGCACCGAGCTGAAAAGGATCAGAAATCCGGCCAGGATGCTGGGGAAAAAACTCGGACCGATTTTCATGACCACGTCCGTCGGCATTTTTGTGCCTTCCCAGATCGCCAGAAGGCCGATCGCGATGCCGATCAGCGCACCGATAATGTCTGCAGTTTTCATGGATTGACGTCTCCCTATTCGCTTTACGTAGTACCGTATTCGGCTGTGACGCAAAAAGGCGGCCAGGGCTGGCCGCCTCTCCGGCTTGCTCTGCCGAAAAACTTATTTTTTCGCGAGGCCGAGATTCTTCATGACGGCTTCGACGTCCTTGTAGTTCTGGTCGAGAAACTTGGAGAAAGCGGCTGAATCCTGGTAAGAGAGGTTAAGTGCCGCCTTGGCCGCGAAATCCTGGAATTCCGGAGAATCGAAGGCCTTCTTGTAGGAGTCCGCAATCTTGGCCTTGATGGCGGCCGGGACTCCCTTTGGCAGGCCCAGGCCGCGCCACGTATAGAATTCCACGTCGACACCCTGCTCCTTGAAAGTCGGAACATCCGGGAAAATCTTGTCGCGTTCGGCGGACATCACGCCCAGGATCTTCAGGTTCCCGGCTTGAACCTGGCCGCGGACTTCGGCTACCGAGACGGCGACTGCCTTTATATGCCCGCCAACCAGCGCGGTAACGGCGGGTTGCGCGCCATCGAACGGCACGTGCTTGACCTTCACGCCGGTTTTTTCCGCTGCCAGGCCGGCGGCGATGTGCCAGACCGATCCGGGAGCCGAATTGCCGATGGTGATTTCGCCCGGGTGTTCCTTGGCGTAGTCCATGAAACCGCGAACGGTGCTATAGGGCGCGTCCTTGCGCACGGTCATTGCCGCCGGATCGGAGTTGATGCGCATCAGCGGGTCGAAGTCCTTCCAGGTAAAAGGAACCAAACCCTGCGGCGGAAGGGAATTCAATTCGAACGTGATCATGCCGACTGTATAGCCATCGGGGCGGGCGGTACGAATGGCGTTGTGGCCGATGGCGCCGGCGCCGCCGGTCTGGTTGACGACGTTGATCGTCTGTCCGAGGTATTTTTCGGCCTCTTTCGAGAGCGCGCGCAGCAACACATCGGTTCCGCCGCCGGCCGTCCATGGGCAGATGACCGTTACCGGCTTGTCCGGGTAGGCGGCCATTGCCGAAGCGGAAAAGGTACTGGCCACGATGGTAGCCATGCCGATGAGCAATGATTTGAAATTCATGGTCGATCCTCCTGATTTTTCTGTGGTTTGAGTGCTTATTCCGTGCTACGTGAAATCCGATCGCGTGCACTGACAGCACTTTATGGCCTAGTTGACTGAACGTCAATATTTTTGGCCTGACCGTCAGGCCAGAAAACGGGGAAAATCGAGCTGTTTTGCCCAACGGGCGGGCAAAAATGTTTTTTCGGCGGATGGCGGAGTGCAGGTACAATCCTTCCAGCCATTAGGTGGAACGGACGGGTAATGACATTTGGGAATCTGTTTATTGTGACGGCGCCTTCGGGGGCGGGGAAAACCACACTGGTGCGCCTTCTGGTGGAGAACAATCCGCAAATCGGAGTGTCTATCTCCCATACGACGAGATCTCCCCGGCAGGGCGAGGTCAATGGCCGCGAATACCATTTCACCGATGCGTCGTCGTTTCTCGAAATGGTGAGCGGCGAGGAATTCATCGAATGGGCGCATGTGCATGGCAATTACTACGGTACCTCGAAGCGGTGGATCGAAGCGCAGATGTCCTCAGGCCGCGACGTGCTTCTGGAAATCGATTGGCAAGGAGCGCAACAGGTCCGCAAAGTGTTTCCGCAAGCCATTGGCGTATTCATTCTGCCGCCTTCGATGGCCGTCCTTGAGGAGCGTTTATCGGGGCGCGGAACCGATTCGCCCGACACCATCGCCCGCCGGATTGCCGCCGCGCGTGATGAGATGCGGCATGTGGATGAGTTCGACTATGTTATTATCAACGATGATCTGCAGCAGGCCTCCAGTGATCTCCAGTCCATTGTCACTGCCGCGCGGCTGCGTTGTGTAAACCAGCGGCAGCGGCATGTCCTGCTGTTCGCCTCATTGTTCTGAGTGGAAAAGATATGGCGCGAGTTACCGTAGATGATTGTTTGGCCTGTGTTCCAAACCGTTTCCAGATGACCCTGGCGGCCACCTACCGGGCGCGTCAGATCACCGCAGGCGCCTCGCCGATGGTGGATGACGACCGCGATAAACCGACGGTGATAGCGTTGCGGGAACTGGCTCAGGGCCTGTACGGCCTGGAAGTCCTCAATCGCAGTCAGTCCTGATTGCCCAAGAAGGCCGGGTGGTGATCCATTGTGAATTACAGTGCCCCGGCCGGTCACCCAGTGTCTTCCGATGCTTCTGCGTCGAAAAAGTCGGCCAAAAGTGCCGACAAGCATGAATCCGAGCACTCGACGTATCAGTCTTTTGTCGACTCCCTGAGCTATCTTCCGCCCAACGACGTCGAGCTTATACGCACGGCGTATCGTTTCGGCGAGGAGGCTCACAAGGGGCAGAAGCGCCTTTCAGGCGAACCCTACATCACCCATCCGCTGGCGGTTGCCAGCGCTTTGGTCGAATGGCGCATGGATGCGCAGGCCATAGTGGCTGCGCTGTTGCATGACGTGATGGAGGATACGGCGGTCGGCAAGGTCCAGATCACCGAGCGCTTCGGCAAAAAGGTGGCTGATCTGGTCGATGGCTTGTCGAAGCTGGACAAGATCGAGTTTCAATCCTACCAGGATGCACAGGCGGAAAATTTCCGCAAGATGCTGATGGCGATGGCGCGCGATTTGCGCATCGTGCTGATCAAGTTGGCCGACCGGCGCCACAATCTGCAGACGATGGCGCCCATTCGGCCCGACAAGCGCCGGCGGATTGCCCACGAAACCCTGGAAATCTACGCGCCGATCGCCAGCAGGCTGGGCCTTAACAATATCTCCCGGCAGTTGCAGGATTTATCCTTCAGGTATATTCATCCGACGCGTTTCCAGGTGTTGACCAAGGCGGTCAAGGCTGCGCGCGGCAATCGCCGCGAGTTGCTGACGAAGATCCTGGAAGGTATTCACAGCAAGCTGCGCGAAGCGAACATCGAAGCCGGCGTGTTCGGGCGGGAAAAGAGCCTGTATTCGATTTACCGCAAGATGGCCGAAAAGCACCTGAGTTTTTCCCAAGTGCTCGATATTTATGGTTTTCGCATAATCGTGAAGGATGTTCCGACCTGTTACCTCGCTTTGGGCGCGCTGCATTCACGCTTCAAGCCGGTACCAGGGAAATTCAAGGATTACGTAGCCATTCCCAAGGGGAATGGCTATCAGTCGCTGCATACGACGCTGATCGGGCCGTATGGCACGCCGATCGAGATACAGATACGCACCCAGAACATGCATCATCTTGCCGAGGAAGGCATTGCGTCGCACTGGCTGTACAAGGACAGCGAGGAGAGCGGCGCCGAACTGCAGAACAAAATGCACGTCTGGCTGCAATCGCTGCTGGATATGCAGGGCTCGGGGGGAGGAGATTCCTCGGAGTTCCTGGAGCATATCAAGGTTGATCTGTTTCCCGACGACGTTTATGTCTTCACGCCGAAGGGAAAAATCCTGGCATTGCCGCGCGGCGCGACCGTTGTCGATTTTGCCTATGCGGTGCATACCGATATCGGTCACCGTTGCGTGGCGGCGCGGATCGATCATGAGCTGATCCCGCTCTCGGCTGAGCTTTCCAACGGCAACCAGGTGGAAATCATCACCGCGCCTTATGCCAATCCCAACCCGGCATGGCTGGGATTCGTGAAAACCAGCCGTGCCCGCAGCCGTATCCGCCAATTCCTGAAAGGCCTGCAACAAAGCGGCTCCAGCACCTTGGGCGAAAAAATGGTGAATCAGGAACTGCGGGCGATGGGAATCATTCCGCCGGAGATCCCGACAACGGTTTGGGACCGTGTCATCCAGGAATTCGGAAAGAAAACGCAACGGGAAATCTATTCCGACGTTGGCTCGGGGCGAAACGTCGCCGTCACCGTCGCCAGGCGGCTGATTGAACAAGGTGATGTGCCGCAGAGCCAGAAAGGGCATGCGGCGCCGCTGCTCGTGCGCGGAACGGAGGGCATGGATATCCAGCTGGCGTCCTGTTGCCAACCGATTCCCGGCGACCCGATCGTGGGATTGCTGCGCAACGATCAGGGGTTGCTGGTTCATGCGCAGGCCTGTCAGACAGTGAAAAAGCAGGGCAGTCTGGAACCGCAGAACTGGATAGCCGTGGAGTGGGATCCCGAGCCAGGGCAACTGTTTGACGTCCGGATCAAGGTGATGGTGAGAAATGGCCGCGGGGTGCTCGGGCGCGTTGCCACGAGCATTGCCCAGTCCGGCGTCAGTATTGAATACGTGAATATGGACAGAAGGAATACCGGGTTGTTTTCCGACATTCATTTTATGATTCAGGTACACGGCCGCGCTCATCTGGCGCAGCTGATACGGGAACTGCGCCGCACCCCGGATGTCGTTCGCATCGTGCGCGAACAGGAAAAATCCTAGCGGTTTCATTTTTTGGTAAAAATGCCGGCCTGGGTATTTGAATAACGATCGTGTTAGTCGATACGCACTGTCACCTTGATGCTGCCGAGTTCGCCTCGGATCGTGACGGCGTGGCGCTGGAAGCTGTCGCCGCCGGCGTGTCGGCCGTGATCGTTCCTGCCGTATGGCCGGGTAATTTCTCCGATGTCCGCCAATGTTGCGCAAGCTATGCCATGTGCCGTCCGGCCTACGGTATGCACCCGTTGTACCTTGAAGAAGCTACCGAGCAGGATTTCGTACGGTTGCGCGACTGTTTGGCGAAGGAAATGGCGGGGCCGTATCCGCCAGTAGCCGTCGGCGAAATCGGCCTTGATTTTTATGTGCCGGGTTACGATGCGGCGCGGCAGGAACGCTTTTTCATTGAACAATTGAAAATTGCCCGGGATTTCGATCTTCCGGTCTTGTTGCACGTGCGCCGTGCGATCGATCAGATCCTGAAGTGCCTGCGCCGGATCGGCGTGCGCGGCGGTATCGCCCATGCCTTCAACGGCAGCCGCCAGCAGGCGGGCGAATTCCTGCGCCTCGGCTTCAAGCTGGGGTTCGGCGGTGCGATGACCTATCCGGGGTCGACCAGAATCCGGCAATTGGCGGTTTCGTTACCCATGGATGCGATCGTTCTCGAAACCGATGCGCCGGATATCCCTCCGGCATGGTTGGCGGGGGGGCGGAACACTCCTCGCGAGTTGTTTCGCATTGCCGGTGTTTTGGCCGAATTGCGCGGGATGGCACGCCATGAGGTGGAGGGGATTACAACGGACAACGCGTGCGCTATATTGGGGTTGTCGAAGTTACAGGAGGTCGAAAACAAGTTTTTTCAACCGTGAACAAATGTTTATTTTTGGCAAAAAACCCTGTGTTGAAGCGGGTATGGGGCCATTTTGCTTTGGCAGACAAAACTGTCTAAAGTTGCCGTAGAAACAAAAAATAGTCATAATTTCGTTCTGTTTCAAGCATCAAGCCCCGTCAGAAAAAACTGCTCGGGAGTTTAATTGCGCTGGTCGTAGCAAAATTCGCGTAATGCGAGAAAGGATTGGGCGTGGAAATCTATAAGGCAGATGTAGTCATCGTGGGAGGAGGCGGAGCCGGTTTACGCGCAGCAATCGCCGTGGCAGAGTCAGATCCATCACTGAAGATCGCTCTGGTCTCCAAAGTTTATCCGATGCGCAGCCACACCGTGGCGGCTGAGGGCGGCGCAGCGGGCGTCAAACGTGCGGACGATAGTTACGACTATCATTTCCACGACACCGTTGGCGGCGGCGACTGGTTGTGCGAACAGGACGTCGTCGAGTATTTCGTCGAGCAGGCGCCGATCGAGCTGACCCGGCTCGAACACTGGGGCTGCCCATGGAGCCGCACGGCCGATGGCCATGTCAACGTGCGCCCTTTCGGTGGCATGAAGATCCAGCGGACCTGGTTCGCCGCGGACAAATCCGGTTTCCACATTCTGCACACCCTGTTCCAGACATCGATCAAATACCCTTCGATCAAGCGCTTCGACGAGTATTTCTGCATTGACCTGCTCGAAGAGGACGGCCGTTGCCAGGGCGTCGTCGCCATAGAGATGGCGACCGGCGAATTCACGATGATCGAAGGCAAGTCGGTGATCCTCGCTACGGGCGGCGCCGGCCGCGTATTCCGTGAAAGCACGCTGGGCGGTATCGTCACCGGCGACGGCATGTCGCTGGCCTTCCGCCACAACGTGGCGTTGCGCGACATGGAATTCGTGCAATATCACCCGACCTGCATGCCGATCACCGGTCTCCTGTTTACCGAGGCCTGCCGCGGCGAAGGCGGTTATCTGGTCAACAAGGATGGCTACCGCTATCTGCAGGACTACGGCCTTGGGCCGCTGCAGGACAAGCCGAAGAACAAGTATATGGAACTCGGCCCGCGTGATCGCCTCAGCCAGGCTTTCTGGTACGAGCAGCAGAAGGGCCGTACGATCGAGCACCCGGTGCTCGGTTCGGTGGTCCATCTCGACCTGCGTCACCTTGGTGAAGCCTATCTGCGCGAGCGCCTGCCGCTCATCTATGAAATGGCTGAGACCTTCATGGGCATCGATCCGGCCAAGGAGCCGATCCCCGTCCGTCCGGGCGTGCACTACACCATGGGTGGCGTGCGGACCGACGGCAAGTGTGAAACCTCGCTGCCGGGACTTTTCGCCATCGGCGAATGCGCTTCCGTAGGTATCCACGGCGCCAACCGCCTTGGTTCGAACTCGCTGACGGAACTGCTGGTTTTCGGCAAGCGTGCAGGCGACGAAGCCGCGCAGCGCGCCAAGAGCGTCGGGCCGGGCAATTCCGCCAGCCTGCTCAAGCAGGCGCAGGCGGCTGAAGAGCGCGTCATGGCGCTGAAGACCAAGACCGGCACCGAGCGTATCGCCGACATCCGCAAGGAAATGGTCAAGTCCATGGAGGACGGATGCGGCATCTACCGCGTCGAGGAAACGATGCAGGCGACCTGCGACAAGCTGGGCGAATTGCGCGAGCGTTTCAAGAACATCAATCTCGACGACAAGACGAGCGTCTGGAACACCGAATGGCTGTACGCCATCGAACTCGACTACCAGCTCGATGTGGCGCAGGCGATGGCGCACTCGGCGGTTAACCGCAAGGAATCGCGCGGAGCGCACCAGCGCCTGGACGGCCCGGACGGTGCCTATACCCAGCGTGACGATGTTAACTTCCTGAAGCATTCCGATGCGTATTACGTACCGGGTTCCGCGCCGCGCATCATCTACGGCGACGTGAAGATCACCAAGTCCCCTCCGGCTGCCCGCGTCTATGGCGCCGCCGGCGAAAAAGCAGACCAGGAAAGGAAAGAATCCCATGTCTGAGCAAAGAGTCATTGAAATAGAGGTATTGCGCTATCTGCCCGAGTCGGATCAAGCGCCGCACGCCGAGGTGTACAAAGTGCCCTTCACCGACGATATGTCGGTTTTGCAGGGGGTGCAGTACATCAAGGACAACTTCGACGGTTCGCTGACTTTCCGCTGGTCCTGCCGGATGGCGATCTGCGGCAGCTGCGGCATGATGATCAACGGTATCCCGAAGCTCTCGTGCGAAACCTTCATCCGCGACTACTATCCGAATCGGATCAGTGTCGAGGCGCTGGCAAACTTCCCGATCGAGAAGGACTTGGTCGTCGACCTGTCCGGCTTCATCGAGAAGCTCGAAAGCATCCAGCCGTACATCATCCCGAAAGAGCCACGTACGATTGAGCAGGGCGAATACATCCAGTCGCCGACCCAGTTCAGCGAGTACATCCAGTTCACGTCCTGCATCAACTGCACATTGTGCTATGCCGCTTGCCCGCAGTTCGGTCTGAATCCAGACTTTATCGGTCCGGGGGCCATGGCCTTGCTGCACCGCTACAACATGGATTCGCGCGATGGCGGCCAGGCGCAACGTATGGAACTCGTGGCTTCCGAGGAAGGCGTTTTCAACTGCAGCGCTGTCGGTTACTGCTCCGAAGTCTGTCCGAAGCACGTTGATCCGGGCAATGCCGTCAATATCAACAAAATCAATGCAGCGAAGGATTACTTCCTGCGCTTCCTGTCACCGAAAGGAGGTGCCCAGTGAGCAAGCGTCGTCCTTATGTCCGCCCGATGGCCGGGTGGTGGAAGAAAAATCCGTTCTATGTCGAGTACATGGTGCACGAAGCCACGGCGCTTTTCGTGGCGGCCTACTCCATCGTTCTGCTGGTCGGCGTCGTCCGGCTCGGGCAGGGCGAGGCAGCATGGAACGGCTGGCTCGAGGCCATGAAGAGTCCGCTGTCGATCGTATTCCACCTGGTTCTCCTGGTGGCGATCGCTTATCACGCCATCACGTGGTTCAAGCTTTTCCCGCTCACGATGCCGCCTATCATGATTGGCGGTAAGCGCATGGCGCCCAATGTCATGGTCAGCGGGGGATGGACGGCGGCTATCGTCTGCGCCTTGGCTCTGCTCGGTGTTGTTTGGAGGATCGCAGCATGAAAATTCGTAAACGTTCGAATGCCCCGATCTTCTGGGGGCTGTTTGGTGCCGGCGGCATGATGGCCGCCCTGTTCGGGCCGATGCTGGTCTTCATTACCGGGATTGCGGTGCCTCTGGGCCTGCTGTTGCCGAAGGAGACGATGAGCTACGCCAAGATGCTGCCATTTGCCCAGAATTTCATCGGCAAGGGTTTCATCTTCGTCGTCATCTTCCTGTTCATATGGCACGCCTGCCATCGCATCTACCATTCGCTGCACGAAGTCGGCATTCACGGCGGTTTCGGCGCGAAGCTGGTGTGCTATGGTATCGCCTTGGTGGTTTCCATCATTGCGGCTGTGGCGCTGCTTGGCTTGGGCTTCTGAATTTTAAGGTTGTTGTTTGGTAGTTGGGTTAAGCGGGGGTGTAACGCGGATAATCCGGTGAAGGCGGTCAATAAAAGAACTATCGCCTTCACCGAGTCCGCCTCCGACAATTCCTCAGCGACCAATGCGGAAATTGATGTCCGGCGCACTGAATGGTGCGCCGGATTTTTTACGGGGTTTGGCCTCGCCCAGAGAACAATGAGCCTGAAGGGCAGAGGCTATAGAGAAACGCTCCGGTCGCCTTGGGAAAAACCGATCAGCTCGGTTTCAATACCTTTACCGAGCGCCATCACCTTGAACAGTTCGCCCATCTCGGCGGGGGATAGCAGTTTTTGCACCGCCTGGGCCTGCGGCAGATAACGGACAAGATCATTGACGGGGATGCGCGACAGCACTTCGGTGAGCCCGCAGTTGATGAGGAAACTGGACTGCGCCGCGTAACCAAAGAGTTCCAATCCCGCGGCATACCCTGACTCGACGATGGCCGTAAAGTCGACGTGTGCCGTAATGTCCTGCAACCCCGGGAGGTAGAACGGATCGGCGTGAGCGTGGTGGCGATAATGGCACATCAGCGTTCCCGTATCGCGCTGCGGGTGGTAGTACTCATGGCGCGGAAAGCCGTAGTCGATGAGCAGCAGGGCGCCACGCCCGATGATGTGCGCCCAGGCCGCCGTCCAGTCCATGGCGGACAGGTTGGCTTCGCTGAGATAGCCAGTCGGCAGCCCCAGAGGCGTTTCCCGCGCAATCCGCTCCACATATTCCAGGAGCCGGCCGCAGGCTGGCCGGTCTTCCCAGGCGAATACCCCACGATCTCCATGTACATTCCACCTCACGCCTCGTTCCAGGATATGCTTGGGATCGTTTTCGTTTCCCCAGACGGGTAAATGCACCGGCATGGCGTCAAGCAACTCGTTGGCCAGGACGAGGCCGTCGAAATGTTCCGGAAAACGGTCGAGCCAGGTGATGCGATCAAGCAAATGCGGGGCGCTGCCGGCGAGGGTGGCATGCTGGCGTGCGCGCAATTCGCCCGAGAGGTCCAGGATGGCATAGCTGTCCGGAAGATGGCCGCGGTTTTCAAGCTCCAGCAGGAGATCGGAGGCCAGCCGGCCGGAGCCGGCGCCGGTTTCGATGATGTGAGGCGCGCTGAGCGCCATGATCTGTTGTGCCTGCGTTGCCAGCGCCTGCCCGAAAAGCGGCGTCAACTCGGGGGCAGTGACGAAATCGCCGGCGGCGCCGAATTTACGCGCGCCACCGGAGTAATAGCCAAGTCCAGGTGTGTACAGCGCCATGTCCATGAAACGGTCGAAACCGATCCAGCCGCCGGCGTCGTCGATTTTGTCACGGATCTGCTCGACCAGCCTGTCGCTGGCGTGCTGCGCGTCGATATCGGGTGCCGGAAGCGTCATGAGGGACTGGCCCCATGGGCCGATGGCGGCACCTCCAGACGCAGCAGTTCGCCAAATCCGAACTCCAGCTTCATCCAGGATTCCGCGGGCAGGCGCTGCCAATGGCCTTGCAGCACACGCATGACTCCGGCATGTGAAACGATAGCGGCGTTTTGCACGTTGCGCAGTTCGAGCGCTGAGGCAAAATCCAGGACGCGGGTGCATAGGGCGGCCACCGATTCGCCGCCGGGTGGCGTGAAATTCGTGATGTCGGCTGCCCAGCTGTCGAGCTGTCGATGGTCGATGTCCTCCCAGCGGCGGCCTTCCCAGTCGCCCAGGTCGATTTCGCGCAAACGGTCATCGAAGATAACCGATGGAGCCAGCATCTCGGCCAGCCGTCTGGCGCGGCGGAGCGGGCTGGAAAAAACCGGAATGCCGTCGGGCAGCTGCGGTTTGAGAAGGCCGGCGCAGGTTTGCGGCGCCTTGCAGTCGACATCGAGCCGGCCATAGCAGATACCGGGCTCGATCAATGGGCTCGGGTGGCGGATTAGGAAAACCTGCACAGCAGACCGCAGTAGAAGGCGACCTCGGCCAACTGTTGCATTCCACCCAGGCAGTCCCCGGTATAGCCGCCGATCTTCCGTTTGCACAGGCGGGTCAGCCAGAGCGTGGCCAGTGCCGCCAGAATCAGGCCGGGAATGAACTGCGATGGCGGCAGCAGCAGCACGGGCAGCAGCGCCGAGACGGCGGCGAAAAGGAAATCGCCCGGCCCCATGGCGTTGCTGAACACCTTGGCCTTGCCTTCGGAGCGGGCATAGTCGAGCGTGGTGAAAGGAAAAATGACACACAGGCGGGAGACGGCGCTACCGGCAATCAGCGCGATGGGTACCAGCTGCAGGTCGATTTCGATCAGCGCGAGAAATCGTGTCAGCATCAGCATTGCCAGAGCAACGGCGCCGAAACTGCCGATCGTCGAGTCGTGCATGATGGCTAGAATTCCCTCTTTGTCCTTGCCGCCCCCTAAACCATCCGCCATGTCGCACCAACCGTCTTCGTGCAAAGCGCCCGTAATCAGGATCGTTGCAGCCATGGCGGCCAGTACCGCCAGGGATTTCGGCCAGAAGAACGAAGTGACGGCGAACACGAGCCCTGCCAGAAGACCGACGACCAGGCCGACGGCCGGAAAGTAACGCATGGCTCGTTCGAGCGTGTTGCCTTCGTGTCCGAAGAAGCCGGGAACCGGCAGCCGGGTGAAGAATCGGAGGGCGCCGGCAAAAACTTCCAGTTCGGATCGTGTCGACATGTCAATATCCTCAATAAGCGCTCTGACTGACGCCGGCCGATTCGAAACTGGCCATATCGTTGAGGAACGTCAGCGCGGAGCAGACAACGGGATAGGCCACCAGAGCACCCGTTCCTTCACCAAGGCGCAAGCCCAGATCGAGCAACGGTTCGTCGCCCAGGTCGCGCATTTGGGCACGATGGCCGGGTTCGGCGGAACAGTGGCAGAAAATGCAGTACTCGCGAATGTTCGGCGCAAGGCGTGATGCAGCCAACAACGCCGATGTCGCGATGAAACCGTCGATGAGCAGCGCCATACCGCGTTCCGCGGCACCGAGCAGGGCGCCGGCCATCATCGCGATTTCGAAACCGCCGAATTCTGCAAGTATGGTAACGGCATCCGCATCGGCGGGCAATTTGGCGCGCTCAACCGCTTGCGACAGCAGCGTCCGTTTGCGCGCCAACCCGGCGTCGTCCAGACCAGTTCCGCGGCCGACACAATCGGCGAGCGGTATGTCCGTGAACATGTGGGTCAGCAGAGCGGCCGAGGCGGTATTGCCGATGCCCATTTCGCCGACCCCCATTACATTGCATCCAACTGCTGCGAGTTCGCGGGCAATTTCCGCGCCTTTGGCCAGCGCCGCCACGCACTGCTCACGCGTCATGGCCGGCTCGGCAAGATAATTGCGAGTGCCGTCGGGAGTTATTTTTGCGTCGATCAATCCCGGCTGCGGGCCGAAATCGTGCGCCACTCCGGCGTCGATGACCTTCAGGGCCACTCCGTGCTGCCTGGCGAAGACATTGGCACCGGCGCCGCCGGCCAGATAATTCATGACCATCTGCCAGGTGACATCCTGCGGGTAAGCCGACAGGCCAGCCTTGGCCGCGCCATGATCGGCCGCAAAGATAAGCATGTGCGGTGCCGCGAAGTGCGGCGACAAGGATTTCTGGATCCGGCCGACCCGGAACGCGATTTTTTCCAGCAAGCCCAGCGAACCGAGCGGCTTGGTTTTGTTGTCGATTTTACGCTGTAGAGCGGAATCGAGTGCGGAGTCGAGAGGCGGAATCGAAAAGTTCATAGTCGGCGAAAAGCGAAAAGCGAAAAGCGAAAAGCGAAAAACCTCAGAATCTGTTCGCGGTCTGTAACGGGGAGCAATCGGTGAAACGAAGTGCAACGCAGAAACCGGAGTTTATAGTGAATGAATGATGTCCCCGGACAGCGTATGAACCACGGTCACGACTCCAAGCGAAATCATGGACAGGTTCAAAGGCTAGACCAAAGCAGTCCATTATACGCCGCCACTCCCATGCTAAGCTTGTTAAATGAACGAACTGATCATTGGCGGGGCGCGTTCCGGCAAAAGTACGCTGGCCGAAAAGCATGCGGCGGAAAGCGGCATGCGGGTCATCTATGTGGCGACGGCACAGGCGCTCGACGGAGAAATGGAGCGGCGCATTGCACATCACCGCGCACGGCGTCCGGCAGCATGGGGGCTGGTCGAATCGCCGCTCGGACTGGCGGCTGCGTTGCAACGGCATGCTGCGCCGGATGTGTGCCTGCTGGTCGATTGCCTGACCTTGTGGCTTTCGAACATGCTGTTCGCGGGCGATGCCGCGCGCCAGGCCGAAGCGGGCAATCCCGTCGATTGCCCGCTG
>JAVBSG010000064.1:0-23722 GCA_031547245.1 Propionivibrio sp.
TCGCGCAGGGTAATGGCGTTGTTGTAGGACTTGGACATTTTCTGCCCGTCCAGCCCCGGCATTTTCGACGCCTCGGTCAGCAGTGCGCCGGGTTCGACGAGGATCATCTTGCCGGTGCCTTCGAGATAGCCGGCAAGGCGCTCGCGGTCGGCCTGCGAAAGGCTCTGCGCCTCCTGGATGAGAAGGCGGGCGCGCTCGACGGCGCCGGCATCGCCCTCCTGCTGGAAACGTTCCCGCAACTGGCGGAACGAGCGGGCATTCTTGCTGCCGAGTTTCTTGACGGCTTCTTCGGCCTTTTCCTCGAAGCCGGGTTCGCGCCCGTACATATGGTTGAAGCGGCGCGCCAGCTCGCGGGTGAATTCGATGTGCGGCAGCTGGTCCTCGCCCACCGGCACCTTGTCGGCGCGGTAGATCAGGATGTCGGCACTCATCAGCAGCGGGTAGCCGAGGAAACCGTAGGTCGACAGATCCTTGCTGGAGAGTTTTTCCTGCTGGTCCTTGTAGGTCGGCACGCGCTCCAGCCAGCCGAGCGGCGTCATCATCGAAAAGAGGAGGTGCAATTCGGCGTGTTCGGGCACCTGCGACTGGACGAACAGCGTCGCCTTCTCGGGGTCCACGCCGGCCGCCAGCCAGTCGACCACCATGTCCCAGGTGGCCTTGTCGATGCCCTGCGGATCGTCGTACTGCGTGGTCAGCGCATGCCAGTCGGCGACGAAGAACAGGCAGGGGTATTCGTCCTGGAGTTTTACCCAGTTCTTGAGGACGCCATGGTAGTGCCCGAGGTGCAGGCTGCCCGTCGGGCGCATTCCGGAAAGGACTCGTTCTGCGTACATGATGAGGTCAGATCAGTTGAAAGAGAAAAAGGACGGCGTGCTTGAAGAAGGCCACGATGGGCCAGAGGATCCGGTCGAGAATGTCAGTGACCAGGAGCAGCAGCAAAATCGGAAAACCCCAGGGTTCGAGCCTGGAAAACGGCAGCGCCAGCCGGTACGGCAGCAGGCTCACGGCGATCCGCCCGCCGTCGAGCGGCGGCAGGGGAAGCAGGTTGAGCACCATGAGCACCAGGTTGATGTTGATGCCGGTCACGCACATCTGCCCGAGCGGCAGGGTGAAGACGTTCTCCGGCATGGACACGGCCACCTTGAGCAGCGCCGTCCAGCCGAGCGCCATCAGCAGGTTGGTGGCCGGCCCGGCGGCGGCAACCCACAGCATGTCGCGCAGGGGATTGCGCAGGCGGCCGAAGTTGACCGGCACCGGTTTGGCCCAGCCGAAAATCATGGCACTGCCGGACATCGCATAACTCGTCGCCAGGATAATCCCCGGCACCAGCAGCGTGCCGACGGGGTCGATGTGGCGCAGCGGATTCAGGCTGATCCGCCCGGCTACCCACGCCGTCGTGTCGCCGAAATGGCGCGCGGCGTAGCCGTGCGCCGCTTCGTGCAGGGTGATTGCGAAAATGACCGGCAGGGCGGCAATCGAAATCGTCTGAATCAGCGAAGAAAAATCCATGGAACATTACTCCAGGCCGAAGGGGTCGGTCGGACCACGCCCGGCGCGTATCAATGTCGGCGGCAGCCGGGTCAGGTCGATCACCGTCGTCGGTATCGTGCCGCAGTGGCCGCCGTCGAGAATCAGCTCCAGGTGATCGTCCAGCCGCTCCTGTATCTGCCACCCCTCGGTCAGCGGCTCTTCGTCGCCCGGCAGTTGCAGCGTCGAGGTCAGCAGCGGTTCGTTCAATTCCTGCAGCAGCGCCAAGGCCACCTTGTGGTCGGGAATGCGCAGGCCGATCGTCTTGCGTTTCGGGTGCAGAATCCGGCGCGGCAATTCCCGGGTAGCCTCCAGGATGAATACGTAGCTTCCCGGCGTCGTCGCCTTGAGCAGGCGGTACTGGGCGTTATCCACGCGCGCGAACTGGGCGATTTCCGAAAGATCGCGGCACATCAGCGTCAGGTGATGGCGCTCGTCCAGCCCGCGGATGTGGCGAATGCGTTCGACGGCTTCCTTGTCGCCGAGGTGGCAGCCCAGCGAATAGCAGGAGTCGGTCGGCAGGGCCAGGATGCCGCCCGCACGCACGACTTCGGCCGCCTGCGCCAGGAAGCGGAGCTGCGGATCGTCCGGATGAATGGATAAATAACGCGCCATGCGATCGATTTGCCTGTCGGATGTGCTAAAAAGCTGTCCAGACCGGAGTCAACCCATCCGGCAGGGGAGGAATGCCTCCCAGATCGATATGGCTTTCCTCGGGGCCATGGAAATCGGAGCCGCAGGAGGAAAGAAAATTGAAGTCCCTGGCCAACTGCGAAAACCTGATGACGTTATCCTGCCCGTGGCTGCCGGAAACGACTTCGATCCCCTGCCCGCCGCAGCCTTTGAACTCCTCGAGCATGTTGGACAATTCCGACCGGGAAAACTTGTAGCGCCCCGGATGCGCGACGACGGCAATGCCGCCGGCGCCGGTGATCCAGCTTACCGCCTCGGCGACCGTCGCCCAGGTATGCTCGACGTATCCCGGTTTGCCGGGCACCAGATAGCTCTCGAACACGCTGCGCACGTCCCTGCATACGCCGATCTCCACCAGATAGCGGGCAAAATGCGAGCGGCCGATCAGGCTGGGGTTGTCCGCGTAGCGCATGGCGCCATCGAAACAGCCGGCGACGCCGTTTTTCTCCATTTCCGCCGACATGCGCCGCGCGCGGCTGACCCGCCCGGAACGAATGTCGGCCAGCCCGGTATTGAGTTCGGCATTCGACGGATCGAAGTTCAGGCCGACGATGTGCACCTGCAGACCGCCCCATGCGGTGGAAATTTCCACTCCCTGGATGAAACGCATCCCCATCTGCCCGGCGGCCGCGCTGGCGTCCGCCAGACCGTCCAGGCAATCGTGGTCCGTAAGCGAGAACATGTCGACGCCATTGGCCGCCGCGCGCTGCGCCACTTTCGAAGGGGACAGCAAACCGTCGGAAGCGCTGGAATGGGAATGGAGGTCAACAACAAGCACGACAGGATAAGCCTGGAGGAAAAAATCTGGACCAAGGATGATAACACAGGAGATTTCCCGCTCCCGGGGCCGCGAAAAAAAGCCATTTTGCGTATAGACTGTCGCCGCAACGTTTTTGCTCCGCCGACGGCGCGATACGAACCGCCAGCCAGGGCGAAACGCCCAGGAACAATCCGCACGCAATCAACGCTACAAGAGAAATGGAGTTTGTATGGCACACGTTCTGACGGAAAAACGGGGTTCAACCGGCATCATCGTCCTCAACTACTCGGAAAAGCGCAACGCCCTGAGCGAAGTGCTGATCGACGAAATCATCGCGGCGCTCGAGGCGTTCAGGGAACAGGACGTCCGCGCCGTGGTCCTGCGTGCCCAGCCTGGTGTCAAGGTCTGGTCGGCCGGACACGACGTCAACGAACTGCCGGAAAGCGGACGCGATCCGCTCGGCTGGAACGATCCGCTACGCATCCTGATCCGCGCCATCCAGGAATATCCGGCGCCGATTATCGGACTGATCGAAGGCAGCGTCTGGGGAGGCGCCGGCGAGGTGGCGATGGCCTGCGACATCCTGATCGCCACGCCGGACGCCACCTTCGCCATCACGCCGGCAAAGCTCGGCGTGCCCTACAACCTGGGCGGACTGATGACGCTGGTCAACATGATCCCGCTGCCGATCGTCAAGGAAATGCTGTTCACCGCCCGTCCCATTCCCGCCGCCCAGGCCTTCAACCTGGGCATCATCAACTACATCAAGCCGCAGGAGGAAATCGAGTCCTTCGTGCTCGAAACAGCCGATGCCATCAGCCACAACTCGCCGCTCAGCATCTCGTCGATGAAGGAATCCCTACGCCTCCTGTCCAGCGCGCACGCCGCCACGCCGGACCTGTTCGAGAAAATCCAGGGCATGCGCCGCATCGTCTACGACAGCGAGGACTATCGGGAAGGCATTCGCGCTTTCCGCGAAAAGCGTGCGCCGAAATTCGCGGGAAAATAGAATCCTTCCCCTGTCGTGAAAAACCCCGGGGGGCGACAGCGCCTCGCCCCCCGGGGAGTTCCACTTCATGAAGCCATTCTTCTCGCATGCTTCCTGCCCTGATACAGGGAATAGAGCAGCGACAACGCGGCCAGTCCAATGAAGCCCAGTGCGATCGGCTTGTCCAGGAAGACGGTGAGGCTGCCGGATTCGGCTACCATCGCCTGGCGGAAGGTTTTCTCCAGCGTGTCGCCGAGAATCAGACCCAGCACCAGAGGCGGGATCGGGACATCCAGCTTCTGCATGGCATAGCCGAGGAGCCCGAACAGGATCAGCAGGAAGAAATCGAAGGTGCTGTAGTTCATCATATAGGTGCCCATGAAAGCCAGGCAGATGATGATCGGAATCAGCAGCTTCTGCGGCAGCGCCAGCAGCTTGGCGATATAGGGCACCATCGGCATGTTCAGGAAAATGAGCACGATGTTGCCGATGAACATGCTGGCGATAACGCCCCAGGCGATATTCGGATGCATCTCGAAGAGCATCGGCCCGGGCTGCACGCCGAGCATCATCAGCGCGCCCAGCATGACGGCGGTGGTTCCCGAACTGGGAATGCCGATCGCCAGCATGGGAATGATGGACGCCGTGGAGGAAGCGTTGTTCGCCGCCTCGGGCGCCGCCACGCCGACAATCTCGCCCGTGCCGAAATCCTGCGGATTCTTGCTCATCTGCCGCTCGGTCGTGTAGGCGATCAGCGAGGTCATGGAACCGCCGATGCCCGGCAGGCAGCCGAGGAAAAAGGCTATCGGCGTGCTGCGCACGATGGGCAGCCAGATGCGCCGCCAGTCTTCCCTTGTGATCATCACCCGGCCGATCTTCTTTGTGTCGATGTCATAGACCACGTTCATGTCGGCGTAGCTATTGAACACTTCAGAGATGGCATAGGCGCCGATGATGGCCACCAGGAAATCGACGCCGTCCTGCAGGATGTCGATCCCCATCGTATAGCGCAGAACGCCCGACTGGCCGTCGATGCCGATGCTGGCCACCGCCAGCCCGACGAACAGCGCCACGGCGCCGCGCAGCAGCTTGCCCTCGGCCAGGGTAATGGCGGCCGTCATGGCGAACAGGATCAGGGCGAACATCTCCGCCGGCCCGAATTTCAACGCCACGCTCGCCGCCGCCTGGGCCAGCAGCACGACCATGACGCAGGCGATCATGCCGCCAATGAACGAAGCGATCGCCGAGGTGGCGAGCGCTGCGCCGGCCCTGCCATTCTGCGCCATGCGAAAACCGTCGAAGCAAGTGACGATCGCCGAAGCATCCCCCGGCGTATTGATCATGATCGAGGCGATGGAGCCGCCGAACATGGCGCCGTAATAAATGGCGCACATGGTGATCAGCGCCGTGGTGGGGTCCATGCCATACGACAACGGAATAAGAATGGCGATGCCGGTCGCCGGTCCGACGCCCGGCAGCATGCCGACGAGGGTGCCGAGAAAGCTGCCGATGACCACCCATATGAGGTTGGTCGCCGTCAGCGCATTCTCAAACCCGAGAAGCAGATTCGACAATACGGTTTCCATAGTGGATCCTTCCTAGAACGCCAGGATGCCCCTGGGCAGGCTGACTTCGAGCAGGCTGAAAAATACCCCGTAAGTGCCGCACGAGAAGATCAGGCCGACCGCGATGTTGTAGAAAACCCGCAGGCCGTTGGTGATGAACATCATGGCTGTCATGAACAGGAACGAGCAGATCAGATAGCCGACCGGTTCGAGCAGCAGGCCGAAAACCAGGCCGGCAACGCAGGTGTAGCCGATGTTGATCACGATCTCCTTGTCGGCGGGCCATTTGACAACCACCGCCCGGTTCTTTTCCGTCAGCACTTCCTTTTTCAGGACCAGGATCATTCCGACGAGAATCATGCCGATCGAGACGATGGTCGGAAAAACCTTTGGGCCGATCGGGTCGGAAACGGCCGTTTCCGGCAGGTTCCGTGTCGCGATGAAGTAGATGATTCCCACGATCAGGGATACCAACCCCGTCACTCGGTTTTTGGTCAAGGCCATGGTTGAACCTCCTTGAAAAATTGAACGGGAAACGTCCGCCGGGAGCGCTCCCGCGCCCCGCCCGGATTCCGCCTGCACGCGACTGGCGGAATCCGGGCGGCTGGCGCGCGCGTCCGCTATTTCTTCTTCAACCCCAATTGCTCGACCAGCGGCGCCAGGGCCTCGGTCTGCTCGGCAAGGAACTTGCTGGTCTCGGCGGCGTTCATGTAATAGACCTGTCCGTTCAGATTCTCGATCGTCTTCTTGAACCCGGCGGACTTGGCCACCTTGCCCAGCACTTCGTCCCAGTACTTGATCTGTGCCGGCGTCATTCCGGGCGGACCCATGATGCCGCGCCAGTGCGGGAAGACCATGTCGACGCCCTGCTCCTTCCAGGTCGGCACGTCGGGAATCACGTCCTGCCGCTTGTCGGCCGAAATGCCGAGGATGCGCACTTTCTTCGCCTTGTGCTGCTGCAGGGTTTCAGACAGCGCCGTGGTGGCCATGCCGACGTGCCCGCCCAACAGATTCATGACGACGTCGCCGCCAGCGCCCTCGAAAACGACCCATTTGAGCTTGGAGACATCGACGCCGAACTGTTGCGCCACGCGGATGAAGGAAAGGTGATCGTTGTTCCCCAGGCTCGGCCCGACGCCGATCGTCAGGATGCCGGGATCCTTTTTCAAGGCTTCGAGCAGTTCCTTGCCGGTCTTGTAGGGCGAATCGGCCTTGACCGCGACGCTGATCCATTCCGTGGTGAGCATGGCCAGCGGCGTGAAATCCTTGTAGGTCAGCGCGCTGCTGCCCAGCAGGTTATTGAGCAGAATCAGCGACGAATTGGCCGCCAGGAAATGGGCATTGCCTTCCTTGCCTTTCAGGTAGGTCCACCCCACCGCGCCGCCGCCCCCCGGCTTGTTGGAAACGATGATGTTCTTCTTGACCAGTTTTCCCTGGTTGATGGCCCGCTGCACGGCGCGCGCCGTCAGATCCCAGCCGCCGCCCGGAGCGGCCGGCGCCACGATCTCGATCGTGACCTCGGGCTCCCAGCCTTTGGTGACCTGCGCCAGACTGGACGTGCATGTAAAAACCATCGCTGCCACCATCAGCAGCATTCCCCCATATCTCAGTTTGCCCATCGCATTCTCCTTCCTCCTTGAAATTCGATCGCTGCGGACATGAAAAGCGGAGATCCCTCCTTTTCGCCCAGTCCGTGGATCGCGCCCAGCGGGTAAACTTCGACGGCATTTGCCGTCCCGACAAAACGCATCGGGCAAAGTCATTGAACAAAAATAGTCTTTCAACAACCTTTCATTCACTATCGAAATGATGCCGGCTACATTTCCGGGCGTACTGGACGCCACTGGGGCGCAATGAATGGTGCTGGAAACGGGTATGCCGAGGCGATATGGGCGTTAGCGGACAATGCGCAATTCCGCGATCCGCGCTTTCTCAATCGCTTATGCTGCGCGGATGCGTGGGAGGGCTTTCCGGGAAAAGGCCGGCGGCATCGTTCCGAGCGCGAGGGGCCACCGCCGGCAACGCGACCTCGACGGACAGCCCAGTTCCCTGCGGCCCGTCGGCGAGGCGGATCGTGCCGCCGTGGGCATGGCAGATTTCCCGGGCAATGCAAAGTCCCAGGCCGCTGCCTTCCGAATGGGTGTTTCCCAGTATGCGGTAAAAGCGCCGGAACGCCCGGTCGCGCTCGGCCGAAGGAATCCCCGGGCCATTGTCCGCCACGGAGAGAACCGCGCACCCGTCCTCGTGCCTCACCGCCAGGGTGACATATCCGCCCGCGCCCGTATAGCGCACGCCATTGTCGACCAGATTGGAAACCATTTCTCGCAGCATGATGGCATTGCCGCTGACCAGCACGTTGTCATCACCGCCCTCGAAGGCCAGATCGATGTTCTTCTCCAGCGCCAGCGCGGCGAAATCGCCGGCCACGTCGCGGACGAGTGCGGCGAAGCCGAGCGAGGCGCGATCCGGAATCAGCCCGCCGGCCTGTTCGGCGCGCGCCAGGGTCAGCATCTGGTTCGCCATGTGCCGCGTGCCGCGGATGCTGCCGAGCATGCTGCCGAAGGTCCGGCGCATTTCGTCGGGATCGTCCTGCCGGCCACCGTATTCGGCCTGCATGCCGAGCACCGCGAGCGGCGTGCGGATCTGGTGGGCGGCGTCCGCCAGGAAACGCCGCCTGGCCTGGAGCATTTTTCCCAGTCGGGCGATATGGCTGTTGATGGCCTCGATCAGCGGCAGCACTTCGGTCGGCACGTCTTTCACGGGCACCGGCGTCAAGTCCTCCGCCTTGCGCTGCCGGATGGATTCGCGCAAATCCATGAGCGGGCTGAATGCGCGGGAAACTGCGAACATGATCGGCAGGACGACGGCGGCGATCAACAGAAGCTGCCGGCGCAGGCTGTCCAGGAACATATGCCAGGCCAGATGCGTCCGCGCCTCGGTCGTTTCGGCGAAGAGAATGGTCACCGCGTCGCCGTTCGGAAATTCCGGCGCATACAAGCGCTTGGCGAAAATTCCCAAGCGAATGTCATGTCCGCGAAATTCCGAATCCACCAGCAGCGGTTGCTGCTGGGGCGGCCAGATCTCCGGCGGCGGTTTCAGGTCTTCGTAGCCGGTCAGCACCCGCCCGTTCGGACCGATGATAGCGTAGAAAATCCGCTCCTGGACTCCGCCCTCGACGGAAAGATCCATCGCCGAGTACGGGATATCGACAAAAATGCTTTCATCATCGGCATGGATGTTTTCGGCAATGCTCTTGATAGCCGTCGTCAGCGAACGGTCATAAGCAAGATCGGCGGCATCCTCCGCGCTGCTGTGTGACCAGAAGGCCGCCACCATCAGGATGACCGCCAGCGACGGAATCATCCACCAAGCCAGATACCGGCGCAGGCTGACCGGCGTATCGCTAGACCGGAACCGCATTGCCGGCCCGCGCGGAGAGCACGTAGCCCAGCCCGCGCATCGTGCTGATCATGACTCCGGAGCCGTCGAGCTTCTTGCGCAGGCGATGCACGTAGATCTCGATGGCTTCGGTGTGAACGTCGTCGTCGAGGCCGAACACCCTGCTGAACAGCGTTTCGCGCAGCACGGGCCGGCCCTGGCTCGACAGCAGCGCCTCCAGCACCGCCAGCTCGCGCTGGGTCAACGGCAAGGGTTTGCCGTCGATGCTGGCAACGCGCGTCGTCGTGTCGAACGCGAGCTGTCCGACCCGCACCACGGGAACCACGTTGCTGCTGCGCCGGAGCAGCGCCTTGATCCTGGCCTCCAGTTCGGCGACTTCGAACGGCTTGGGCAGATAATCGTCGGCGCCGAGGTTGAGCCCCTTGACGCGATCCTCGGGGGCGCCCCGGGCCGTCAGGATCAGCACCGGCAGGCGCGCCGTCCTCGCGTGGTTGCGGATGCGGCGCAGGATCTCGAAGCCGTCCATTGCCGGCAGCGAAAGATCGAGTATCGCCAGATCGTAGGTCTGGGTCAGCAGAGCCGTGGCCGCATGATCGCCGCGGCCGATCACATCGACGACGAAGCCCGAATGCCGGAGCGTCTTGGCGATCCAGACGGCCAGTTCGGCATGATCCTCTACCAATAGCAGGCGCATGAACGCCACCTCTCCCAATGACGCCTTGAACGGCTGGACGCCATGCAATGAAGAACGGCGCGAACAGCCGCACAGGCAGGTTGTCCGTTACGGCTTCTCCACGCATAACCATACTGCCGACATGATTATTGGAACGCGTTCGCGCAAAAAAATTCCTTTTGCCACTTCCTTTTCGTGCAGTGTGGCCGCTGGCGATACAATGGTGGCAAGTGGGGAGGGAAAGGCGATGGAGGAATGACAAGGGAACGGCGGGGCGTTTTCCGGAAACTTGCCGCACTGCTGCTCGGCATGGCCGCAGTGAGCGTTCATGCCGGGTCCGTAGTGCTTTACTCATCCACCGACAGACAGATGGCCGAACCGCTGATCGCGGATTTTCGCTCAATGCATCCCGACATCGAGGTGGTCTACCACGATTTGAGCACGGGGGATCTGCACGACCGTTTCCTGGCGGAACTCGGAACGCCGGACCAAGCCGACATTCTTTGGAGTTCTGCGATAAATCTCCAGGTCAAGCTGGTCAACGACGGTTACGCCGCCCCGCACGAATCGGACGAAACCAGGGCGCTGCCGTCCTGGGCGATCTGGAAAAACGAGGCTTTCGGCACCACTTTCGAACCGATTGTCTTTGTCTACAACACGCGCCTCATCACCCCGGCCAATGTTCCCAAAACGCATGCCGAACTGAACCGCTACATCAGGAAACGCCCGGCGCAGCCCGAAGCATCGAACCGGCACCGCCTGGCCACCTACGATCCACGCAATTCCGGACTCGGCTACCTGCTGCATACCCAGGACATGGAAGCCAATCCGGTCACCTTCTGGAACCTGATCCACGTCTCGGCGCACGCAGGCCTTATTCTCGAAACCACCACGACGCGGATCCTGGAGCAGATCGCGGACGGACGGGCGACCATCGGCTACAACGTGCTCGGCTCGTACGCCCTGAACGCCGCACGAAAGTATCCCGATATTGGCATCGCGCTCCCGAGCGACTACACCCTCGTCCTGAGCCGGATCGCCTTGATCAACCGTCAGGCGCCGCATCCCGTTGAAGCGCGTATCTGGATGGACTATATGCTGTCGCAGCGCGGCCAGGCGATCCTGAACCGCAGCAGCCTGTTCTCGGTTCGCGACGACGTGGCGACCGACGATCCCGCGGCCGCCGAATTGCGGCGCCGGCTCGATAAGGTATCCCGCCCGATTGCGATCAGCACGGGGTTATTGACCTACCTGGATAAAATGAAACGCGAGCTGTTCCTTAAACATTGGGACGACACCCTGAAGCTCGACCCAACCGGCGAACCGTAGGAGCCGCCGGACGCCTCCGATCACTTGACCTTGAGGTACGGCCATTCGATACGGTTGTCGGGACGATGGATCACCTCGACGCTCTTCTTCATCGCCCAGGGGATCACCTGATTGTGCAAGGGGATATGGGCGACGTCCTCGTTCTGCAGAAGCAGCGCCTTGGTCAACAATGCCGTGCGCCGCGCCGAATCGGTTTCCCGGCGCGCCTTCTCGATCAGTTCGTCCATTTGCGGACTGTTGTAGCGCCCCAGGTTGTAATTGCCGTCGCCGCCGGAACCCACCGAATGCAGCAGCGATTGCAGGGTGTAGAACGCGTCATAGGTCGGCACCCCCCAGCCCAGCAGATAAATGCTTGCCTGGTAACGCTGGATCAGCGGGAAGTAAATGCTGGAGGGCTCGGTACGCAAGCGGGCCTCCACGCCGATCCCAGCCCACATCGACACGATCGACTGGCAGATCTGCTCATCCTTGATATAGCGGTCGTTCGGGCAGAGAAAGTACACGGTGAAGCCATTCATGTAGCCGGCATCCTCCAGCAGTTTCCTGGCCGCCGCGACATCGTACGGGTAGCGCTTGTGCATCGCCTCGCTCCACCCGTTGACCTGCGGGGCCACCAGCGCGCCTGTGCTCTGACCGAGGCCATCCAGGGTTTCGCGCGTAATGGCGTCCATGTCGATGGCCTGATAAAGCGCCTTGCGCACGCGCGGGTCCTTCAGCGGGTTCTTGCCCTTGACGTTGCTGCCCGGCAGATCGTCGCGGAATTGATCCATGCCCAGGAGGATGGTTCGGTTCTCAACCCCGTCGACCACCCGGAGAGCCGGTTCGGCCCGGATACGCGGCAGATCCTGGGGATTCGGATCCAGCACGAAATCGACCTCGCCCGAGTACAGCGCCGCCATGCGCGCGGACGTGTCCTTCATCGGCAGATAAACGATTTCCGTGATATCGCCTTCCGTCTTTGCCCACCAGAGGGGATTCTTGGCCAGCACGAGCTTCTTCTCCGGCAGCCACTCCTTGAGCATGAACGGTCCCGTGCCGTTGGCATTGCGGTGCGCAAAGGTCTCCTCCCGGGTCGTTATGTCCTTTGGCAGCGCCGAGCCGTTCTCCTCGGCCCAGGCTTTGCTCATGATGCGCAGCTCCGTCAGCTGGTTGAGCAGCACCGGGTTGGGGTCCTTGGTAAAAATGTCGATCGTGTTGGCATCGACCTTGACCACCCGGTCGATGCCGCTCGTATAGGGCGTGTAGGTCGAGGTTTTGCTCATTGCGCGCAGGATAGAAAACACCGCGTCGTCCGCCGAAAAAGCCGCGCCGTTGTGGAACTTGACCCCGGTGCGCAAGGTCACCCGCAACTGCACCGGCGTGAGCTGCTGCCATTTCGTCGCCAGCAGGGGCTTGAGCTTGAAGCTGCGGCTGTCGTAGAACACCAGCGATTCATAGACGGCCGCGTGGATTCCGTTGACCAGGGCGTTGTTTTGCGAGTGGATATCCCATGTCGGAATGTCGGCAGCGCTCGACCAGGTGAACGTTTTTGCCAGGGCTGCTCCGCCACAAAAGAAAAGCGCGCACGAAATCAACGACATACACAGCTTTCTCATCCCCATGACCATCCGCTCGTAAAATTTTGGTAGTGAATTCCCATGCTATGGGAATCGGCAATCGCGCATATTACATTGCGCCGCGGAAAAGGGATATCCGCACCACCCCGCATCGCTTGTAGCCCCCATCGTCTCGCGCTATAGTTCGCTTCGCGAACGGGAGAGCGCGGAAGCATCTTCCGCCGCCGAAGGCGCAATCCACCCGGAAACGCTCAGGCAGAAGGACCGTTCGTGCAGTGAACTCTGGAGAGCGGCGCTTTAGGTTTTCGAACGGCGTCCACCGATGGGGCAACGCGGCAAGGATCGACGCGGCAATCTCTCAGGTACCAAGGACAGAGGGGTGAACCCACCAGGAGTTCGCCTTTTTTTGTTTACGGCCTCGCTTTGACGCCACACGCGAAGGGATTGAAAAAATGACGCAAAAAACCGTCCTCAACGAAACGCACCGGAGGCTCGGCGCCAAGATGGTCGATTTCGGCGGCTGGGACATGCCCCTGCACTACGGCTCGCAGATCGAGGAACACCACGCCGTGCGTAGCGGCAGCGGCATGTTCGACGTTTCGCACATGTGCGCCGTCGACGTCGCCGGCCCGGACGCCAAGGCCTTTTTGCGGCGCCTGCTGGCCAACAACGTTGATAAGCTCAAGGAGCCGGGCAAGGCGCTCTACAGCGCCATGCTCAACGAGGCCGCAGGCGTCCTCGACGATCTGATCGTGTATTACCTTTCCGACACGCAGTACCGCGTCGTCATCAACGCCGGCACGGCCGAAAAGGATCTGGCCTGGATGCAGGCACGGCTTGCCGAATGGCGTTGCGAAGCCACCTGCGTTCCCCGCCGCGACCTGGCCATCGTTGCCGTGCAGGGTCCGGAAGCCAAGGAGAAAGTCTGGCAGGCGCTGCCGGAGATCCGCGCGGCCACCGAAGCGCTCAAGCCTTTCTGTTCGGCGACCGTCGGCGATTATTTCGTGGCCACGACCGGCTATACCGGCGAAGCCGGCTTCGAGATCACCTTCCCCGCCAGCCGGGCCGAAGCGCTCTGGCAGAGCCTGCTCGCCGCCGGTGTCCGGCCGATCGGCCTCGGCGCGCGCGACACGCTGCGCCTGGAAGCCGGGATGAATCTCTACGGACAGGACATGGACGAATCGGTCTCGCCGCTCGACGCTGGACTCGCCTGGACCGTCGACCTCGATGCGCCGCGCGACTTCGTCGGCAAGGCCGCCCTGCAAAAACAGCCGCCGCAGAAACAGTTTCTCGGCCTCGTCCTGCTCGACAAGGGCGTTTTGCGCGCGCACCAGCAAGTCATCACCGCGCAGGGCGAGGGTGAAATCACCAGCGGCACTTTCTCGCCAACCCTCCAGCAATCCATCGCCCTTGCCCGGCTACCCGCCGGCGCGGCGGTCGGAGAGTCGGTCAAGGTGCAGATCCGCGACAAGCAGTTGAACGCCAGAATCGTCAAACCCTGCTTTGTCCGACATGGAAAAGCGATGATTTGACGCCTACAATCTGACAAAATCGCCGGAGCCGGCAACGAACGATTTCCCCGCATTGGCGGCGCAATTCCGCCGCCTTCATCAATCAATATTGAAACGACCTCTAGGAGCCGCCATGAACATTCCCTCGAATCTCAAGTACACCAAAAGCCATGAATGGCTGCTCGCCGAAGACGACGGCACGGTGACCGTCGGCATTACCGACCACGCGCAGGAATTGCTTGGAGATCTCGTTTTCGTCGAATTGCCGGACATCGGCAAGGAAGTCGCTGCCGGCGAGGAAATCGCCGTCGTCGAATCGGTCAAGGCTGCATCCGACGTTTACGCGCCGATCGCAGGCACCGTTACCGCCGTCAATACCGAAGTCGCCGACGCGCCCGAAGCCATCAATCAGGATGCCTACGCCGCCTGGCTGTTCAAGATGAAACCGGCCAGCGCCGCGGATCTTGGCGCGCTGCTCGATGACAAGGGCTACGCCGCCTGCGCGCTGGATTGATACGGAGCGCGATGCCCGAACCGGCCGCCGTCGCCATGCCGACCCCGTTTAAGGAACTCTGGGAGCGAGGCCCGCAGGGGCAGTCGCTCTGCGCCCTGGTAAACGGCGGCCTCGGCTGGCTCATGTATCTGCGCCACGACGGGGATGCCGGCTTCAGCTCGCGCAACCTGGACTACACGGGACCGGAAGGGGCGACGATCGGCTACGTCCTGGCCAACGGGCAGCGGGACGAATACCCTGCCTCGTGGGCCTATCCCGTTGCCACGGTCATGGCCGCGCTCGACTATTTCCGCCGTGAAGGGCAGCCCGCGCCCTTCGTTGCCTGGCACAACGACTCTGGCGACGGCCGGCTCCCCGGTCCGCCCGATGCCGATTGACGCTTTTACGCCCCACCCTGTCCGACTCTTCTCTGCACTGGAAAACCGCAATGCAACAAACCCTGCCACTTTCTTCCCTTGAGCAGCGCGATGAATTCATCTCCCGCCACATCGGCCCGTCGGCCGGCGATATCCCGGCCATGCTCGCAGCCATCGGCGCACCGAACCTGGAGGCGTTGATCGACCAGACCGTGCCGGCCGGCATTCGCCTCACCGCCCCGCTCGCGCTCGATGACGTGCGCCCCGAAGCGGAAGCGCTCGCCGCGCTCAAGGCCATCGCCGCCAAGAACAAGATCAACAAATCGCTGATCGGCATGGGCTATGCCGAAACGATCACACCCGCCGTCATCCTGCGCAACGTGCTGGAGAACCCGGGCTGGTATACCGCCTACACGCCCTATCAGGCGGAGATCGCGCAGGGCCGGCTGGAAGCGCTGCTCAACTTCCAGCAGACGATCATCGATCTGACCGGCATGGAACTCGCCAACGCTTCGCTGCTCGACGAAGCCACGGCAGCGGCCGAAGCCATGACCATGGCGCGCCGCGTCAGCAAGTCGCCGTCGAACCGCTTCTTCGTCGACGCCGATTGTTTTCCGCAAACCATCGACGTGCTGAAAACGCGCGCCTCGTTTTTCGGCTACGAGCTGATTTTCGGCGAACCGGAAACGGCGGCCCAGCAGGAAGTCTTCGGCGCTCTTTTCCAGTACCCGAACGATACCGGCGAAATCAACGATCTTTCCGGCCCCATTGCCGCCGTGCAGTCGCGCGGCGGCGTCACCGCCGTCGCCGCCGACCTGATGGCGCTGGTGCTGCTCAAATCCCCCGGCGCCATGGGCGCCGACATCGCGCTCGGCTCGACGCAGCGCTTCGGCATCCCGATGGGATTCGGTGGCCCGCACGCCGCCTATTTCGCCACGCGCGACGATTTCAAGCGCTCCATGCCCGGCCGCATCATCGGCGTATCCATCGACGCGCGCGGCCGGAAGGCCCTGCGCATGGCGCTGCAGACGCGCGAACAGCACATCCGCCGCGAAAAAGCCAACTCGAATATCTGCACCTCGCAAGTGCTGCTCGCCAACATGGCCGGCATGTATGCCGTTTACCACGGGCCGCAGGGCCTGCGCGCGATTGCCGAACGCATCCACCGCCTGACGGCGCTGTTTGCCGAAGCCATGAAAGGCGCCGGCATCCCGGTGCTCAACCAACGCTTCTTCGACACCCTGCGCCTCGATCTGGGTTCGCGCTCACTGGCCGTTTATCTGGACGTCGTGGCCGCCGGCTACAACCTGCGCGTTGTCGGCAACGGCATCCTCGGCGTCGCTTTCAACGAAAAAACGACCTGCGCTGATATCGCTGCCCTGATCAAGCTGGTTTCGGGCATCACCGTCGACCTCGACGCGTTCGACGCGCAACTCCGGCGGCAGGACAACTCCCTGCCCGACAGCCTGCGCCGTAGCGACGACATCCTGTCGCACCCGGTGTTCAATACCTATCACACCGAGCACGAAATGCTGCGCTACTTGAAGCGGCTGCAAAACAAGGATCTGTCGCTCGACCACTCGATGATCTCGCTGGGCTCATGCACGATGAAACTAAGCGCCGCCAGCGAAATGATCCCCATTTCCTGGCCGGAATTCGCCGACATCCACCCGTTCGCGCCCGCCGACCAGACGCAAGGGTACGCGGAAATGATCGACGGCCTGTCCGGCTGGCTGAAGACGATCACCGGACTCGACGCCGTCTGCATGCAGCCGAACTCCGGCGCCCAGGGCGAATACGCCGGCATCGTCACCATCCGCCGCTACCACGCGAGCCGCGGCGAAAGCCATCGCAACATCTGCCTGATTCCCAGGTCGGCACATGGCACCAACCCGGCCACGGCGCAAATGTGCGGCCTGCAGATCGTCGTCGTCGACTGCGATGACAACGGGAATATCGATCTGGCCGACCTTCTCGCCAAGGCCGAAAAGCACGCGGCGAACCTCGCCTGCCTGATGATCACCTACCCGTCGACGCACGGCGTCTTCGAAGAATCGGTCCGCGACATCTGTACCATCGTCCACGTCAACGGCGGCCAGGTCTACATGGACGGCGCCAATCTCAACGCCCAGGTCGGGCTGACCTCGCCGGGCCGCATCGGCGCCGACGTCAGCCACATGAACCTGCACAAAACCTTCGCCATCCCGCATGGCGGCGGCGGGCCGGGCATGGGTCCGATCGGCCTGAAAGCCCATCTGGCGCCATTCATGCCCAACCACGCCGTGAGGACGGTCACCGGCCCGCACACCCACCAGGGCGCCGTGTCCGCCGCGCCCTGGGGCTCCGCGTCGATCCTGCCGATCCCGTGGATGTACATTGCCATGCTCGGCGGCAAGGGCCTTACGCGCGCCACCGAGACCGCCATTCTCAATGCCAATTACGTCGCCGCCCGCCTCGGCCCCCACTACCCGGTGCTCTATACCGGCGCGAAAGGCCGCGTGGCGCACGAGTGCATCCTCGACATCCGCCCGATCAAGGCTGCCACCGGCATCTCGGAGACCGACATTGCCAAGCGCCTGATGGATTACGGCTTCCATGCGCCGACGGTCAGCTTCCCGGTTGCCGGCACGATGATGGTCGAGCCCACCGAGTCGGAATCGAAGGCTGAACTCGACCGCTTCATCGCCGCCATGACCGCCATCCGCGAGGAAATCCGGAAGATCGAAGCCGGCATCTGGCCGGCCGGCAACAACCCGCTCGCCAACGCGCCGCATACGCAAGCCGACGTCATCGCCGACTGGGACCGCCCCTACTCGCGGCAGGAGGCCGTGTTTCCGCTGCCGTGGGTGGCCGCCAACAAGTTCTGGCCGAGCGTGAACCGCATCGACGACGTTTACGGCGACCGCAACCTGCATTGCGGCTGCATACCCGAAGACAGCCAGTAGCCGGCCGCCTCCGGATTTCCGGCCCGCCGTTGCGGCATAGCCGCCGGCGGGCCGGTTCCATTTCTCCCGCCGCAACGATCCGGCAACCGAATGCATATTCCGCTGTCAACGCTCCGTACCGAATGACATACAAGGAGAATGACCATGACCGTCGAGCACGGCCGGCTGGAAGAAGAGAAAGAAAACGGCATCCCGTGGAAGAAATGGGGCCCCTACCTGAGCGAGCGGCAGTGGGGCACCGTCCGCGAGGACTACAGCCTGGATGGCAACGCCTGGGACTATTTCAGCCACGATCAGGCGCGTTCGCGCGCCTACCGCTGGGGCGAGGACGGTCTCGGCGGCATCTCCGATGACGGACAGCAGCTCTGTTTCGCGCCGGCGTTCTGGAACGGCAAGGATCCCATTCTCAAGGAGCGGCTTTTCGGCCTGACCAACAGCGAAGGCAACCACGGCGAGGACGTCAAGGAGTATTACTTCTACCTCGATTCGACGCCGACGCATTCCTACATGAAGTACCTCTACAAGTACCCGCAGGCGGCCTACCCCTACGCCGATCTCGTCGAGACCAACAAAAAGCGGGGACGGCGTGAACCCGAGTATGAACTGCTCGATACCGGCGTGTTCGACAACAACCGGTATTTCGATATCTTCGTCGAATATGCCAAGGCTTCACCCGAGGACATTCTCATCCGCATCACCGTCGAGAACCGCGGCCCCGACCCCGCCGATCTGCACCTGTTGCCGACCCTGTGGTTCCGCAACGACTGGTTCCAGACTGCCGACGCCGTCCGGCCGGTTCTGCGCAAATCGCGCGGTAGCCGGGGAAGCAGCATCGTCACCGTCACTCACCCGCAACTGGGGGAAATGTTTCTCGCCTGCGAAAATGCGCCGACGCTGTTGTTCACCGAAAACGAGACCAACACGGAGCGTATTTTCGGCACCCCCAACGCCACGCCTTACGTCAAGGACGGCATCGCCAATGCCGTCGTTCACGGCCTCGCCAATGCGGTCAGCCCTGGCGGCGAGGGAACGAAAGTCTCGGCCCATTATCGGATAACCGTCGCCCCGGGAGGTAGCGAGGTCGTACGCCTGCGCCTCTCGAAAGGCAAAGCCGCCGCGCGTTTTGGCGACTTCGACGCGATTTTCGAGAAACGCCGCCGGGAAGCCGACGAATTTTATTCTTACGTCATTCCTGGTTCGCTCACAGAGGACGCGGCCCGGGTCATGCGCCAGGCATTGGCAGGCATGTTGTGGTCGAAACAGTTCTATTACTACGACGTCGACAAATGGCTTCGGGAGCACGGCGCCAACCCGTTCAAGCACAAGCGGGGCATCGTGCCGCGCAACGAACATTGGCATCACATGCACAATTCCCACATCCTGTCGATGCCCGACAAATGGGAGTATCCCTGGTACGCCGCCTGGGATCTCGCCTTCCATGTCCTGGCCCTGACCATGGTCGACGAGGCGTTCGGCAAGGAGCAGCTCGACCTGATGCTGGGCGAGGACTACCTGCATCCCAGCGGCCAGTTGCCCGCCTACGAGTGGAATTTTGGCGACGTCAATCCGCCCGTGCACGCCTGGTCCACACTTTTCGCCTACAACCTGGAAAAACTCCACCGCGGCTATGGCGACGTCGAATGGCTCGAACGCTCTTTCCACAAGCTATCGCTCAATTTCACCTGGTGGGTCAACCGCAAGGACCGCATGAACAACAACGCCTTCGAAGGCGGTTTCCTCGGTCTCGACAACATCGGCGTCTTCAACCGCAGCGCGCCGCTCCCCACGGGCGGCTATCTGGAGCAGGCCGACGGCACGGCCTGGATGGTGCTCTTCTGCCAGAACATGCTGGAGATGGCCATCGAACTGGCCATGGACAACCCGACTTACGTCAACATGTGCATCAAGTATGCCGAGCATTTCCTGTGGATCGCCCACGGGCTGATGAGGCCCAGCGAGGACGGCGGCATGTGGGACGAGGAGGACGGATTTTTCTACGACGTGCTGCGTTTTCCCGACGACCATGCCGAACGCCTAAAGGTGCGCTCGATGGTGGGGCTGCTGCCGCTCTGCGCGGTCACCGTTTTCGACGGCAAAGCCATGGAGAGGTACCCCGAACTGCGCGAGCGTATGCGCACCTTCCTCGAGGCGCGGCCGGAACTGCGGGCATTCATTCACGACCCTGCCAAACAGGGCGTCGCCGGGCGGCGGCTGACCGCCGTGCTCGACGAAACGAAACTGAGGCGCATCCTGGTGAGGATGCTCGACGAGAAGGAGTTTCTCAGCCCCTACGGCATCCGCTCGCTCTCCCGCTGCCACGAGGAACATCCCTATGTCTTCCGGGTGGCGCACGAAGACTACAGCGTGGCGTATCTGCCCGGCGAATCGGACAGCGGCATGTTCGGCGGCAACTCCAACTGGCGCGGCCCCATCTGGATGCCCGTCAATATGTTGATCTGCCGGGCGCTGCTTCAGTACTACATCTTCTACGGCGACAAATTCACCATCGAATGCCCCACGGGTTCAGGGCAGTTCATGACCTTGTATCAGGTAGCCGAAGAACTGGCGAAACGCTTGAGCCGCATTTTTCTTCAGGGCGAGAACGGCCGGCGGCCTGTTTTCGGTTCTGCCAGCAAGTTCCAGGAAGACCCTCATTGGCAGAACAATCTGCTGTTCTACGAATACTTCCACAGCGACAACGGAGCGGGACTGGGCGCCAGCCATCAGACCGGATGGACCGGTGTAGTCGCTCGCATCATGCATCTGTTCGCGACCAGCACCGCTGAGGAATTTCTCCGCCTGGGGAATGCCGCGGCCATTCTGGGACTTGACGAACCGCCCGCGACGGGAGATTCGCAGGCACAACAGGGGATAGCGCTTTCCGAAAACCGGAAACGGGTATCCGCAGCGGGCAGTGGCATGCCCTCGGGATGGGGTGTTACATGAAGTGCAGGACGTTGCGCTGATCTTCCAGCAGTTTCGTGAGGCTGGTGATTCCGTGCTTCCTGTGCTGTTCAAGAATCTCGCGCGCCAGGCCGCTCTTGCCGTCACGTATGGCCTCGACGAGGTTGGCATGCTCTGCCGAGGCCTCGTCCGTGCTTTTGTTCAGCGCCAGCATGGCCATGCGGGCCCGCTGCGCCCGCCCCCAGAAATTGTCGACGACTTCGGTCAGAATGCGATTGCCCGAAAGCTCGACGATGTTGCAGTGGAAATCCTCGTCGGCCTGCGCCCACAGCTTGATGTCCGATTTTTTATGCGCCGTGTTCATTTTCTGCGTCGATTTCTCGAGCTGTTCCAGCTCCTTGCCGGAAAGCTTTCTTGCCGCCGCCAGTTCGACGGCCAGCGCTTCGAGACTCGTCAAAACCTGATGGATCTCCTGGACGTCCGTCAGGGAGATCGGCAACACCCGCATGCCGTGGCGCGGCACGACCTTGACCAGGCCATCACGCTGCAGGCGGATCAGCGCTTCCCTGACAGGCGTCCGGCTGACGCCCAGTTCTTCGGCAAGCTCCTGTTCCAATGCCTGGTGCCCGGTTCCCCAGATGTTATACAGAATCCTGTTCTGGATCTCATGATAGACACGGTCGACCAGTGTCTTCGGTCTTCGCGTGGAAGAGCGTTTGGTTTCGGATTTCATTTTGAATGTCTCTCAGAGCGAAATTGGAGTTTCCCTTGATTGAATCATGTGCCTGTCATCCGGCTGTCTACTGCCACTTCACCGACCATTCAGTCAAATGTTCTGTCCCTTTATCATACGTTATTGCGAGAACAGCAGACGCGACAACAACCACAGGAGAATCTTGTCAAGAACGGAAATGGATAAAACAATTATACACAATGTCAATTTCCTACCACCTCGACCTGCGAAAAACCTCCCTTAAACCACGCGCTGCGTGATCCTGGTAAATATTCCATCCACGAGCAACGGCTCCATTTTTTCCAGGAAGGCCTGGCGGTACGGCATATCGAGATGGGCCTTGAAGCTGTCCACGGTCTTCCAGCGTTCGGCTACGAATATTGTGCCCTCGTCTTTGTCCGGCAACTCCGGATCGATGCTTATTGTCGGGCTATATTCAAGACACCCGGGCTCTTTTTCCAATACGTCTGAAACAAAATCAATATAAAAATCAACAGCTTCAGAAAAATACTCCTTGCGGACCCTCACGGTAGAAAATACGTAGATCATATGACGTTTATATGTTTTTTCAAGAAAAAGACAACCACCCACTGCAACCCATATTGAATACATTAGCGCATATCTTGACAATTATCAATGAATCCACTAGCGTATCCGGCAAAATAAAGAAATAAAATGATTCGCAACGTGTGATTTTGACGCCCCAGACCCAGATATCGCTATGAATAAATGCTTACCGATCAGCCGGAATCAACCGGCAACGCTCGTCATGCATTCGTGGCGATAATAAACGGGGATATGGACAGATGGCCAGTCGTCACGGCTCTTTCACGAGAAAACAAGAGCCAGCCAAAGATATCGCCCCGCACATGACACTCGCGGAAAGTAGCGGAAGGCCCGAAAAGACCCGAAGTTCAGATTCAGCGGCCGGGAGTGCCTTGCGGCCGCACAGGCCGATCCGTGGGAGACAAGGCTGGCCGTGCCCGGGCTACTGCCCAATCATGTTGTTGCCGATTTCGTTGCATGAAGAATCTTCGCGGCGTCTTTCAAGAGCCATCCCGCCTGGCGCCCGGTATTCGCTCCGCCGCGGGCAGAACGGCCAGACACGGCAGCCATGGTTTTCCCGCCGGCTTGCCGCTCCAATGGATAACCGCCCACCATAACACGGAGGAACCACCTACCCACGAGAGTCATGCAAGAAAAAACTACCCGTGACAAGGCGGACATCGCGCTCGATCACTTGCCGTTCTGATTCCATCCTATTACGCGAGGACCACATCAGGACGGCACGCCACAGTGATAGAGGCCGGCTGCCTTGCATTGCCGACAAGGCCAATCAGTTTTCGGTACCGCAAAGACAGGCCATCGCTTGTTCTTCCCGTGATTGACGACACTGCGGCAACAACGGCAGCGCGGCACCTAGTAGGCGATCAGCGCGTCACACAGATGGAATACATGTAAAAATGAATAAGACACCCAGAAATCGAAAGAACGAAATCCTGATAGAAAAAGCCTACCAAGAAATTCAGGAACGAATCGTTTACCGATCATGGAATGACGGACACCAGACTCACGAGCAGGAAATCGCCGAGGAACTCGGCGCGAACAGGGCACATGTCCGGCAGGCGCTGTCCCGCCTGCAGCACGACGGCTTGATCAAAGTAATACCGCGCCACGGCGTGACGGTCGTGCCCATGTCGCACCGCGACATACAGGAGGTCTATCAGATATCTTCGCGCCTGGAATTGCTGGCTATCGAACTGATTGCCGAAAAGCCGGCGATCCTGGAACAAGTCAAGTCGCTGGCCAAGGCCAATCGCGACATGGCCAAGGCGCACGCGGCCTCGGACATCAAGGCGTGGATCCGCGCCGATGAAGTGTTTCACCGCGGCCTCGTCACCTTATCGCGGAACAGCGTTCTTTGCGAAGTGCATAAAAATATCTGCGGGCGGGCGCAACGGGCTCGTCTGGCCGTTCTGGCGTTCACCGAGCCGCCGCCGGAATCCTCGCAGGAACATGACAGCGTTCTTGCAGCCCTATGTAACGGCGACTCGCAGCTTGCCAAGGAAAAACTCAGCATGCATTTCGAGCGCGTCAACTCGTTCATCAGGACGCTGGAGGAAAAACTCTAGAGGATGTTCTGAACGATTCCATAGTCGTAAGATTGTGCGACTATGGCAGACCGCAAACCGTACCCGACCGATGCGAGCGACGAAGAATGGGCCTTTGTCGCGCCTTATCTGATTCTTTTCCCGCTCGACGCGGGCCA
>JAVBSG010000159.1:0-31476 GCA_031547245.1 Propionivibrio sp.
CGAATGGCCGAAATCAAGGGTGATGCCAGTATTCTTGTTGTTGATCTCCTTGAGCAGCAATAACGCCTTGGAGGTGCTGTCGAGATGGCAGTGAACGCGCACTTCCGAGTATTTCGGTTCGAGGAACAAGGGGATTTCGGGTAGATAGTCCGCCGCTTCGCCGATGGTTTCGATCAAGTGCGTCCACGCTGCCTTGTAGTCGACCTGGAACAGCATGTCGTAACCGTCCGAGAGCGGACAGCATGGGACCAGCGGGGCGCCGACCGCCTTGGCGAAATCCTTGGCGCGTTTGATCATCGCGACGGCCTCTTCGCGGATCTGCCGTACGGGACGGGATAGGCTGCCGGCAATGAACTGAGGGTCTTTCTTTACGTTGACGTTGATGGCCGCCCAGTTCAACTGCAATTCCCGCATCATCGAGACGATTTCCTCGGGGGTCGTCGTTTCGTGGGGGAAAACCATTTCGACGCCGTCGAATCCCTTGATGCGCTGGACCATCTGCAGCTTCTCGTAGGTCGTCTTGGGCGAGTTGTAATCGCAGAAACGGTCTTGTGTCTTGCCGAGAAAAGCAATGATTACGCTTTGCTTCATAGTGTCATTCCCCAAATGTGCGCATCGGTTCGTTGATCGGGTCAAGCCTGTGCGACTGCCGGTTCAGGCAGCGTCCCAAGCAAAGTTCCTACAGACCCTTGTTATGCATCATGTGTTTTTTCCGGACATTAATGAATTAAGTCATAGATGTCAATACAAATTTATTAATGTATACAACAAAAAATGTATACGTGTCTTTTCATTCTTGTGTTTTGTGAAGTAACTCGTTGTTTTTATATTGTTTTTATTCAGTTAAGGCGTTGATTCAGACACGTCCGTTTCATTCGCTGCGTCCTGGTCGGCCGGAAAGGCATGCCGGATTCAAGCGCCGTGTTCGTTGCAGGAGCTCGTTTCACCGCAATGCCTGGGAGCAGGATGGTTTTTCGTTCAAAAAATGCGAACTTCAATTTCCCCCATAAGCTCCTGTAAGCCGTAAAATACGCGCCTTTATTTAACGGTTTACGGGATAACCTCAATGGCCATCAAATCCGACAAATGGATTCGCCGCATGGCGGAAGAGCACAAAATGATCGAGCCGTTCGAGCCCGGTCAGGTGCGTTTCGTCGGCGGCCAGAAGATCGTCTCCTACGGCACGTCGAGCTACGGCTATGACATACGCTGCTCCAACGAATTCAGGCTGTTCACCAATCTCAACTCGACCATCGTCGACCCGAAGAATTTCGACTCGAATTCCTTCGTCGAGGTGACGGGCGATTACTGCATCATTCCGCCCAATTCGTTTGCGCTGGCGCGCACCGTCGAATACTTCCGCATTCCGCGCAACGTGCTGACGGTGTGTCTCGGCAAGAGCACTTACGCGCGCTGCGGCATCATCGTGAACGTCACGCCGTTCGAGCCGGAGTGGGAGGGTTTTGTGACGCTGGAATTTTCCAACACGACGCCGTTGCCGGCCAAGATTTACGCCAACGAGGGCTGCGCCCAGGTGCTGTTCTTCGAATCCGACGAAGTCTGCGAAACGTCGTACAAGGATCGCGGCGGCAAATACCAGGGACAGGTCGGCGTCACGCTGCCGAAGATATAGAATAACCGTTTTCAATAGCAGAGGCACAGGGAATCCGCGGGTTTCCCCCTGTGCCTTTTTTGCCTTCAGCATCATTCAGGAGCTGCCATGCGTTTCAACTTTCCGGTCATCATCATCGACGAGGATTTCCGCTCGGAAAATGCCAGCGGCCTTGGCATTCGCGCCCTGGCGGAGGCTATTGAAAAAGAGGGGATGGAGGTCCTGGGGGTGACCAGCTACGGCGATCTGACGTCGTTCGCCCAGCAGCAATCGCGGGCCAGCGCCTTCATTCTGTCGATCGACGACGAGGAACTGGCGCAGGCGCGTGACGAAACGCTGACAAAGCTGCGCGCCTTTGTCGCCGAGATCCGGCACCGCAACCGGGAGATTCCGATCTTTCTGCACGGCGAGACGCGGACCTCGCGCCATATCCCGAATGACGTGCTGCGCGAACTGCACGGCTTCATCCACATGTACGAGGACACGCCGGAGTTCATCGCACGCAGCATCAAGCGCGAGGCGAAAGCCTATCTCGAGTCGCTGCCGCCGCCTTTTTTCCGCGCGTTGACGCATTATGCGGCGGACGGTTCCTACTCGTGGCACTGTCCGGGGCACTCCGGCGGCGTGGCCTTCCTCAAGTCGCCGGTCGGCCAGATGTTTCATCAGTTCTTCGGCGAGAACATGCTGCGCGCCGATGTCTGCAACGCCGTCGAGGAACTGGGGCAGCTTCTCGACCATACCGGACCGGTAGCGGCTTCCGAACTCAACGCCGCGCGCATTTTCAACTGCGACCATCTGTATTTCGTGACCAACGGCACGTCGACCTCGAACAAGATCGTCTGGAACTCGACCGTCGCGCCGGGCGACATCGTCGTCGTCGACCGCAACTGCCATAAGTCGGTGCTGCATTCGATCATCATGACCGGCGCGGTGCCGGTGTTCCTGATGCCCACGCGCAACAATTACGGCATCATCGGGCCGATTCCGAAATCGGAGTTCTCCTGGGAGAACATCCAGAAAAAGATCGCCGCCAACCCTTTCGCCACAGACAAGGACGCGAAGCCGCGCGTGCTTACCATCACCCAGTCGACGTATGACGGCATCCTGTACAACGTCGAGGAGATCAAGGCGGAGCTGGACGGCAAGATCGATACGCTGCATTTCGACGAGGCCTGGCTGCCGCATGCGGCCTTCCACGATTTTTACGGCGATTACCATGCCATCGGCGCGGATCGTCCGCGCTGCAAGGAGTCGATGGTTTTTTCGACGCAGTCGACGCACAAGCTGCTGGCCGGGCTTTCACAGGCCTCGCAGATCCTGGTGCAGAACTCGGAGTCCCGCGAGCTGGACCGCAGCATCTTCAACGAAGCCTACCTGATGCATACCTCGACCTCGCCGCAGTACTCGATCATTGCTTCATGCGACGTGGCGGCGGCGATGATGGAGGAGCCGTCGGGTACGGCGCTGGTCGAGGAATCCATCGCCGAGGCGCTCGATTTCCGCCGCGCCATGCGCAAGGTGGCCGAGGAGTGGGGCACCGACTGGTGGTTCAAGGTGTGGGGGCCGGATGACCTGTCGGAAGAGGGGATCGAGGAACGCGAAGCGTGGATGTTGAAGCCAGGAGACCGCTGGCATGGCTTCCAGCAGCTTTCCGACGGTTTCAACATGCTCGATCCGATCAAGGCCACCGTCATCACGCCGGGCCTCGACGTCGACGGCGAGTTTGCGGAACAGGGGCTGCCGGCGAACATCGTCACCAAGTACCTGGCCGAGCACGGCGTCATCGTCGAGAAGTGCGGACTCTATTCGTTTTTCATCATGTTCACCATCGGCATCACCAAGGGGCGCTGGAACACGATGGTGACCGAACTGCAGCAGTTCAAGGACGATTTCGACAAGAATCAGCCGCTCTGGAAAGTGCTGCCGGACTTCGTGGCCAAACACCCCTGCTATGAGCGTATCGGCCTGCGGGATCTCTGCCATCTGATCCACGGCGTTTATGCCGTCAATGACGTGGCGCGCCTGACGACCGAGATGTACCTGTCGAACATGGTGCCGGCCATGAAGCCGACCGAGGCTTTCGCCAAAATGGCCCACCGCGAGGTCGATCGGGTGCCGATCGGCGAGCTGGAAGGCCGTATCACCAGCATCCTGCTGACTCCGTATCCGCCTGGGATTCCCTTGCTGATCCCGGGCGAGCGCTTCAACGCGACGATCGTGCGCTACCTGAAATTCGCGCAGCACTTCAACGAACAATTCCCTGGGTTCGAGACGGACATCCACGGCCTCGTCAAAGAGACCGTAAACGGGAAAACCCAGTACTACGTCGACTGCGTCCGCTGATAGACGGCGAAGGCGTAGGTCAGGCCGTCGTGGCAGGCGGTCTGGCTGCGCGAGGTTTCCAGCCATTCGCTTAGGGGGATGGGCGGAAAAAAAGCGTCGCCGGAAAATTCGGCGTCGATTTCCGTGAGATAGAGGCGTCCGGCGAGCGGCAGGGCCTGCCGGTAGAGTTCTTCGCCGCCGATGACGAAAACCTCCCCTTCGCTGCCGGCAGCGCTGACGGCGGATGCCAGCGAGTGGGCGAGCACGGCGCCGGGCGCGGAATAGGCAGGATTGCGGCTGACCACGATGTTGAGCCGCCCGGGCAGCGGGCGGAATTTTTCCGGCAGCGATTCCCAGGTGCGGCGGCCCATGATCACGGGCCGGCCGCGCGTTGTTTCGCGGAAATGGCGCATGTCGTCCGGCAGATGCCAGAGCAGCCGGTTGTCCTTGCCGATGGCGCGGTTGCGGGCGACGGCGGCGATCAATGCCAGCGTGGCCATTTCAGACGGCGACCGGCGCGGCGATGTGCGGATGCGGGTCGTAGCCTTCCAGCGTGAAATCCTCGAAGCGGAAGGCGAATATATCCGTGACTTCCGGATTGATGCGCATGGCCGGCAGGGCGCGTGGTTCGCGGGAGAGCTGCAGCCTGACCTGGTCGAAATGGTTGCTGTAGAGATGGGCGTCGCCGAAGGTGTGCACGAAGTCGCCGGCACGGTAGCCGCAAACCTGCGCCAGCATCATGGTGAGCAGCGCGTAGGAGGCTATGTTGAAGGGCACGCCGAGAAAAATGTCGGCGCTGCGCTGATAGAGCTGGCACGACAGCCTGGGCCGGGCGTCCGCGTCGCCGGGTGAGGCCGGCGCGACGTACAGCTGGAAGAAAGCGTGGCAGGGCGGCAGGGCCATGCGGTCGACGTCGGCCGGATTCCAGGCGGTGACGATATGGCGGCGGGAGTCGGGATTCCTCTTCAAGCCTTCGACGAGCTGGGCGATCTGGTCGATTTCGCGTCCGTCCGGCGTTTTCCAATGGCGCCACTGGTAACCGTAAACCGGGCCAAGGTCGCCGTTTTCGTCGGCCCATTCATCCCATATGCGTACGCCGTTTTCCTTGAGGTAGCGAATGTTGGTGTCGCCCTGCAGAAACCACAGCAGCTCGTGGACGATCGAACGCAGATGCAGCTTCTTGGTGGTCAGCAGCGGAAAGCCTGCGGCAAGGTCGAAACGCAGCTGCCAGCCGAAAACCGAGCGGGTGCCGGTGCCGGTGCGGTCGGATTTCGCCACGCCGTTTTCGAGAACGTGGCGCATCAAATCGAGATAAGGCTTCATGATAGGGGAGCAGTCGGGCCGAAACCCGTATTGTAAATGGCTTAAAGGGAGAGCGCTGGAATCTGCATTTTCCCGGCGATTTTCCGTTTTTTCTTGCGGAAACTGCGCAATATTACGGTTCCCCTGCATCAGGCAATCGTTCTATACTATTGGGATACACCTTTCTTGTGCTTCTACTGGCAGTTGCATACTGATCAGGAGAATTGAGAGTCATGATTCTAAATTTCTTTTCTTCACGTCCGAACCATCCTCTCGGCGACCCCAAGGAGCTCAAGCGCGTTTTGACCAGTCTGCCCGGGGAAGCCATCAAGGCTGTCGACGAAATCTACGGGTGGTTTGAATCGCTGCGGGTTGCCGACGATTTTCATCTCGACCAGATGTTCGATGTCGTGAGCAGCCTGGACGAAGCGGCGCAGCCTCATCTTCGCCGGCTGCTGCGCGATTATCTCCAGTCGTCCCCGCTTTCCAAGAGCGACGAAAAACGCTTGTGGACCATGTGTTTCAACTACTGGGGGGAAGTCGCCGGTCTCTATGCGTACTGCATCGAGCGTTTGCGGCAGAATCAAAAGGGGCGCGGCCACGAGGGGTTCAAGGGCAAGCTGCCGCTGGCGGCGACGCGCCTGCTGGCGGCACGTTCAAGCCAACTGAAGTGGATCGAGTACCGTTATGGATCGATCGGCGAGGATTTGTGGCGCGGTCTTGGGCGCCCCTACCTGAATGCCGAAACCGAGGGCTATGCCCAGAAACTGGTTCAGCTTTATCCCGGCGTGCCGGGGACGACCAGTGTTTCCCAGCAATATCTTCAGGTACTGGTCCGTTCGTCGTCGTCGATGGGTACCTTGCTGCCGGTGGAAATCGAATTGGCAGACCGCCTGATCGCCTACTTCCTGCCCGGATTCGTTCTTTCTGCGGAATGCCTGCCCGGCAGCGTCTATTGGGTGGATGCCGCATCGGGCCTGCCGCCGACGCGATTGGTGCAACCGCCCGAGCAATTACCGTCCTCTCTGCGCTTTTTCCTGCCTGGAACGGTATCCCAGGCGTTGAGCGAGATGGTTCGTACCGTCGAGCGCGGGTCGCTTCCCGCCGATCTGAACCTCGGCGGAGATTATCCGGCGCCTGTCGTGTTCAAGGTACTGCAGCACCTGTCGCTATATTGGGCGGCTGTTCCTCCACAGCGCATGCATGCGCGGCACGCCGTCAAAACGCGTATTTCCGTTTTGCAGGGTTTCGACGATTGCCTGACGGTTTTTGCGGGTAATGTCGCCCGCCTCAATGCGGAGCGTTCCGCCGAGAGCTGGGTGGTCGAAAACGTCAGCCTGGGCGGGTTCTGCGCCGGCGTGGAAGAACTGGGCAACTGGCTGAAGATCGGGGCATTGCTGTGCATTCAGCCGGAGGGCGGAGACAACTGGGTATTGGGCGTCATACGCCGCTGCAGCGTGGCTCCGGACCTGCGGGCCAGCATCGGCATTCAGACGCTGTCCAGGAGCGCGCAAAGCATCGAGCTGCGCCCGCGGACTTCCGGTTTTTCGGCGGCCGATGCCATCCCGGGCATTTTGCTGCGCGAAGAGGGTTCGCCCAACGAAATCCGCGTGGTGATGCCAAAAGGCGGTTTCGACGTGCGTACGAACCAGGAGTACCTCTTGGGCGAAAAAAAGTACGTGCTGACGCCGCTGGAAACGGAAGAAGCGGGCATCAACTTCGAAATCGGCCGCTATCGCGAACAGCTCGTCGCGTAAACGGCACGGCTCAACTGGCCGGGAGCGTGTCGTCCTGATCGGCGTTCTTCAGCAACTGGAAGATCGCGCGGAAATTCCGCGGGGGTTTTTCCTGCTCCCGCTCCTTCAGTGCAGCCCGGCGCAGTGAGCGCAGATGTTGCAGGTCGATTGCGGGATAGCGCGAGGCAATCTCCTGGAGCGCTTTTTCATCGGCCAACAGATCGTCACGCATTTTTTCCAGCCTGTGCAGGCGCGCCGTCTCGCTGGCCGAAGCGCTGCTTGCCTCCTCCAGCGCCGCACGGATGGGATCGCCATCGACCTTGCGCATGAGGCGCCCGATGTACTGCATCTGCCGCCGTCTCGCTTCATCCAAGCGCGTCATGCGCTGCGCTTCCTTGACGGCGATGAGCAGAGCGTCAGGCAGCGCGATTCTGCCGAGCTTCTCGGCCGACAGCCGCACCAGCTCCTCGCCGAGCGATTGCAGTTCCTCCATGGCGTGCTTGCGCTGCGTTTTGGACGGAGGGAGCGTGTTTTCTTCGGATGTATTCATGGGCGTCGGGACGCGGGATGTCTGTTCGGGCTGCTATGATAGCGGCTTTGCTACCGTTTCCATTGCCCATGTCACGTAAAACTGCTCAGTTCCCCACCGAAGCGAGATTCGGCCACTCTCTCGATACCTTGCGTTCCTATGCCCAGGACGTGCTCGACCACGCGCGGAAATCGGGAGCCAGCGATTGCGAAGTCGACGTCTCGGAGGGGTTCGGACAATCCGTCACCGTGCGCTGCGGCGAGGTCGAGACGATCGAGTACAACCGCGACAAGGGAATCGGCGTGACGGTCTATCTCGGCAAGCGCAAGGGGCATGCCAGCACGTCGGACTTTTCCGCCGCGGCGCTCCGCGAAACGGTGGAGTCGGCGCTCAGCATCGCCCGCTTCACGGCCGAGGACGATTGCGCCGGCCTGCCCGAAGCGGCCTTGCTGGCAAAGCGTGAGCAGGGCTTCGCGGATCTGGATCTTTACCATCCCTGGCTTTTGTCGGTCGATGCCGCGGCCGATCTGGCGAAACGCTGCGAGCAGGCGGCGTTCGCCGTCGATCCGCTGGTGACGAATTCCGAAGGAGCGTCCGTCTCGATCCAGGAAGGCCAGTTCATTTGCGCCAACAGCTTGGGCTTCATGGGCGGTTACCCGACGTCCCGGCATTACGTAGCCTGCTCGGTCATCGCCGGGAAGGACGACGGCATGCAGCGCGACGATTGGTATTCGACGTCGCGCGACCCGAGGCAGATCGCCGCTGCCGATGCCATCGGCGAATATGCCGCGCGCCGGGCGCTGTCCCGCCTGGGGTCGCGCAAGATCAGAACCTGCAAGATACCCGTGTTGTTCGAGGCGCCGCTGGCGGCGTCATTGATCGGCAGCTTCGTGCACGCCGCGAGCGGCGGGAGCCTGTACCGCAAGACCTCCTTCCTGGCCGACAGTCTGGGCAAGAGAATTTTTCCGGAGTGGCTGCGCATCAGCGAACGGCCCCACCTGCCGGGTGCGTTGGCCAGCAGCATGTTCGACAGCGACGGCGTCCTGACGCACCCGCGGGAGGTGGTGGACGGCGGCCGCCTGCAAGGGTATTTCCTGAGCGCCTATACGGCGCGCAAGCTGGGAATGCAGACCACGGGTAACGCGGGCGGCTGCCACAACCTGATCGTCCAGCCCGGAGAGCACGACTTTAGCGGCCTGATCCGGAAAATGCACAAAGGCCTGCTGGTGACTGAACTGCTCGGGCATGGTGTCAATTACGTCACCGGTGATTATTCCCGCGGCGCTGCCGGATACTGGGTGGAAAACGGCGAAATCCGCCATCCCGTCGAAGAGATCACGATCGCTGGAAATCTGCGCGACATGTTCCTGAACATCGCCGATGTCGGCAACGACGTTCTCGTGCGCGGCTCGCGCCAGGTCGGCTCCATCCTTCTTTCGGAGATGAAAGTGGCGGGGAGTTGAGCGGCGCAGGCATGGGAAGCATGGGAAGAAAACTCCTTTTGCCTGTAGGGGTTTGGCTATAATGCCTATGTAGATTCGCGGCAATTCATCACATACGGAGAACATAAGCATGGAAAGACGTTCCTTTTTGAAAAAAGCGGGGGTCAGTCTAGCGGCGGGGGCGGTTGCGGTTCCGGCTATCGCGCAGAATCAGAGTCTGCCGACGATCAAGTGGCGCATGGCATCGAGTTTCCCCAAGAGCCTGGATACCCTGTTCGGTACGGGCGAGTTTCTGGTGAAGCGGATTTCCGACATCACCGGCGGAAAATTCCAGATCCAGCATTTCGCCGCCGGCGAAATCGTTCCGGGGCCGGGCGTGCATGATGCCGTCAGGGACAACACCGTGGAGATGGGGCATACCTGTGGCTACTACTATTACGGCAAGGATCCCACGTACTGCATCGATACGGCCATTCCGTTCGGCATGAACAATCGCCAGACCAACGCGTGGTTCCGCGACGGCAACGGCTCGAAACTGATGAACGAGTTCTACGCCAAAGCGAACATCATTTCCTTCCCCTGCGGCAACACCGGCGTGCAGATGGGCGGCTGGTTCCGCAAGGAAATCAAAACGGTGGCCGACCTCAAGGGCCTGAAGATGCGCATCGCCGGGCTGGCGGGCGAAGTGCTGTCCAAGGTCGGCATCGTGCCGCAGCAGATCGCCGGATCGGACATCTATCCTTCGCTGGAAAAGGGCACCATCGACGCCGCGGAATGGGTCGGGCCTTATGACGACCTCAAGCTGGGCTTCAACAAGGTTGCCAAGTATTACTATTACCCCGGCTGGTGGGAGGGCGGCCCGCAGGTTTCGGTCTACGTGAATACCAAGAAGTGGGCGGAACTGCCCAAGGAATACCAGGCGGCGTTCGAAGCAGCATGCGCGGATGCGAATACGGAAATGTGCGCCCGCTACGATGCCAAGAACCCGGCGGCGCTCAAGCAGATCATTGCTTCGGGAACGCAGCTGCGCCCCTTCCCGAAGGAGGTGATGGACGTTTGCTACAAGGCGGCTCTGGAGGTCTATGCGGATATCTGCGCGAAGAATCCGGATTTCAAAAAGGTTTACGAAGACTACAAGAAATTCACGGACGAACAGAACTCCTGGTTCCGCGTCGCAGAAGGCTCTTATGCCAACTATATGTTCAGCCTCGGCCGCAAGGGGTGATCGTTAAGCGGGCAGCCGCGTTACGGAAAAAACGGGAGCAGTGCTCCCGTTTTTTTTATGAAGGATCGCGCTGGAGGGGGGCTACTGGCCTCCCGCCTTCGGTGTTTCCTCTGCGGGGGCGTACGATGATGGATCCTGCGCCTCGTAGTCATAGGTGGGAACCGGCACGTCGATCTGGATGGTGCTGGGATCGACCTTCGTCCCTTGATCGAGTCCTGCCGTGACCATCTGCGGGAACGTGATGACCAGGATGACCATCAGGATCTGGATGCCGACGAAGGGAATGGCGCCCAAATAGATGTCGCTGGTCTTGACCGAGGCGGGCGCGACCGAGCGCAGGAAGAACAGCGCGAAACCGAAAGGCGGATGCAGGAAGGATGTCTGCATGTTGATGCCGAGGAGAACGCCGAACCAGATCAGGTCGATGCCCAGCTTTTCGGCGACCGGGCCGAGCAGCGGGATGATGATGAAGGAGAGTTCGAAGTAATCGAGGAAGAAGGCCAGGACGAACACCAGGATGTTGACGAAAATCAGGAATCCCATCGGCCCGCCCGGCAGGTCGACCAGCAGGTGTTCGACCCAGCGGTGGCCGTCGACGCCGTAGAAAGTCAGCGAGAAAACGCGTGCGCCGATGAGGATGAACACGACGAATGTCGTCAGCTTGGCCGTGCTTTCCATCGCCTGTTTCAGCAATTTCAGGTTCAGCCGCCGGCGCACGATGGCCATGACCAGCGCTCCGGTCGCGCCCATCGCTCCGCCCTCCGTGGGGGTGGCGATGCCCAGGAAAATGGTGCCGAGCACCAGGAAGATCAGCATCAGGGGGGGCAGCAGCGTCGTCAACACCCGCAGCAGCAGCTTGCCGCCGCGCAATGTGCGCGCTTCAGTGGGCAACGCCGGGACCCATTGCGGCTTGGCAAAGGAGAGAACGCCGATATACGCGGCATAGAGCAGGGTGAGCGTGATGCCGGGAATGAACGCGCCGGCGTACATGTCGCCGACGGATTTGCCGAGTTGGTCGGCCATGACGATGAGCACCAGCGACGGCGGGATGATCTGCGCCAATGTGCCGGAGGCGGCGATAACGCCGGACGCCAGGCGCCGGTCGTAGCCGTAGCGCAGCATGATCGGCAGCGAAATGAGGCCCATCGAAATGACCGACGCGGCAACGACGCCGGTCGTCGCCGCCAGGAGTGCGCCGACGAAAATTACTGCATAGGCCAGACCGCCTCGGATCGGACCGAACAGTTGCCCGATGGTGTCGAGCAGGTCCTCGGCCATGCCGGAACGTTCCAGGATCAATCCCATGAAGGTAAAGAAAGGAACGGCCAGCAGCGTCTCGTTGGCCATGACGCTGTGGATGCGGTCGGGGAGCGCCTGGAACAGCTGCGGGCCGAGCAGCCCCAGTTCGATGCCGAGCAGACCGAAGACCACGCCGTTGGCGGCCAGGGCGAAAGCGACCGGAAAACCGACGAGCAGGAAAACGATCATCGATAGGAAAATGATCGGCGCCATGTTGGCGATCAGGAACTCGGTCATCGCGTTCCTCCCTGCTCACGCTCCTTGTTCGCCTTAATGGTCCGGACGAGTTCTTCCTCGGAGGTCAGGACGCTTTTCTTCTCCGTGGGGTCGGGGCACAGTCCCATCAGGAACCCGGCGCGCTTGATGAGTTCGGAGACGGCCTGGGCGATCAGCAGCAGGAAACCGACCGGTACCATCAGGCGCGCCGGCCAGACGATCAGCCCGCCGGCGCTGTTGGACATTTCGCCGGATTCGAAGGCATGAAGGAAGACCGGCCAGGAAAGGACCATGATGGCGATGGCCATGGGCATCAGGAAGAACAGGATGCCGAAAATGTCGATCCAGGTCTGGGCGCGCTTGGACAGGCGCCCGGAAAGAATGTCGATGCGCACGTGTTCGTTGCGCAACAGCGTATACCCCGAACAGGCCAGGAAGATCACGCCGAACATATACCATTGAATTTCCAGCAGGGCGTTCGAACTGTAGTTGACGGTGTAGCGCATCAGGGCGTTGCCGGCGCTGACGAGCGTGACGATCAGCACGATCCAGATGGCCGACTTGCCGATACACTCGGTCAGCGCATCGATCCGTTGTGACAGCTTGAGAAGAGCATTCACGTGAGCGATCCTCGTTCGATTCGGGAATTTCTGGTTTGAGAGTTATCGCAGCAAGGAGAGTGGGTAATTCCTTGCCGCAGAACAACTGAAACAGACGGAACATTGCCCTCGTGAGGATGTTATTTTGGCCTGGCTCGCAAAACAGGGGCGGAATTATCGCATGATTTACCCTTCTTGGGCATGAAGGGGGGGTGATACGGCCTTGTTATTATGAAGGTTTTGCAGCGAAAAGGACTCCGTGCGCCGCCCAAAGAGGCGAAATCCGCCGAAAGCCGTCATGATACAATTCACATTTTCCCAACGGCGCATGAGGCAGACAATGTTTTCCGCAAAAGATACCTTGGCAAAAGTCGATCCTGAACTCTGGAGTGCGATTGAAAGAGAAAACCACCGCCAGGAGGAGCACATCGAGCTGATCGCGTCCGAGAACTACGTCAGCAAGGCCGTGATGGAGGCGCAGGGCTCGCAGCTGACCAACAAGTATGCAGAAGGTTACCCGGGCAAGCGGTACTACGGCGGTTGCGAATATGTTGACGTTGCCGAACAGATCGCCATCGAACGGCTGAAAAAACTGTTCGGCGCGGAAGCCGCCAACGTGCAGCCCAACTCCGGCTCGCAGGCCAACCAGGCGGTGCTCATGGCGTTCGCCAAGCCGGGCGATACCATCATGGGCATGAGCCTGGCGGAAGGCGGGCATCTGACGCACGGCATGCCGCTCAACCTTTCCGGAAAATGGTTCAACGTGGTTTCCTACGGGCTGAACGAAAAAGAGGAAATCGACTACGACCGGATGGAAGCGCTGGCGCACGAGCATAAGCCGAAGATCATCATCGCCGGGGCGTCGGCTTACTCCCTGCGCATCAATTTCGAGCGCTTCGCCAAGGTGGCCAAGGCCGTCGGCGCCATTTTCTGGGTCGATATGGCGCACTATGCCGGCCTGATCGCCGCCGACTGCTATCCGAACCCGGTCCCCGTGGCCGACGTCGTGACTTCGACCACGCACAAGACCTTGCGCGGCCCGCGCGGCGGTGTCATCCTGATGAAGGCCGAGCACGAGAAAGCCATCAATTCGGCGATTTTCCCCGGCTTGCAGGGCGGCCCTCTGATGCACGTGATTGCCGCCAAGGCGGTCGCTTTCAAGGAAGCCGCCACGCCGGAATTTCGCGAGTATCAGGAGCAGGTGGTGGCCAACGCCCGCGTGTTGTCGCGGGTGCTGTCGGTGGAACGGGGGCTGCGCATCGTTTCCGGGCGGACCGAGTCGCACGTTTTTCTGCTGGATCTGCGCGCCATGAACATTACCGGGAAAGATGCCGAAACGGCATTGGGCAAGGCGCACATTACAGTCAACAAAAATTCGATTCCGAATGATCCGCAAAAACCGATGGTGACCTCTGGCATTCGTATCGGTTCGCCGGCCATGACGACGCGCGGTTTCACCGAGCTTGAGGCCGAGGAAGTCGCGCACCTGATCGCCGACGTGCTCGAGGCGCCGAACGACGAAGCGGTTCTGGCCAGAGTGCGTAGCGACGTTGCCGTGCTGTGCAAGAAGTTCCCGGTTTACGGAGCCTAACCATTGCCGCCCCGCGTATGAGCCGTTCTGTGACGGACTGACATGAAGTGCCCTTTCTGCGGCGCGCCCGATACGACAGTCGCCGACACGCGCATCAACGACGACGGCGACATCGTGCGTCGTCGTCGTCGCTGCCTGTCCTGCGACAAGCGGTTTTCCACCTACGAACGGGCGGAAATCCGTTTGCCGCAGGTCGTCAAGAAAAACGGCTCGCGGGTCGACTTTGACCGGAAAAAACTTTCCGACAGCCTGAGGCTGGCGCTGCGTAAGCGGCCGGTGGCGGTCGAGGCGGTGGATGCAGCGATTGCGCGCATCGAGGAGAAGCTGCTGGTGCAGGGCGAGCGCGAGATTCCTTCCGGGAAAATCGGCGAAATGGTCATGCGCGAGCTGAAAAAACTCGACAAAGTCGCGTACGTCCGCTTTGCATCGGTTTATCGGAACTTCGAGGACGTCGACGAGTTTTCCGATCTCGTCAGGGAAGTTTCCCGCCCCGTCCAGCGGCGCGCCAAATAGCGGATTCCCATCCCATGTTTACTTCGTCCGACCACGAATTCATGGCGCGGGCGTTGCACCTCGCCGAACGAGGCCTTTACTCCACCATGCCGAATCCCCGCGTGGGCTGCGTGCTCGTCAGGGACGGCGCCGTTATCGGAGAAGGCTGGCATCGGCAGGCCGGCGGGCCGCACGCCGAAGTCCATGCGCTGGATTCGGCCGGAAATGCACGCGGAGCGACCGCCTATGTCACTCTGGAACCATGCAGCCATCATGGGCGGACGCCGCCTTGCGCCGAGGCGCTGATCGCCGCCGGCGTAGCGCGGGTCGTGGCCGCCATGCAGGACCCCAACCCGCGGGTTGCCGGGCGCGGAATGGCGACTCTGGCCGCCGCGGGCATTGCCACGGAATGCGGTCTGCTTGAATCCGAGGCGCGCGAGTTGAATATAGGCTTTGTTTCGCGCATGTCGCGCGGCCGTCCGTGGGTTCGCATAAAGCTGGCGGCGACGCTCGACGGCAAGACAGCGCTGCATAACGGCGTCAGCCAGTGGATCACCGGCGCGTCGGCGCGCCGGGACGGCCAGCGCTGGCGCGCCCGGGCCTGCGCCATCCTGAGCGGCATCGGCACGGTGCGGGCCGACGACCCGCAGTTGAGCGTGCGCGATGTCGCGGTGCCGCGCCAGCCGCTGAGGATCATTGTCGACAGCCGCCTTGAAACTTCCCCCGCAGCACGCGTCCTGGAGGGCGGGCGCGTTCTCCTGGTTTCCGCGCTTCCCGGCGCTACGGGGGCGGAGGCATTGCAGGCGCGCGGCGCTGAACTGCTGTGCATGCCCGGCGAGGCGGGGCGGGTGGATCTTGCCGCGCTGATGCGGGAGCTTGGCCGCCGCGGCGTCAACGAACTGCACGTCGAGGCCGGAGCGCGGCTCAGCGGTTCGCTGCTGGCCGGAGGACTGGCGGACGAACTGCTGCTGTACATGGCGCCTTGCCTGGCGGGCGACAAGGCGCGCGGGATGTTCGACCTGCCCGAACTCGAATCGCTCGACGACAAGCGCCGTCTGACAATCCATGATGTTCGCATGGTCGGGGGCGATTTGCGCGTATTGGCGCGTTTTAGCTAGATCGGCACACCGGGCAGTCCGGATCCTTGCCGAAGCCGACACTGCGCCATTCCATCGTCAGCGCGTTCAGCAGCAGCAGGCGGCCGCGCAGCGGCTCTCCCGCGTGGCTCAAGATCTTCAGGGTTTCCGCCGCCTGCATGGCGCCGATAATGCCGGTGAGCGGCGCGAAAACCCCGGTCACGGCGCAGCGCATTTCTTCGGCGTTTTCGCCTTCCGGGAATAGGCAGTGGTAGCAGGGAGAAGGCTCCTGCCGGAAATCGAAAACCGATATCTGCCCGCTGAAGCGGATGGCGGCGCCTGAAACCAGCGGTACCCCAAGTTTCCGGCAGGCGCGGTTGATGGCGTAGCGCGTGGCGAAGTTATCGCAGCAATCGAGGACGGCGTCGGCCTGCGCGACGAGTTCCTCCATCCTTTCGCCGGTCAGCCGTTCTGCGACGGTGATGACCTCGACATCCGAGTTGACGGCCCCCAGGGCGATTTGCCCGGAGTCCACCTTCATCTGGCCGACGCGGTCCTTCGTGTGCAGGATCTGCCGTTGCAGATTGCTGAGATCGACGATATCGCCGTCGGCCAGCGTAACCGTCCCGACGCCCGCCGATGCGAGATACAGCGCGGCGGGAGAACCCAGTCCGCCGGCCCCGACAATCAGGACCCTCGAACCGATGATGCGCTGCTGTCCTTCGATGCCGATTTCATCGAGCAGAATGTGGCGGCTGTAGCGAAGCAACTGTTCGTCGTTCATGAATGACCGTGACGCGGAGGATGCCCGCTTTCCTGTCTTACGCTTATTTGTATTCCCGCCATTCGGGGGGGGTGTCGTCGTGATCGCCATGTGGATGGCGCTCCCAGGCCTGGGTATAGGCCTCGTGCTGCGATTTTTTGAGCAGGCGGCGCGGCGCGCCGAGGTTGTGCAGTTCGGTTTCCTCCACATAGTGAATCAACGCACGAACCAGCTTGTACAGCAGTGAACAGCTCAGGTGGAAGCCTTTGTCTTCCAGTGCGCTTTCGAGTTCCTCAAGAGAATGCTCGTGCAGGTCGTAGGAAACGTCGATCGACAGTTCCTCGGCATGCGGCACGAGTTCCAGCGATTCCAGGCGGCCAAGGAAATCGCAGGCTTCCGGTATCTGGCCGGGAGGAAATTCGGCAAACTCGATCGTCCGGCTTTTGCGGATCGGCTCGGGTTTGCCAAGTGCTTCGGCCGGACGTTTCATGTCTTCCTCCCATGCCAGAGGCGCTGCGGAACTACTTGTTCTGTATGATCTGCAACCCCTTGAGCAGATTGAGCGCCTGCGTGAGCTGGTAATCCTTCTTCGAAGCCAGTTCGCGGCTCGGCGGCTCGGCAGCCTCGTCGCTGTCGTCCTTTGGCGCATTCTTCGGCTTGGTTGAGGGTTTGCCCTGCGGCTTGGCGGGTGTTGCTACCGCCTCCTTCTCCTTGTTGTTTTCGAGATGATTCTCCAGGTCGACTTCGCGCAGACGCATGGCGGATGTTCCGTTGGCGCTTTCTTCCACGACGATGTCGGGGACGATGCCCTTGGCCTGGATGGAGCGGCCGGACGGCGTGAAGTAACGGGCCGTGGTCAGCTTGATGGCTTCATTGTTCGGCAGCGGGATCACCGTCTGCACGGACCCTTTGCCAAAGCTCGTCGTGCCCATGATCACAGCGCGTTTATGATCCTGCAGGGCGCCGGCGACGATTTCCGAAGCCGAGGCGGAACCGCCGTTGATCAACACAACCATGGGAACCTTCAGCGCCTCGACCGGCAGACTCTTGATGTAGTCGTCGCGGCTGCCGCGCAAATAATCCTCAGGCTGCGCATAAAACTGGTGTTTGGCGTCGGGTACGCGGCCGTCGGTTGACGTTACCAGCGTCTTGGCCGGCAGGAAGGAGGCCGAAACGCCAATCGCCGAATTGAGCAGGCCGCCGGGATCGTTGCGCAGATCGAGTACGAGCCCGCGCAGCGGTCCTGGCTTATACAGGTCGTTGAGATGCTTGACGACCGAGGCTGCCGTGTTTTCCTGGAAAGAGGTGACGCGCAGATAGCCGTAACCGTCTTCCACGAGCTTGGACTTGACGCTCTGAACCTTGATGATCTCCCGCGTCAGGGTGATCTCAAGGGGCTTGAGCTCGCCCTTGCGGATGATGGACAGCCGGATTTGCGTATTGGGTTTGCCGCGCATGCGCTTGACGGCGTCGGTCAGGGTCATGCCCTTCACCAGCTTGTCGTCGAGCTTGAAGATCAGGTCGCCGGTCTTGATCCCGGCACGGTCGGCTGGGGTGTCCTCGATCGGGGCGACGACTTCGACGAGGCCGTCTTTCATGCCGACCTCTATGCCGAGCCCGCCGAATTCGCCCTGGGTCCCGACTTGAAGATCCTTGAACGCGTCCGCATCGAGGTAGGAGGAATGCGGATCGAGGTTGGACAACATGCCGCTGATGGCATGCGAGATCAATTTCTTGTCCTCGACCGGCTCGACGTACCCCTGCTTGATGGCGTTGAACACTTCTGCGAAGGTTCGCAGTTCCTCAACGGGCAGAGTGGACCGGACCTCCTTTTCGGCCATGGCCGAAAATTGCAGACTGATCAGAATGCCGCCTGCCAAGCCGGCGAAAACCAGACTTGCCTGTTTCAACTTGCCCATCAAAATCGCTCCACGATAAAGTCGCTCGTCATTTCAGGCTGACCCACCTCATGGGATCGATTGGTTGCCCTTGATGACGCAATTCAAAGTATAAACCGGATTCCGGGTTGCCACCGCTGTTCCCGACAGCGGCGACGGAATCTCCTCCGCGCACATTGTCGCCTACCTGTTTGAATAATGCATCGTTGTTGCCATAAATTGACAAATAGTTACCGCCGTGGTCGAGAATCAGCAGATTGCCGAAGCCGCGCATCCAGTCCGCAAAAACCACGCGTCCGGCGGCAATTGCCTTGATGTCGCTGCCCGCTTGCGCGCGGATGAATAATCCTTTCCATGTGCTGCCTTCCTGGCGCGTGCCGCCGAAACGATTGGTAACCACGCCTTTGACCGGCAGGCGCAAGCGGCCTTTCAGGCTGGAAAACGCGCCGGCGGGAACGGCGTCCGGCGTGTTTTCGTTGGCCAGTTCGGGGGCGCCCTGGCGGTCGGCTTGCGATTTCCCCTGTGCCTGCGTTCTGGAACCGCTATCCTTGCGCGGCACAGGGCGCGCGGCAATTATCTTGGATAACCGCTCGATCAACTGCGACAGTTGCTTCTCATCGCGGCGCAGGTTGCCGATTTCCTTGCGCTGCTCGGAAATCTCCGCCGATATCTTGTTCAGAACCGCTTTGCGCTGCTCGCGTTGGGCAACAAGTTTGCCGTGTTGTTCCTTTTGCCGGTTTTCCACGCCGGATAGTTCGTCTGCGCGTTCACGAGTATCTTCGGCAAGCGTTTTTTTCTGGTCGAGCAACATTTCGGTTTCGCCCAGGAGCTGGCTATGGAAACGGCTGACGGCCGACAGGTAATACAGGTCGCGCGTCAATTGGTTCGGGTTCTCGCCGTTGAACAACAGGCGTAGCGAATCGGAACTCCCCCGTAAATACTGGTGGTAGAGCAGGTTTTCCAGCTGTGCCCGCAAGCGCTCGATGCGGCCTTCCAGATCCTGCGACTGGTTGCCGAGATTCTTCAGCGTGGTCTGCAGCTTGCCGCGTTGCCTGGAAAGATTGTGCAACTCCCGTTGCGTGACGGAAATTTCCTGTTCGACGTTCTTGAGTTTATCGACAGCGCCGGCTCGCTTGCTCTCGCTGTTGGCCATTTCCTTTTGCAGGGATTCTATCTGGGTACGCAATTCCTTGAGATCGGTTTTCTTTTCGGCGACATCGGCCCGGGTCGGCTGCTTGCTGCTTTTGGCCTTGGCGGCATCTGCCGAAACGGGTAATGCCAGGAGAAACGCGCTGCAGAGGCACGCAATCCAGCCTCCTCCCAGGCGCGGGAAGCTGCCTTTGCCCCACAGTTTTGTCTTACATGGCGTTTGGTTCATCGTTGCAGACGCATAATCCTCGGTAACCAGGGCGGGACTTAGGGATCGCCCTCGGAATAAGAAATAATTCCACTTCTAAATCGCCAGTGACTTTGTCGCCTTCGCCTTGCCGTGCTACAGCACTGTCTGCGGTTTGTCTTCGCGTCACTGACGATTTATAAATGGAATTATTCTATAATGGCTTGCTATACCCTAACGAGCGATATCGCGATGTCCGGTCGGCTCATATGATGGGTTGCGGTCGGGTTTTCCGTGTCGGGTGTGTATCTTCTTTCATATTTTTCCTGTATCTGGAGCTTTACTTGGAATTCATTCAGCAAAACATACTGCTTGTGTTGTTGGCGTTGGCGAGCGGCAGCGCCCTGGTCGTGCTGACCATGCGCGGATCCAGCGGCGCCAAGGGAATCTCTCCGGCCCAAGCGACGCAACTGATCAATCGTGAGGATGCACAAGTCATCGATGTGCGGACAGTGGAGGAGTATTCCACCGGCCACCTTCCCGAATCGCGCAATATCCCGATGGACAATCTTGGGGAGCGTGCCGGGGAACTGGACAAGTTCAAGGAAAGCCCCCTGATTCTGGTTTGCCAGACGGGAAACCGTTCATCGAGTGCGTGCAAGCAGCTGGAAAAGCTGGGTTTTGGCCGCGTCAATAATCTGGAAGGCGGGATTGCCGGCTGGCGCACCGCTGGCTTGCCGCTCAAGAAGGGGGCGAAGAAATGAGCACAACTTCACGTGTTGTCATGTATTCAACAGCGGTTTGCCCGTACTGCGTCCGGGCGGAAAATTTGCTGCGTGCCCGCGGCGTGACGGAGATCGAAAAAATAAGGGTCGACCTGGACCCGCAGAAACGCGACGAAATGATCGAGAAAACCTCGCGCCGCACCGTGCCGCAGATTTTTATCGGCGATACCCATGTCGGCGGGTGCGATGACCTGATCGCGCTTGACCAGGCAGGGAACCTCATGCCCCTGCTTTCCGGGAAACCGGCCTGATCGGACAAGTCTCGTCAGGCCGTTTGCCTTTTTCCGTTTCATCAACATTTTTTACTAAATTAAAGAAAAGACATCATGACTGAAAAAGAAGCTCCGTTTTTTGCTATCGAAAAACTCTATGTGAAGGACCTTTCGGTGGAAGTGCCCAATGCGCCCGCTATTTTTGCCGAGCGGGAAACTCCCGAGATCAACCTGCAACTGCAGACGGCGGGAACCAAGATAGGCGATGACATCTACGAAGCGACGCTGACGGTGACGGTGACGGCGAAACTTGGCGAAAAGACGGTTTTCCTGATCGAAGTAGGGCAGTCCGGGATTTTCCGCATCCGTAACATCCCCGAGCCGAATCTGGAGCCGCTGCTGTCGATCGCCTGTCCGAACGTTCTGTTTCCCTATGTGCGCGAAGCCGTTTCGGAATCGGTGGCGCGTGCCGGCTTTCCGCCGGTCATCCTGCAGCCGGTCAATTTCGAGGCCATGTACGCGGCGCGTGCGCAGCAGGAGCAAAATACGGCCAAGGCCTGATCCCGAATTTCGAGGAGTATTGCTATGAAGCGATTGCTGCCCTTGCTGCCGTTCCTTGTGGCCGGAGTTTCGCTGCCGGCCTGGGCGGTGGACTATCGCACCGTGGACGCGGCAACGGTTCTTTACGATGCGCCTTCGCAGCGCGGCGCCAAGCTCTTCGTCATCCGGCGCGATACTCCCGTGGAAATCGTGGTCAGCCTGGAAGGCTGGTCCAAGGTGCGGGACGCCGAAGGCGGTCTGGCCTGGATTGAAACGAAGTATCTTGCCAATCGCCGTTCGGTGATCGTCAGGGCGGCGCATGCGGATATCCTGAGAAAGGCGGAAGAGGGGGCGCCGCTGGCCTTTTCGGCGGAGAAGAACGTTTCGCTCGACTACATCGAAACCCTGCCGGGCGGCTGGGTGAAAGTCCGCCACCGCGACGGGGCGGAAGGCTTCGTACACGCCAATCAGGTCTGGGGAATCTAGGCTTGAAGCTGGCTGTCATCGGCGCGGGCGCCTGGGGTACTTCGTTATCGATCGCTTTATCCCGGAAACATCAGGTGGCGCTTTGGGCTCGTGAGCCGGAAGTGGTCCGCGGCATGCGCGAAGTTCGCGAGAATAGGCAGTTCCTGCCCAGGTTTCTCTTGCCGGAAAGCGTCGCCATAGAAGAGAGTCTGGCTTCGGCGGCACGGGACGCGGAGCTGCTGGTTGTCGCCGCGCCGCTGATGGGATTGCGGGCGACGCTCCGGCTGTTGAGCGAAACCGGGCAACCGCGGCCGTTGATCTGGGTCTGCAAAGGGTTCGAGCCGGACAGCGGCAAATTGCCTCATCAGATCGTCGACGAAGAACTCGGCGGATCCGTTTCCTGCGGCGTGCTGACGGGGCCCAGCTTTGCCGAAGAAGTCGCCAGGGGACTGCCCATGGCAGCGACGCTGGCTTCGCATGATATGCATTTCGCGCGCGCGGTTGCCGCCGAGTTGCACGGCGGAAGGCTGCGCATTTATGCCAACGACGATTTGGTGGGTGCCGAAATCGGCGGCGCGGTGAAAAATGTCATGGCCATCGCCGCCGGCATTTGCGATGGTTTTAAATTCGGCCACAACGCGCGAGCCGCGCTGATAACGCGTGGCCTGGCGGAAATCGCCCGCCTGGGCGTAGCGCTCGGCGGCCAGCCGGGAACGTTCATGGGGCTTGCCGGCATGGGCGACCTGATCCTTACATGTACCGGCGATCTCTCGCGCAATCGGCGGGTCGGGCTGGCGCTGGCGGCGGGGAAAGCACTGCCGCAAATTCTGGATGAACTCGGCCATGTCGCCGAAGGCGTCGGCACGGCGCGCGAGGCGGCGAAGCTGGCGGCGCAACTGGGCGTCGATATGCCGATCACCCAGGCGGTCGACGCCATCCTCAATCAGAACGAACCGGCCCAGGAAGCTGTCGAAAGACTGCTGAGCCGCGACCCTAAGGTAGAGTCCGACTGACCTCCTCGTTCATCGCCGGATCGAATGATCGGTACTGGTGGTGACTCTCTCTGTTGCAATTAAGCAACATGAAGCACGTTCCGAATTGTATTAATGATGTGACAAAGTTGCTAGGGAGCGTGCCGTTTGCGATGATTCGTTCAGCTTCTCATACATGAGAGGTCCAGTTTGGCGGCGTTCGAAACGCTGCCGACCTTAACCCTAGAGGAGATTTACAAATGCAAAAGAAAATCATCGCACTGGCAGTCGCCGGTCTGGTTTCTGGCGTTGCCTTCGCGCAGACCAACGTGACTGTCTATGGTATTGCCGACGTTTGCTATGGCTATAGCAAGAGCGATACCAATAATGGATATCTTGGTCTCGGCTCCTTTGATGGCGCCACCCATTTGCCGACTGCTCGTACCAACAGCGGTAAATTCATGGGCATCAACAGCGGTTGCTGGAGCGGCAGCCGTATCGGTTTCCGTGGCGAAGAAGGCCTGGGCAATGGCCTGAAGGCTGTCTTCACGCTGGAATACGGCACGAACATCGACCAGAACGCCAGCGGCTGGGATCAAATCCGCCAGTCCTTCGTCGGTCTCGCCGGCAACTGGGGTACCGTCGCCATGGGCCGTCAATATGCGCCGAGCGGCATGTTCCTGGGTGCAACGTCGGTTAACGACATCACCACCGTTCAGCCGTCGAACTTCTTCGTCCCGGCTTTCCGCACCATGCAGACCGGCGGCGGCTCGCGCTGGAACAACGCGATCACCTACCACAGCCCGAACTGGAACGGCTTTGATTTCCGTGCGATTGCTGCGTTTGGCGAGCAGACGAGTGCATACGCTACGACCACCGGTTGGGAAAAGAATGACACGTCCGATGGCAACCAGTATGGCTTGGGCGTTCGTTATGCCAATGGCCCGCTCTATTTGACGGCCATGTACCAGCAAGTCATGAGCAATGATGCACAGGCTGTTGGCGGTTTCGTTGTTGAGAGCGGCGACAACAAGGCATGGTCGCTCGGCGGCAGCTATGACTTCAAAGTGGTCAAGGTCTTCGCCAACTACATCCAGGAAAAACAAGAAACCTTTGCTGACTCCGATTACAAGAAGCAGTATTGGGGCGTGGGTGTTGGCATCCCGGTCAGCGCAGCTGGTCAGATCCAGATCGAATACGGCCAGTACAAGCTGAAGAACTACTACGACAGCGATCCCAAGGCCAAGGGCGTTGGCATTGGTTACGTGCATGAAATGTCGAAGCGTACCCGTCTCTACACCACGCTTTCGTACATCGACAACGACAGCGGCTTGGCCTTCGGCGGTTTGGCCAACAACGGCAACGGCGCTGGTACGGCACTCGGACAAGGTGGTGGTTCCTCGCAATTCGGCGAGAAGAACTACAACTTCGTGGTTGGTGTCCGTCACCTGTTCTAATCCGGTTTCGGTTAAGCCAGGAATGCAAACGGGCGCTTCGGCGCCCGTTTTTTTACGTCTGCTGTCATTGTCCCGATGGCCATGAAATCACCTGTTTCGGATGCCTTTCAACAAACGGTCGCTTCTGCCCGAGAATGCCCGCAATCCCTGGCGGATTTGTTCCTGACGCTTACCGTGTTGGCGTTGCAGGGCTTCGGTGGAGTCATGGCGATCGTTCAGCATGAACTGGTGGAAAGAAAGCGCTGGTTGACCCGCGAGGAGTTCGTCGAGGAATGGGCTGTGGCCCAGATCATGCCGGGGCCCAATGTGGTCAATTTGTGTCTGATGATCGGGGCGCGGTACTTTGGCGCTCGGGGCGCGCTCGTGGCCGTGCTGGGGTTGATGGCCGCGCCGTCGGCCGTGATATTGCTGCTGGCGGTGTTCTATGTCCAGTTCGGCGGTCATCCCATGGTGGTTGGCGCATTGCGCGGCATGGGGGCCGTGGCGGCAGGCCTGGTTATCGCTACCGGGCTGAAGCTTTTCGTGGCGCTTAAGGGGAATCCCCTGGGTGCGCTGGGCTGCGCGATTTTCGGAGTGATCGGTTTCGTTGGCATAGCGCTGTTGCGCCTGCCGCTGATATACCTCCTGCTTGGGCCGGGCATGCTGGCTTGTTTGCTGGCTTACCGGAAAATCGGGCCATGAGCGGGGGAATCACGCTGACCATGCACTGGTCGGACTGGCTGACGCTACTCGGGCATTTTCTTTCCATTTCGCTGCTGGCGGTGGGCGGCGCCCTGGGCACGTTGCCGGAAATGCACCGCTTTCTCGTGGATCGGCAGCACTGGCTGACCGATCCGCAATTCAACGCGTCGGTCGCCATCGCGCAGGCGGCGCCGGGGCCGAATGTGCTGTTCGTGGCGCTGATGGGGTGGAATATCGGCATCAATACCGGCAGTTATGCGGCGGCAGTTCTGGGGGCGGCGATCTGCATGATCGGGCTGCTGCTGCCGAGCGGAACGCTGGCCTATCTCGCTGCCCGCTGGGGGCATCGCAACCGGGAGCGGCGCGCCGTGCGTGCGTTCAAACTGGGTATGAGCCCCGTGGTCATTTCACTGCTGATCGGTACCGGCTGGATACTGGCCAGCGTGCATAATGATCCTGTCAGGGATTGGGCGCTCTGGCTGACCACCGCAGTGACTGCGCTGATCGTTTGGCGCACCAAGATTCATCTGCTGTGGCTGATCGCAGCTGGTGCCATTTTTGGGGCGATGGGCTGGATTTGATATTGCCGTCGCACTTTCGCGCGGATGCATGCCGGTACAGCTTTGCCACATCGTTTGTACAGCTATGTACGTTTGTTGGTGATCACAAAGAAACCGGATGGCTTGTCTGCCATCCGGTTTGCCCGTGCGGTTCGGCCGCACAAAAACGAGCTTAATGCGCCAGCATTATCCGCCTGATTTCCGCGAGACCAGCGGAGAGCATGGCCAGATCCTGCGGGGCGTTGCGCTTGAGTTCGTCAATGACTTTATGAGCCTCCACTGTGCTTTCCTGTGGCTCTTTTTCGCCGTCGCGCTGCAGAAGGGTTTGCCGCAGGGTGCGCAGTTCGTTGGCGAGCTGCGCACGAGCCCGGGCTTGCCAGCGGTTTCCGGCGGGAAGCTTGCCGATGGCGTTGCCGAACCAGGCGAAATCAAGTGCAGTGTCGAGTTTCGCACAGGCGGCGGTGACCGTTTCCAGCGTTTGCTTGCTCTCATGCGCCAGATCGACGAGTTCGAACACGTTGATGATGCCGGAACGGCCGTCAAGCAGCGACTCGATGGATTCCAGCCCGTGTTGGCCTTTGCGCGCCTGGGCGGCCGCCTGGGCGATGGTTTGCCCATAGAGGCCGACAATGTCGGCGATACCGGCCTGGGCTCGCTTTGCCGTCAGGATTTGCAGGGTAGCCCCGCCGACCATGGCGCGTAGCGCACCCATCAACGCAATTTGGCGCACGGACGGAATTTGCAGATCCAGTGATTCGATCTCGTGCCAGAGCGCTTCCGCGTTCAGCAATTCGCTGGCGGCGTACCATGCCGAGATGATCCGTTCGAGCTTGGCCCCGGTCTCATTGCCGATTTGCAGGGTGAACGTGGTTCCCATGCGGTTGACCAGCCGGCTGACGATCTGCGTGGTGATGATTTCGCGGCGCAGAGGGTGTGCGGCAAGGCGGTCAGCACACTTGCCGGCCAGGGTTTCCGGGAAATAGGCAGTGAGCAGTTTCTGGAATTCCGGCGCATCCGGCAGGGAGGTCGCCAGAATGGACTGCTTCAAATCGATCTTGGCGTAGGCCAGGAGGATGGCGATTTCCGGTGCGGTCATCCCGCGCCCCATCTGGTTCCGTTCGATGATCTGCTTTTCGTCCGGCAGGAACTCGATGGCCCGGTCGAGCGCCCCCTTGGCTTCGAGGGAGCGGATCAGCTCGGCATGGGCGTTGAGCAGTTCGCGGCCGGCAGCCGTTTCCAGCGAGACAGCCTGCGTCTGTTGGTAGTTGTTGACCAGCACCAGGCGGGCGACGTCGTCCGAGATCGACGTGAGCAGCGCGTCGCGCTGCTTGAGCGTCATGTCGCCGCTGGCCAGCAGGCTGGAGAGCAGAATCTTGATGTTGACCTCATGATCGGATGTATCCACGCCGGCGGAATTGTCGATAGCGTCGGTGTAGATCAGGCCGCCGGTTTGGGCATACTCGATCCGCGCTTTCTGCGTGAAACCGAGGTTGCCGCCTTCGCCAACGACTTTGGCGCGCAGTTCCGCTGCGTTGATGCGCACCGCATCGTTGTTCCGGTCGTTGGCTTCCTGGTGGCTCTGCGTGCTGGCCTTGCAGTAAGTGCCGATGCCGCCGTTGTAAAGCAGATCGACCGGCGCCTTGAGGATGGCGGAGATTAGTTCGGCCGGCGCCATGCTTTCTGCAGTGACGCCCAGACGGCTTCTGATTTGCGGCGACAGGGGAATGTGTTTTTCGCTGCGCGCCCAGACGCCGCCGCCCTCCGAGATCAGCGATTTGTCGTAATCGTCCCAGGAAGAACGCGGGAGATTGAACAGGCGCTGCCGTTCTGCGTGGCTTCTTACCGGGTCCGGGTTCGGATCGAGGAAGATGTGGCGGTGATCGAAGACGGCGACAAGCAGCATCTTGTCCGAGAGCAAGGCGCCATTGCCGAAAACGTCTCCGGACATGTCGCCGACGCCGACTGCGGTGAAAGGTTCGCTCTGGGTGTCGCGCCCAAGCTCGCGGAAATGGCGCTTGACGGCTTCCCATGCGCCACGGGCGGTGATTCCCATATCCTTGTGGCTGAAACCCGCCGAGCCGCCGGAGGCGAAGGCATCGCCCAGCCAGAATCCGTATTCGATGGCGATCCGGTTGGCGATGTCCGAGAAGGTGGCGGTGCCTTTATCGGCTGCTACCACAAGGTAGGGGTCGTCGCCGTCGTGGCGGCGCACGCAGTTCGGCGGTGCGATTTTCCCGTCGACGAGGTTATCGGTGAGGTCGAGCAGGCCGCGGATATAGGTCTGGTAGCAGGCAATGCCTTCAGCCAGCCAGGCATCGCGTTCGCTTGCCGGCGGCAGGCGTTTGCCGATGAAGCAGCCCTTGGCGCCCAGCGGAACGCCGACGACGTTTTTGACCATCTGCGCCTTCACCAGGCCCAGCACCTCGGTCCGGTAGTCCTCCATGCGGTCCGACCAGCGCAGGCCGCCGCGCGAGACGCTGGAGCCGCGCATGTGAATGCCTTCCATGCGCTGGCTGTAAACGAAGATTTCGTACAGCGGCACGGGTTTGGGCAGGAAGGGGATGAGTTTCGAGGAGATTTTGAACGAAAGATAATCCTTCGGCTGCCCCTTGGCATCCGTTTGCCAGACGTTGGTGCGCATGGTGGCGTGGAAAGCCGTGCGGTAGCCGGAAAGAATGCGGTCATCGTCGAGATTGCTGACCTGACCCAGCGCGGCCGCCAGTTTCTGATCGATTTCCTCGGCCTGCGCATCGTTTCCATCCGGGGCGAAGCGCGCTTCGAACAGGTCGGACAGCAGCCGCGCGATTTCCGGATGCGCTGCCAGGCAGCGCTCGATATACACCTGGCTGAACGGCAGTCCCGCCTGGCGCAGATAGCGGGCATAGGCGCGCAGGATGTTGATTCGCCGGGCGTCGAAACAGGCCAGCAGGGTCAGGCGGTTGAATCCGTCGTTTTCGGCCTGGTTGCGCAGCAGTTTTTCGAGCAGATCGACGAACGCGGCGCGGGTGGCTTCGTCGTCGAGCGCATCGGCCTGCGGCAAGCGGACGGAGAAGTCGGCAATGTGCAGATCGCTGCCGCTCAGTTTGAACGGCTGTTCGGACAGCACCGTCAATCCCAGGTTCTCGAAGATCGGGAGAATGGCCGAAAGCGGTTTGGGCTGGCCTTTCAGGAACAGCTTGATGTGCTGATGCGATCCGTCGTCCCCGTAGGGGGCGTTGAGCTTGATTTCGACGTTTCCGCTGCTTTCGGCGGCTTCCAGGCGCTCAAGATCGGAAACTGCGGAACTCGGTGGTATCTGATCCTGGTAGGACAGCGCCAGAGCGCTGCCGTAGCGTCGCAGCAGGCTGTTGGCGCGTTCCTCGCCGCAATACTCGATCAGGTTGCGATGGAGTTCGTCCTGCCAGCCGCGGACAATTCGCTCGACGTCGTGTTCGATCGCTTCTGCGTCGTATTTGTAGCAGGTCCCATCGGGCGTTTGCGCCACGAGGAGCAGGCGGGCCATCGGCGATTCGCCGAGCATCAGGAAAAAGTCGAGGCTTTCCGCCCCCAGCGTATTGCGAATCAGGTTCATGATACGCAAGCGGACGGAGGTGTCGAAGCGGTCGCGCGGCATATAGATCAGCGCCGAGACGTACCGGCACCAGGGATCATCGCGCAGGAATACGCGAACCCTGGGATGGTCCTGCAGCATGACGATTCCGTGGGCGATACGGATCAGGTCATCGGTGTCGATTTCGATCAGTTCGTCGCGCGGATAGGTTTCCAGGATATTGCGCAAGGTCTTGTCGCTGTGTCCGCCGGGGGCGAAGTTGCACTTGGCGCGAACGGCGGCGACCTTGCGGCGAACGACCGGAATTTCGGTCGTTGAAATATGGTAAACGTGGGCAGCGTACAGGCCGACGAAAGCGTGCATGCCGGTCAGGCGGCCATCGGCATCGCGTTCCTGCACACCGATGAGATCGAGGTAACCCGAACGATGAACGATCGAACGCGCATTGGCCTTTGTCAGCACGAGTGCGGATGGGAATTTTTCGATATCGGCCAGCCGGTTTGGAAGGCCCGCCAGGTAATTGCCGAAGCGGGGATGGTCTGCGCGCTGCAGCAGCCCCAGCCCTTCACCGGGAGCGGAAGAGATCTCTCCGGCGGCGGTGTCGGCAGGATAGTACGCATAGCCGAGGAAAACGAAATTTTCCCCGGATAGCCACTGCAAAAATTCGGCGATTTCTTCGCGTTCGCCGGAGGGTATCGGTCCCAGGGAGTCCGCGGTGGTTTTTGCGCGCTCGCGCATTTTCGGGAAATCGTCGACGGCCGTACGGATATCCTCCAGCACAGAGGCAAGGGCTTCGCGCAGTTCCTCCATGGGCTGGCCGCTGCCGATACGGTCGATTTCCAGGTGTATCCACGATTCGTTGTGGGTGCCCGCTGCACCGCGTTCTGCGCTTTTCTTCAGCGCTCCCGTCTCGTCGCGCACAATTCCGAACACCGGGTGAAGTAGGCGGTGGATGGTCAGGTTGCGATTGTTGATGGCCATGGTGACCGAGTCGACCAGGAAGGGCATGTCGTCGGTGACGATGTCGATGACGGTGTGCGGGGAATGCCAGCCGTGCCTGTCGAAGCTTGGCGTGTATAGGGCGATGCTGGTTTTGCCCGGCTGGCGGCTCTGGCCGAGATGGTAGTGCTGGACGGCCGCGCCGTGCAGATCTTCGGGATCGACGCCGGCGAAATTGACGGCATCAATGTTGTCAAAATAGTGTCCGAGGTGGTCGGACAATCCCTCGGGAACGTTGTGTCGCTCAGATATCTCGGCCAGAATCTGCTGGAGGCTGTGACCGGAAACCGAATCGTTCATTATCATCTCCTTGTCCGGAGAAAACGTCGGCATGGCAAGCCGGTTTTCACCGGGATAGATAGCTTGTTGTATGGAAATCAGGGGGTGTTCATTAATAGCGGCTAATGGTTTTTGACAGGGATCCCTTAAGTTATAAAAGTAGTTCATTTTTTTCAGATTTCCAGTCAATAGCAAACGATGTATATTCATAAAATTGTTCTGTTTTGGAATGATTTCGATGCGAAGAAAAATTCCCGGTACCGATCTTCTCGTTGCTTTTGAAACTGCGGCGCGGCACCAGAGCTTTACTCGGGCGGCAGAAGAACTCTCGCTGACCCAGAGTGCCGTGTGCCGGAAAATATCCGCGCTGGAGGATTATCTGGGGGTGCAGTTGTTCAACCGGATAAAGAAACGGGTGACGCTCTCCGACGCCGGCCAGCTATATGCTAAACAGATACGCGAGAATCTCAAGAAAATCGAGCACGATACGCTGTCGCTGATGGCGCATCGAAATGTCGGCCAGGTGCTCGAACTGGCGGTCATTCCCACCTTCGCGACGCGCTGGCTGATTCCCAGGCTGGCGGATTTTCAGGCGCTGCATCCGGAGATTACGCTCGATTTGACGACGCGGACGGAGCCGTTCATGTTCATCGATACCTCTTTCGATGCCGCCATACACTTCGGCGATCCGGTATGGCCGGGAGCCATTACCGAGTATCTGTTCGGCGAAGAGCTGGTGCCCGTGTGCAGCCCCGTGCTTCTGAAGGGCCGGTTGTCCGTCGAACCGGCCGAGCTGGAAAAAATGCCTTTGCTGCAGCAATCGGCGCGCCCGGACGCCTGGCGGGAATGGTTCGAAGTGGCCGGGCTGCCGAATGTCAACGCGATGGGGGGGTCTCGCTACGAAGTCTTTTCCATGCTCGTCGAAGCGGCGAGGGCCGGGCTTGGCGTTGCGTTGATGCCACGCTTTTTCGTGCTTAGCGAAATTGCTTCGGGAGAACTGGTCGTTCCTTGTCCCCACGTCCTGCATAACCAGCGCAACTATTATCTCGTGTATCCGGAAGACAGATTGGAATCGGAATCATTGCGGGCATTCTGCAGCTGGCTTCACGAGCAGGCAATGAGCTACCGCGAACAGGACGCCGCCCGAGTGTAGAGTGCGAGTTCGTCAAGAGGAAAAAACTCTGCCATGGTTTTTTCCGACACCCGCCGCGGGAATAATCCTATGTTCGGCCGTACGAAATTTCAGAAAATAGGCATGAAGGGTGATCTGGCGTAGCTGATGGCTCACTGCGTAGGCGTTGTGCTTGCTTGCAACAGTGGCAGCTCCGCTTTGTCGACGGCTTTTGGGGCAACTATACCCCAAACCCGGAACCTGCGGTCATTCCAGGTGCTGATACGATAGTCGTCCCTGCGAAATTCGTTTTTCTCAGTTGAATACGACACCGCAAGCAACTCTTGTTATGGCGAGAGCGTTTTTGATGAACCCGAAGGCTGCCGAGACGATATAACGCCAAGCCAAGAACAGGCGTAAAAAAACCG
>JAVBSG010000039.1:0-31510 GCA_031547245.1 Propionivibrio sp.
GGCGCGCCAGGCGGTATAGGCCGTGGCCACGTTGAAGCATTGCACGCCCATTTCCGGCGAGCGCTTGCTGGCCGGGATTTCCTTGCCCGTCAGCACGCGGATCAACTGCTTGGCGCCGCCCGCCGGGTACAGCGTCGGCACGGCCGTCACGGCGAAATTCTCGCCGACTGCTTCAACCGCCGTTTGCATGGCGGCCAGCGCCTCGGGTTTGTTGTCCTCGATGCCGATCAGCACGCGTTTGGGTTTCAACAGATCGCGGAAAATGGCGACGCCGCGCACGATGCCCTCGGCGCGCTCGCGCATGAGCATGTCATCACAGGTCATGAAGGGTTCGCACTCGGCGCCGTTGATGACGAGTTCTTCCATCGGCACCGACGAGGCGGGCGTCAGCTTGACATGGCTCGGAAATACGGCGCCGCCGAGGCCGACGACGCCGGCATCGCGCAGAAACTCGCGCACCTGCTCGGGCGCCATCGACCGGTGGTCGATGGGCAGGCGCTCGGTCCATTCGTCCTTGCCGTCGGATTCGATGACGACGGAGAGTGTCGGCAGTCCCGAAGGGTGGGCGGCGATGCGCTCCTCGACCGCGACGACGGTGCCCGAGGTCGGCGCATGGACGGCGGCAGATACCCATCTGTCGGCGGCGCCGATGCGCTGGCCTTTCAGCACGCGCTCGCCGGGTTCCACGAGCGGTTGCGGATGGCCGCCGATGTTCTGGTGCAGCGGTACGACGAGCAGCGGCGGAACCGGCGCGATGCCGATGGGCGTTTGCACCGATGGCGTTTTGTTCGTTGCCGGCTTGACGCCGCCTTTGAATTTGAAAAGTCGCTGCAACATTCTTGTTTATGATCGGTTTTTTACTCGGCCATCAATGCGCCGGAGTGGCGGCGCCTCGGGCGGCCTTGATCTCGAAAACCGGATATTTCCACTTCCAGTTGTCAATTTTTTCGGCGATCGGTTCCATGGTGATACATTCGACCGGACACGGCTTGACGCACAATTCGCAACCGGTGCACAACGCGGACACGACAGTATGCATCTGTTTGGCCGCGCCGACGATGGCGTCGACCGGGCAGGCCTGGATGCAGAGCGTGCAGCCGATGCAGCGCTGCTCGTCGATGACGGCCAACTGCTTGGGTTTCTCCTCGGCGTCGAGCGGCTTGATTTCCCGCCCGAGCAGGTCTGCCAGCTTGGCGACGCCCTCCTGGCCGCCGGGCGGGCAGCGGTTGATGTCCGCTTCGCCGTCGGCAATCGCCTGGGCATAGGGTTTGCAGCCCGGGTAACCGCATTGGCCGCATTGCGTTTGCGGGAGAATGGCATCGATTTTCTCGACGAGCGGATTGCCGTCGACCTTGAACTTGATCGAGGCATAGCCCAGCGCGGCCCCTAGGATGATGGCGCCGAGGGCCATGATGAGAATGGCGGTCAGCATTACTGGTATTTGTCGAGGCCGGCAAAGCCCATGAAAGCCAGGCTCATCAACCCTGCCGTAATCATGGCGATCGACACGCCGCGGAAGGGTACGGGAACGTCGGCGCCTTCCACGCGCTCGCGGATGCCGGCGAACAGCACCAGCACCAGCGAGAATCCGATGGCGCTGCCGGCGCCGAAGAGCAGCGATTCGATGAAGTTATGCTTGTTGGAAACGTTGAGCAGCGGCACGCCGAGCACGGCGCAGTTGGTGGTGATCAGCGGCAGGTAGATGCCGAGCACCTGATGCAGCACCGGACTTGATTTCTGGATGACCATTTCGGTCAACTGCACGATGGCGGCGATGGTGACGATGAAGGACAGCGTGCGCAGGTAATCCAGCCCGAACGGCGTCAGCAGGAAATGATCGATGACGTAACTGGCGCCGGTGGCCACGGTCAGCACGAAAGTGGTGGCGGCGCCCATGCCGAAGGCCGTGTCGAGTTTCTTGGACACGCCCATGAACGGGCAAAGGCCGAGAATCCGGACCAGCACGACGTTATTGACGAGGACGGCGCCGACGATGATGAACAGGTAATGAGCCATTATTCCTGCAACGGGTTCGCGATAATAGTAAAAGCAAGGCAGGATATGAGACAAGAATCAAGCAAAAAAGATGCTCATGCCAGGGTGAATTATCCTCTTTCGCCTGAAACCCTTCAACCACGTTGCTTGTACGTGAATGCGGACATGGAATTGAAATGGTCAGTCATTTCCTGCCGGCGCTGCGGGAGTTTCCAGCCGCGAACTGGAATCCTCGACGCTACCGGTTTCAAGGCGCGCCAAAAACGTTTTCCGCCATGAAGGCGGCAGCGGCGGCAGCTCGGCCAGTTTGCCGAGTTCGGCGAAATCCAGCGGCGTCAGGTACATCACGCGCTGAATATGGGCCAGATCGGCTTGCGGATAGGGGCGTTCGAGCAGGCGCAGGCGATCGCCGGGAGAGACAATGCCTTCCTCGAGTACGCGGTAGTACCAACCTGTCCATCCGGTTTCCTGGATGAGCCTTGCCATGTTCGCTGCGTTGAACCGCACATTGAGTTTCCAGCAAGGCTGTCGCCCCTGCGACAACTGGATGACCGCGCTGCCCAGCGAGAAAACATCGCCAAGGTAGATGCCAGCCTCCGTTATTCCGGAGGAGGAGATGTTTTCTCCGAAGTTTCCTATGGAAAATGCCATGCCGGGAAAGCGTTCCGCGAGTTTCAGATAATGCTCGGCAGGAAAATGGTGCACGGCCTTCTCCGGCCCGCCGTGGTAGCGCCTGTCGGCCTGCTCGTCGCCGGCAAAGCCCGTCTTCGTCAAACAGAGCGGACCGCTTGCCGGAATTTTTTTGATTGCGCTGAGCTCTTCCCCGTGACCCAATGGGGATACTTTTCCGGTAAGCACATGGGTTATGGCGATATCGATTGGCGGCGGATTATTCATACTCACTTGCCTCTTTCACGATTGCGGCGGGGCCTGCCGAAGCGCTGCATCATTTTTTTGGCGCTCCTTGGCCTGGATTTGTTTCAAGCCTGAAATCGGTGTGTAAAAAAACGTAATTTACATCGAACCGTGTCCTTCCGGCGGCGAACTTGTCCGTTAGTAGTACTGACGAAAGGGTTTTTGTGTGCTTATTCCATTTCTTCTAAATCATCAGTGACTTTGTCGCCTTCGCCTTGCCGTGCTACCGCACTGTGAAGCGGCTCCGGCTTCGTGCCGCTAACGATTTATAAATGGAATTGTGTCCTACTTCGGTGAAAGATACGCAAATGAAAAAACTCCGCTTGGCCGCTGCTCTTGCCGTAGTCTGCCTGTTGTCCGGGTGCGTCGTTGCGCCTGTCCCGGTGAGTGACCCATACTATGGGGAACCCGCTACCATGGCGCCTCCTCCTCCATACGCGGAATATGTCGGGCCGCCGCCCGTTGCCAGCTATATCTGGATCGGCGGTTTCTGGAACTGGGCAGGCGGGCGCTACGCGTGGTCCCCTGGGCATTGGTCAGCGCCGCGGCCAGGGTATTCCTGGGTGCCTCAGCGCTGGGAGCAGAATGGCCGGTACTGGCGCCAGACCGGCGGCTACTGGGGTGATGACCGCAGGGGCGGTGGTGGGCGAGGCCGGCGTTGATCGGAAAATACGGCTGTTACGGGAATACCCCGCAGGATTTTCCCGCGGCTACCAGAGTTTCCACCACGGCTCGTCCTTCGCCAAGCCGCGCGCGTAATAAACGCTGTTCGGGAAGTTCTTGCGCATGACGCGCTCGGCATCGTCGCGCAGGTCGGTCATGCCCAATTCGTCATAGGCCTTGACCATGATGAAGAGTGCTTCCTCCGTCGCTGGAACGTCCGGGTAGGCCTTGATGGCGTATTGCGCCCGGTTGGCGGCGGCGACATAGGCGCCGCGTTTCATGTAATAGCGGGCGACGTGGACCTCCAGTTGCGCCAGGGCGTTGACGAGATACGTCATGCGCATTTTCGCATCCGGGGTGTACTTACTGTCCGGGAAGCGGGTGACCAGTTCGCGGAAGGCCTCGAAGGATTCGCGCGCACCCTTCGGGTCGCGTTCGGTCATGTCCTGCATGCTGATGTGGCCCATCATCCCCAAGTCACCGTTAAAATTAACGAGGCCGCGCAGGTAATAGACGTAGTCGACGTTCGGATGGTTGGGGTGCAGCTTGATGAACCGATCGCAAGCCGCCAAAGCGGAAGCCGTCTCCCCGGATTTCCAGTAGGCGTAGGCCACGTCGATCTGCGCCTGCTGGGCAAAGCGGCCATAGGGATAGCGCGATTCCAGTTTCTCGTAATACTTGATGGCCGTTTCGTAGGAACTTTCGTTCATCGCGCTCTTGGCTTCGGTATACAACTTGTTGGCCGACCAGCCGACGGTTTCGTCCTTGACTTCGGGCAACAACCCGCAGCCGGAAAGCATCGTGGCGAGGAAAAGCGCTGCGATTACCGCTAAACTACGCATAATGAAAATTCCACATGAAAAAACAGTGATCAGCCCGCTCGAAGAGGCAAAACCATTTGCCGAGCGAGCAGATTATAGCGCAATAGGTCCGCAAGCTTTACGTGTTCCGGAGGGGGATGGCGGGTTGCGGCTCGATCAGGCATTGGCGCGCCTTTGGCCAAAGCATTCCCGCAGCCGCCTGCAGGGATGGATCAAGGAAGGCCGCGTCAGGGTGGGCGGCGAGACGGCTCGCGAGCCGAAACGCAAGCTTTGGGGCGGAGAGTGGATCGAGTTGGACGAAGCAGCTGACGAAAAGGCGCTTTCCTCGCAGCCCGAGGCGATAGCGCTGAATATCGTCCATGAGGACGAAGCCATCATCGTCATCGACAAACCGGCCGGACTGGTCGTGCATCCGGGCAGCGGCAACTGGAGCGGAACGCTGCTCAATGCTTTGCTGCATCATGATCCGGCACTGGAGAGGGTGCCGCGGGCGGGGATCGTTCACCGGTTGGACAAAGATACCAGCGGCCTGCTGGTCGTTGCCCGCACACTGGAGGCGCAGACGGATCTCGTCCGCCAGTTGCAGGCGCGCACGGTCAAGCGCCACTATCAGGCGCTGGTGCGCGGTGTTGTCGAACGCGGCGATACCGTCGATGCTCCGATCGGACGGCATCCGACGCAGCGTACGAAAATGGCGGTGGTGAAAACCGGCAAGCCGGCGCGTACACATTTCCGGGTCGTCGAAAGATTCATCGATTGCACGCTTGTTGAATGCGCGCTGGAAACCGGGCGAACGCACCAGATTCGCGTGCATATGGCCAGCATCGGGCACCCGCTGGTGGGCGATCCGGTCTATGGCGGGGGAGCCAGCCGCGTTCCCATCGGTCCGGCATTTCCACGCCAGGCGCTGCATGCCCGCCGTTTGGGGCTTTCGCATCCGCTGACCGGTAAAACGATGCTCTGGAAGTCCGCGCTTCCCGAGGACATGGAAGAGATTATCGCCACGGCGCGCATGCTGGCCTACGAGGCGCGCATCGAGGCGGAGGAAGAGGAGGATTGGGACGGCGATTTCGCGGACGGCCCCGAAATCATCTATGCCTATGGCGATGGTACGGAAGATGACGACGAAGATATCGAGTAGCCTGTCGCCGCACGACTTGATTTTTCCCGACTGGCCTATGCCTGAGAACGTTGGCTGTTTATCGACGACGCGCCGGGGCGGGGTGAGCAGCGGGGTTTTCGCCAGTCTTAATCTGGGAAATCACGTCGGCGACGACCCCGCAACTGTGGCCTCCAACCGGAGCCGTGTGGTGGATGCCGTAGCCGGCCAACCGATCGCCTGGCTCAACCAGGTGCATGGCACGGCTGTTGTCGACGCCGGGCGATTCACCGGGGGAAATTGCATTCCGGATGCCGATGCTGCATTTGCCAGGCAGGCGAACGCGGTGTGCGCCGTCATGACGGCCGATTGCCTTCCGGTTCTGCTCTGCGACGATTCGGGCTGCGTAGTGGCGGCGGCGCATGCCGGGTGGCGCGGTCTGCTGGCAGGCGTGCTGGAGGCCGCCATTGCGGCGATGAGTGTCCCCGGGCCGCGGCTCATGGCCTGGCTCGGTCCGGCGATTGGGCCGCAGGCCTTCGAGGTGGGAGAAGAGGTCAGGGCGTCGTTTGTCGGCGCAGACCCGGAGGCTGTCGCCGCTTTTCGGGCAGCGGCGAACGGCAAGTGGCTGGCGGACATCTACATGCTGGCGCGGCAGCGGCTGTCCAACCGAGGGGTCGAGCGTGTGTTCGGCGGCAATTTCTGCACGGTAGGTGAGCCGGACAGATTCTTTTCCTACCGCCGCGATGGCCAGACCGGGCGCATGGCGTCGATGATCTGGCTGAAGCGTTGAGGAGTTCTGAACGTTAGGAGAATGCGCAGCGGCACAGGGCGGAGTGGAGTGGTCCGCATTCGGGGAACGGATGCAAGATGGCGGTGGATTTGCCTGGGCGCTACCCGTTGGCGGCCTGGGCCGGCTGAAAATCGTCTACCCAGTAGCCGCTGATCAGATTGTCCGGTTTTGTTTTTGCTTCCACTCGGGCGAAGCGCGGCCAGTTCGCCGGTTGGATGCGTTGCCCGGCAAAAATGCCGAAACCGCGGCAGACTTCGATATTTCCGCCCGCGCCAATGGCTCCGCCGGCGCCAATACCCCGGCCCGTGCCGATGTCTCCCTTGACGGCGATATCGCGGCCGGCGCTGATACTCCCCACGGCATTGATGCCGCCTTTGACCTTGATGCTGCCCCCCGCGCCAACGCTTCCGGTGGTTTTGACATTCCCGCCGGCCCATATATCGCCGCCGGCGCAGATATTTCCGCCTGCCCGAATTCCTTCTCCGACGTGGATGTCGCCGCCCGCATCTATATCCAGTCCGATCAGCAATTGGCCATCGACGGCTATGCCATTCTTGACGATCAAAGACCCTGCGAAGAACAGGTGTTTTCTACTGGAGACGGATTCAATCTCTATTTCGGTGTCATGACAAGGCCCCAGGCGATTCATCAGCCATATGGCGTAATCCGGGAAACTGTCGTCGGCCAGTGCATCCAGCACCTCCTGATAGCCGGCATCATGCGAGGGGAAGCGGCGTAAAAACCACTCATACCCTTCCTTGCATGCGCGCCAGGTTTTCAGTTGTTCGCTCGTGATCCTCATAGCCTTATCATGGTGTTACCACAATGGATCATAATGATACCTAAAATACTCTGATTTCATCATCATGGCCGTGAATTTTCCACTGTTCTATAAAGATTGTTCGGAAGCAATGGGGAGATGATCGGCGGACAGTCCAGGCAAGATTTCTTGAGATCCGGCAAGTATTAACCGGGTAAAATGTGAGGATGTTCGAGTTGAGTTGTTTCCTGTTGGGGAGGGGCAGCGTGGAACGAAACCATCCGGGGCGAAGCAGAAACGCTGCTTTTTTCGGTGGCATTGTCGATGTTGTCCGGCCCGATTGCGGTTAATCAATCACGAGGGGGGAGCATGAAAATAGTTGTGCTGGACGGAGCAACACTGAATCCGGGCGATCTTAGTTGGGAAAAACTGTCAGACCAGGGCGAGTTGTCGATTTATGACCGTACTCCGCCGGAACTGGTCGTCGAACGGATCGGCGATGCCGAAATCGTTTACACGAACAAGACCATCATCACGCGCGAGCATCTTGCCGCTTGTACAAAGGTACGCTTCATCGGCGTGCTGGCTACGGGCTACAACGTTGTCGATATTCAGGCCGCGCGGGAACGGGGTATCGACGTCTGCAACATTCCGACGTATGGAACGATGTCGGTCGCGCAATATGCTGCGGCTCTGATGCTCGAATTGTGCCATCGCGTCGGACGGCATGCCAATGACGTCCGTGCCGGTAACTGGTCCAAATGCCCGGAATTCTGCTATTGGCTCAACCCATTGACGGAACTCGACGGAAAAACGCTGGGTTTGCTCGGTTTTGGCCGCATCGGGCAGGCTTTTGCCCGTATCGCCCAAGCGTTTGGCATGAATGTCGCGGTGTATGACAAGGTCGTGAACAAGAGCCTTGAAAGCCCGACGCTGAAATATGTGACGCTTGACGAACTGTACGCCGGTTCCGACGTCATCAGTCTGCATTGCCCGTTGTTCGAGGACAACAAGGGGATGATCAACCGGGAGAGCATTGCCCGCATGAAACCCGGCGTGATGCTGATCAACACTTCCCGTGGGCCGTTGATCAATGAACTGGATCTGGCCGCTGCGCTCCAGTCCGGACATGTGGCCGGTGCGGCAGTCGATGTGTTGTCCTGCGAGCCGCCCAAACCGGATAATCCACTGCTCTCCGCGCCCAACTGCATCGTTACGCCGCATATCGCCTGGGCCACGCTGGAAGCGAGGCAGCGCTTGATGAACATCGCCGTCGATAATCTGATTTGCTTCAAGAGCGGCAAGCCGCAGAACGTGGTGAACTGATTTTCAGGCGCCGGGCGGATACAACTGCCGCCCGCGCGTCTGGCTTCCGAAAACGAGATTGTTACTCGGCCTTGGTCCAGGTGGAATCCGGATTGAAGGTCTTCATCTTCAGCGCCTGATTTTCGCTTTTGGCGCCCAGGTCCTTTTCATAAACGACGCCGTCGTGGTTGACGACGAAAGTCATGATGCCGGTGACGTTCTGCTTCTCGGGAAAGGCGACGACAGCGAATCCCCCGAGGAGTCTGTTACCCACACGATAGCTGTAGGCGCCTCCTGGGGCATCCTTGCCTTGGGATTCAAGGAGCCGGTAGCGATACCCATGGTAGGAACCGCGAGGAGGGTGTTTTCGGCCTTCCTTACCTTGAGCGGCTGCGGCGGCGCCAACCAGAGGTCCCAGCGGGCTGGGCGTTTCGCCTTCTGCAACCGGCCAGTAGAGTCCGTCATGTTTGCCGGGCGTAGAGATGAAACGGCGGGCATAGTCGTGGCTACCATTGCCATCCGGGTCGCCGGCAGCATATTCGCGTTGCGCATCAACAATGGCCAGGAGCGTCTGCATGGCATCCAGTTCATTTCTTCCGATCCGGCGGCGGATGACTTCTTCGCGTCCGGCTTTGGCGTCGAATTGCCAGCGCTCACCGTGGCGAACCAAAGGCGCGGGAAACGGCCAGTTGTCTTCGCCGACGGTCAGAATCGCCAGTTGTTCGTCCGAGCCTTTTTCGACGACGTGTTTTTGGTCGTAAGCGGCAAGAAAGCGCGTCCAGTGTTCTCGGTCCATTGCGGCATCTCCGCTGGGCAGCCATGCGGACGAACCGGGACCGATCAAAGCAAAGACCTTTTGCCGATCACTGGCACGGGCAGCTTCGATAAGGGCGGAGGCAGCCTCTTCCGGGGCAGCAAACGTCGGTTGTGTGGCCTCGGCTTTGTTTTTCGCCCCGGTCGCACTTTGCGCATGAGGCGATATGCCGGCCAGGATGACGACGAACAGAAGGGAAAAAACGAGGGCTTCAACGGGTTTTGTTTTCATGGCATTTCCTTTTTTTTGAGAATGAGTGGATGCTGGTCCGTTATCGACGGAATCCGCCGCCATGGCCGCCTCTGCCACCGCCGCCGCCTCCTCTGGCACCGCCGAATCCGCCGCCACCTCCTCGTTCCGCAGACCTGCCGCCGCCGAAATTACGCGAAGAAGCGCCTCTGGCGCTGGCTTCACGGGCAGAGGCGCCGTTGCCGATTCCGGCCAGGCCGTTGTCCCGCGTGCCGCCGCCTCCGCCGCCGGGGCGAGCGTTGTTGCCGCGGAAACCGTCCGAACGGCCGCCGCGGTCGGCTAACGCGTTATCGCGCGTGCCTGCACCCCCGCCGCCAAGGCGGTTGCCTTCGTTGCCGCGAAAACCGTCTGTCCGCCCACGGTCGCCTAGTTGATTGCCGGCGCGGTCGGCGTTGCGCACGCGATTATTGAGATCGTTGCGGTCCATGTGTCCCAATTCGTTGCGCCCGGCTTCGGCGCGTCCGCGGAAATTCTCCCGTGCCCGCGCAGCTTGTGCGTCGCCGCCGCGCCGGTACTGGCGCGCGACATCCTGATTGCCGTAGGCAACGCCGCGGCGGTGATCGACGTTATGGTTCCACTGGCCGTTGGAGATCGACGTCCGGTTGAAGTTGTTGTATTGGTTCACATTGATGTCGACATCGTTACGACCCCAGTCGCAGTTTCCCCAGATGGCCGCGCCGACGGCGACGCCGGTGGCGAAAGCCAGCCCGGGCGCGTAAGCGTATGTCGGTGGATAGACATAGTAGGGAGGAGCGGCAGGATAGGCCCATGTGCCGTATACGACGGTCGGATTGTATGTCGGTACATAAACGACATCCGGTTGCGGCGATTCGATCACGTATACCGTATTGTTGTCCTTGGCTTCCTTCTTCACGGTCATCTGTTCGCTCGATTTCAGGTTGCCGGATGCATCGGCTTTGGCCCGCAGCCCCTGAACCGTATTCATGACGTCACTTTGCTGAGCCAGGAAGGCGTCGCCGATTTTCTGCGTCCACTCCAGCCGATCGTTCATCTGCTGCAGGACTTGGGGAACCGAGGTCAGCGCCTTGACAGCCGGATCCCAGTTTTGCTGCTGCATCGCGTCCTCCAACGCTTTGCCGGTAATTTTGGGGTTGTCCTTTACCCAGCGGGCCGCTTCGACGATTTCGAGAGGGTAGGTCGACGCCATCAGTATCTGCGCCAGCAGCGCGTCGGGATAAAGCGCGATGGGTGCCAGCAACTGATCCAGTTCCTGCTGCGAAAAGGTTCTGCCGGCGGGTTCAGCCGCGGAAGCGCCGGCGCCGGATGCGGGTGGAGTCTGTGCCATGGCGGGAGGTAAAGCCAGCAGCATGGCGGCGAGGAGAATAGAGAATCCATTTTGTCGTGTTTTCATGGTGACTCCCAGGGGTAAATGGTTTTCGTCGAGCGATCCGGTAGGAATTATTTCCGAAATGGCATGAAAGGCGTTCAGCTCAGGAGCGTAGTCTTCTGTCCTAATTTCCGGTCGAACAACCGGTTTGCGGGAATTGACAATTGAATGTGGCGAAATGTTCCACGATGGCATGCGGGTATTTCGCGTGCGTACCCCGCCGCTCGGGCGATGCGGCAGGTAAGTGCCGTTGTCTACGGCGATAACGACTTTCGGCGCTTGAGTGTTCGGAAAGCACCTATGGACGCCGCGCGTCAGATTTGCCGTAGATGCGTGGCGAGGCGAATTTTCGCGAACCGGATTTCGGTTAGTGCTGCTAGACCTTATTGCGTGAGCGGTTTTTGGGCATTGCCGGACTGCGCAAGGCTTTCTTTTTCGCGCCCGTTTTTCTCCAACTGGCGAATGGCAGCTTGACGATCATCGTGGGGCAATCGGGACAGCGCTTTCACCCGCTGATAGAAACTTGGCAAATCGTAGTTTTCTTCGGCGAGCAGTTCCTCGAAGGCGGGAAGCAACTGCGTATAGAGCGCCAGCGATGCCAGTTTGGCGTTGTTGAGATCTTTTTCGAACCACGGTTTATAAATCGGCGGCGCTCCCCGTTTCTCCTGCTGTTCGAGATAGCTTTGTTTCATTTCGGCAAGGATTTCGGTCTTGGCGCGGCGTTTGTCGTTTTCCCCCTTGTTGCTGGCGTAGATTTCCTGCAGCTTCTTGCGGTAGGCATTGACGTGTTCGAAGAAGGCGGCCTTGCGCTGATGGTAGATGGCGACATTGTGATCAAGCTTTGGATTGGCCTTGTATATCAGCCAGCGCCGCAGCCCTTCGTTTTCGACGGCGGTGGCAAAGGACTCGTTGAAAACCGTGTCTCCTTCGGCGTAGGCCACCTGATGCGCCAGTTCGTGGAATATCAGCCGGGCTTCCTCGGTCCCGCCGGATTTGAGGAAGGTATTCAACACCGGATCGCTGAAATAGCCGAGAGTCGAATACGCGGCGGTGCCGCCCACGTATGTGTCGAACCCCTGTTGCCGTAATGTGTCGGCAAATGCTTCGGCCTCATTCTGGTCGTAGAAACCTCGGTAGCCGATGCAACCGACGACGAGCAAGCACCAGCTTTCCGGTTTCAGGGAAAATTCCGGAGCGGCAAAGACGTTCCAGGTTACGTAGGGACGGCCAAGATCGGCATACGACCGGTAGCTGTTGTTGTCAGGAAGTCCCAGTTGGCGGCTGGCGAAATCGCGAACGCGCGTTATCTCCTGAAGTTTTTTCCTCAAATCGGAATCGCATGCCGGGTCTTCGATGACTTCTGCGATCGGCCGCGCCGCCCGCATGACTTCCATGTGGCCGCTGACCGCCTGGGAGTAGTAACTCAGGCTGGAACATCCGGAGAGAACGAAGACAAAAGCAACGAGCGTCAGTCTGAGGCTAAACATGAAGAAAACATCCGGTGTTGAGGAAGTGAATGATCTGATCTGTGCAAGAGCGGGAAAAAAGCATTTCGGAATGGCTGACGGGCAAGGTAATGGCATCTTTGCAGCCGTCTAGCCGTGTTTCCTCGACGGAGACTGTTCCGTCGTTCGGTAACGGCAAATTCGGTATGACCCGGCCGAGTCCGAAGCTGCGGTTTCCGGCGAGGACGCCAAGTTCGACGTGTTCGGGAACAGGCCAGTTTGCCCGCTGCTGGGCATCGCGAATGGCTTTCCCCACGATCCACGAAAGTCCCGGTTTCTCCAGCAGAACCGAAGCGCAGTGCGATCCTCTGCATGGTGTTCCCATGAGAATCACGCGCCGGATACGCGGATCGGGACAGGTGGCGAGCATGTTCAAAATGACCAATCCGCCAAGACTGTGCCCAACCAGATCGATAGAAGCATAGCCGTTCCCGGATAGGAAACTCGACAGGGCGCTGCTGTTCGCGTCAAGACCGCGGTGGATTGTTGGATAGGAAAAAGTACGCACAAAAAAACCACTGCGGGCAAGCCGGTACCGATAAGTGCCAAAAGCCACACCATGCATCCACAGCCCATGCACGAGAATAACTGCTCTCGGTTCCTTGACGTTCATGGCGTGTGCATGCTGAAACACTGATTCAACGACATCATGTTTGTTGTAACGGCATTGTTGGCAAAATATTTACATCATTTACTCAAATGAACTTCATTTTTTCCTGACAGTCTATGAGCCAGGGATAGGTTTTGTGCGGATATCTCTGCTTGACTAAACGTCGGCACTTGGAGTGCTCGTACAGTCTTATCCCACCCATAGTAGTCCGAAGAGTATCTCAGCAATAGGTATTTTTTGTTTCGAAAGGAGCTGTTATGCGTGGAATTCTATTGGCAATCGCAATTTTATCCAGTGTGGCCGGTTGTGCCAGCCCTCCTGCAGCAACGGGATCGGGTACCCCCGGCCACGATGAAGTTTATGTTGGAGATTAGTTATTTACGAACGCGGCACTGCCGTATAAAAAAGCAGCGGTGAGAATCGCTGCTTTTTTTATTGAACGGGTAGTGGAGGGAGTAGCGCAGTTACACTAAATTTACAGGGGCCGCTAAGCAGTCGAAACAGAGTCGAGTAGTTTCACGAGCTGCCTGGTTCTTCCTTCACGCGAGGCTTGCTCGATCGCGGACTGCGACGGAAAAGAGTTTTTGTTTGATGCGACGGCATCGATGAAGGCAAGCAGCGCATGTTCGATATCGGTAGCCGAGTCCAATGGGGTTATTTCCCGGATTCCCGCATTGCGCAGGGTGTTTGCCGTGTCCCCACATGGATCCGTCAAGGCCAGAATTGGCCTTTTTGTTCGCAGGTATTCGTAAACTTTTGCAGGAATCTGTTCGTTGCAATTAGACGCCTGCATGACGAGAAGTCCATCGGCCGCGAACATTTCGGCGAGCGCCTCCCGGTAGGGGATGGGCGGTTGGCAGTCTATTAATTCTTTAACGTCATATTTTTCGGCGAGTGAATTCAGAAAATCGTCATGCACGGAGGCGCGGAACCGTATTCGTATGTTATCGGCATTGATCTTCCCGGCGGTTTTCAGCCGCTCGAGCGCTTCGAATAGTTTCGTCGGATCTCTTTCCGAGGGGTAGACAATCCCACTATGCAGTAGGGTTATTGCTCCCGGGAATATTTTCCGGGGTGAAACTCCGGATTTTTCCACTTCGGTAAATGTATCTTCGTCGTAGCCATTCTCCAGAACCGTTATTCTTTTTGCAGCATCCGGATAGCGTGATTGATAGACCTTGGCGGCACCGGGTGTAGTAAAGGTGCTCAAGGAGGCCAGGGAAAAAGTCTGCTTTTCCACGTTTCGGAAGCTTTCCCTGGTTTGCGGATCGGCCGGATAATTTTCCTGCACCATCGGGTCGCGAAAGTCGGCAATCCAGGGGAGTCCGCTTCTTTCGCAGAGAGCGGCGCCAATAAGATGCGCCGTGGCGATGGGGTAGGTCGTCCAGATGGCCTGAGGGCGGAATTCCTTGACCATCTTCATCCCTTCCCTGACGGCTCCGAATTTCCAGCTGACCCAGCGATCGGGGCGGGCCATGGCAGAGAAATAGCGTCCGCCGATTGACAGATGACGCGCCGTATCGAAGGCGAAAACCCGCCGAACGACAGTTCCGGAGGGAATGTCGTCTAAAAGATCATTACTGGTTCGTTCATATGCACGGGGATCGATGGTGAGCACAAGGGGTTCCCATCCGAACTTGGGTAGGTGCTGCGCAAAGCGCAAGGTGCGTTGAATACCGCTGCTTCCTGCCAAAGGCGGAAAATGGTAGGCGACCATGAGCAATCGTTTCATAAGGCGATGTTATTTCGAAGAGTCAGGCGATGTTTGCTGGGGCCGGGAAAACATATTTTTGATTTTCCCGACCACTTGTTTTTTGATCCGGCCCAGCAACTCTACTGCCATCAGGGCCAACCCAAGGTATGAACGTGGATTGTATGCGACAACGCCCCATCTTTCCCGGCAAGCGCTCATCCATATTTTCTTGTAATCGTCATTTCCAATTAAAAAGTCGACTTCCGCGACCCGGTCTTGTTCGATCGCGTGCTGGAGCAGATGGCTGGTCAGAACCGTGCCGGGCGAGAAGGAGGAAAACTCTTCGTGATAGGCCACTTTGTAGATGCTGGCCCTGCCTTGGCCGACGATCCAGAGCTGTACCGCGATGGGTTTCCCACGCAGCCGTGCGACACCGAGGCGAAGCATGCCTTTGGAGGACAGAAGGCGGATCAGGGACGGAATGAAGTCCGGATAAGGTTCCGGTTTTTTCCAGCTGGCCGAATAAACTTCATGAAACTCGTCGACAGCTTTCTCGACATCCCCCCGGCCGGTCAGTATTTCCAGTTCGCCTCCTTCAGCGAGGAATTTCTTGACGCCGCGCTTGATATTGCTGCGCAGTTTCGACGTCCGGCTTTTCAAGTAGGCATCCCAGTCTCCGGGCACATCGAGATACCAGTTCTTGAAGCAGAAATATTTGAATGGTATCCAGCCGGCTACTTGTAGTTCATTCAGTAGCGCGTGGTAAACCGGCGAGTCCGGATCCATCGGGCCAAAACGCATGACATGGGCGCCGTGATAGTCGCGGGTTGCCTTGGCGACGAGCTCGCGCAAATTCAATAGATTGGATCTTTTGCCCTGCAGGGGGTTATAGGTCGAGGTGTAGTAATTGCTCAGCGCCTCGATGGACTTGAACACGCCCTTCTTCACGAAGCGCAGGGGCAACACTATTTTTGGCTGATCGGTGTCGGCCAACAGGTAGTAGCGCACGCCTTCGTCGGAAAAGAATACCTGATTCTGCAAGAGATTGAACCAGTCGACCGATGCTTCGATATCCGTTGTCGGCGCGAACTCGCCAAGGTCGTATCCCGCTTCCCGTATCGCACTGACGGTCGGGAAATACAGGATTTCGTTCTGCAGGAAACGGGTGGGCGTTTCGATGGGTTGCCGGTGGCTCGGGTTGCGTAGCTTTCTTCGGGCAGTCTTGGTGAGGATGAAGGCTTTGACGTAGTCGCTGTTTTTGAAGAGGTTGATACTCCGAATGGGAAAATCGAACGTTGCCCATTGCCTCTGGTCCTGGGTTGCGTTGGTATAAAACTCGATGGTTTGCTCAGGTCGTTTTTCCAGTTTGTTCTCGATGACACGATAGAGATGCAGCCGCCCCGGAGCAATGTGTGAAAGCTTTTCGTCATACGACGTCTTCATAATAATGGCCATCTTCCCGCTTTCGATCAGCAGGCGGGAAGCGGCCAGCTGGCCATCGACCTGCAGTTCGTAAATCGTGGCCTGGCCGGCGGCTGCAAACCGGCGCATCACGTCCCTGTAGAATGCGCCTTGAACGTTGTCGGGAGATATTGCAGTGCCCTTGCTGCCCTTCCACCCGGATGACTCCAGCGTACCGTAGCGGTTGACTCCTTCATCCATCGCATCTTGAGCGGTAACTTCCCCAAAATCGATCGCGCCGAACTCCTTCTCGACCCGGTTGAAGTAACGTTGAATATTGGATCGGAGATTCTTTGAACGGGTCTGCCAGTAATCGGCGAAATTCGTGTTCGAATGGATGCCGATCGTGTGCGCGCGCACGTTGGCGACACTGGTGATATCGCGGTGCATGAAGCTCGGCGCGTAGCGAAGATCGATTGCCATCAGCTCGATGATCCAGACATAACCCGGCAGCGCCTCGAACAAGTACAGTAAATGGCGCGCATCGCTCAACAGGATTGTGGTGATCTGTGCCTGCGATGGCCGGAACGACGTCCATCGTCCCCATCCTCTGGGCTGAAGAATCAGCGCGCCGGTAATATTGCCTTCCTCTCTGAACAGGCAAAGTTGTTCTTGGCCGCTGCCAAAGTGCGTCAACAACGCATCGATAAAGCGGCTATCAAAGTAGGGGTGGCTATCGTATAGCTCGGCATTAAGCCTGTCCCAATCTTCGGCAAAGCGCTGAAACTCGGTTTTTGCGCGATGTAATTCCCAACCCATCAGAAGCTACTCCTTGCAGGATGCCGCATGACTTTTCTTATGACATAAAGCATCCACGCCATCTGTTCTTCGTCTAACGACTGATGGCATGGAAGGTGAAGAAGACGATACTGGTATTTTTGTGAAACAAGACAACCGGATTGGGCCATCTCGTCCCAACGCCAGATAGGGACCCCCAGTTTCTTCAGCCAAAAAAAACGGGGATCGGGATCGTCGATGTAAAGCGGAAACATGTATGGAGCGCATGTTTCCGGCCAATCGGGATACAGCGCACGACATCCAGGCAGTTCATCGACGGCTTCGAGCCAGCGCCGATAACGGTTTTTTCGCTGTTGTGCTATGTGGCTCGCGGACAACCGCCGCGTCAGGTATCGTGAACTGATCAGAGCGGATTTCTCGACTTCGGATGACTGAAACATGGGCGAGGGTCGATCATAGACTCTTGTCCGAGTGCTCGGCGCGGGGGGCTGCGATATCGATATCTCCGCTAGTCGAGAGTCAATGACTTCCGTATCAAACGATACTTCCTGGCGAGCCCTGCCCTTTTGAAACAAACGCTTGAGTCCGCGCAACTCGTTTACAAATCCGGGCCGTTGTGTGCTTACGCCATTCAATTTCTGCGCTTCCCGCGCATACAGCAGTCCGCCATCTTCGCTTGGGAAAAACTTGTAAGGGCTGGCGGTAACGTATTCGCCAAACGCACCGGTCCCGGGAGACCGGTAATCCTCTGTGAAAAGAACGTGTGAGCAATCCTCGACGAGAACGATACTTCGCAAGTCGCACCAGGATTTCAAATCGGAGAAATCTTTCGCCAAACCAAAAAAATGCGTAGCCAGCAAAACCTTGATAGGGAAGGGGCTTGTGTTGGCGAGATCGTCCAGGCGGCGCATATCGGGGGACAGATCGGGCAGCAGCGGATAGAGCAGAATGTTGGCATTAAGGGAAATTGCCGGGTCGAGCATGGTGATGCAATGATAGGCGGGGGCCAAAATCGTGCTGCTCGAATCAAGCCCAGCCAAACGATAAGCTTCAAACAGTGCGTAACGCCCGCGCGAATAACTGCGGTAGTGCGCCGGGTCCGTGTTAACGCCCGCTTTTCCTCCATGCCATAACTGCCGTGGCTGCGGCAGAACCGGGACTGATGGCTGAGGGAAGTCGTGAGGGGTCGGATCGAAGCGAGCCACCTGTAGGGATGTGCGGATTTTCGGGCTTTCCTGATATGCCATTGTTTTTTTGAAAGCCTCTAGACGAGAACTTCCGTACATGCAGGATGGCTGAGGAATGCCTGTGGACTGGCCGTATAGCCGTAAGCACCGGACTGGTAAATGACGGCCAGATCGCCGATCTCCGCCTTGGCCAGTTCCATCCGTTCAGCCAGAAGGTCGAGCGGCGTACATAGCGGGCCCACGATAGTAACGTTTTCCAGCTCGGATGATGACATCCGGTTGCCAATCGCGGTTGGGTAATTCTTGCGGATGACCTGCCCGAAATTTCCGGAAGCGGAGAGGTGGTGATGCAGCCCTCCGTCGGTAACCAAAAAAACCTGTCCGCGCGAAATTTTCCGGTCGATGACCCGCGCGACATAAATGCCTGCCTCGCCGACCAGGTAACGCCCCAGTTCGATGACGAGTTGCGCTTGCGGAAAATCGGCCTCTCCCCGCTGTGCAAGCTCAGTCAGATTGGCAGCGATCGGCTGCAGATCGAGCGCTTGTTCGCCGGGGAAATAGGGGATGCCGAATCCGCCGCCAAGATTGAGCGAGACGATGCCGGATGGCGCATGGGCCGCAAGTTCCCTGGCGAGCTCGTAGCTCTTGCACTGTGCTTCGACGATGGCTTCCGCTTTCAGGTTTTGCGACCCGGAAAAAATATGAAAACCTTCGAATGCCAACCCAGCGCTTCCAATTGCCTTCAACAGCTCGGGAACGCACTCGGCATCGACGCCGAACTGCTTCGGCCCGCCACTCATCCGCATGCCGGAACTCTTGAGTTCGAAGTCGGGATTGACGCGCACAGCCACGCGTGCCAGGTAACCCGTTTCATGGCGGATGGCGGCGAGTTCGTCGACTTCGCGAAAGGATTCGATATTGACCAGTATTCCCGCAGCAGCAGCTTGACACAAATCGCCACGACTTTTTCCCGGGCCGGCGAAGCTGATTTCACGCGGATCGATGCCGCTGTCGAGAGCGACCTTCAATTCGCCGCCTGAAGCGACATCCAGGCCGTCGACCAATGACGCCATGTGCATAACCAGGGCCGGCATGGGATTGGCCTTCATGGCGTAATGGATCTTAAGCGAACCGGGGAGGGTGGAGCGAAGCCGCGCGATGCGCTGCGTCAATAACTGCCGGTCATAGGCGTAGAACGGCGTTTGCCCAATCCGGGCTGCCAGTCTGGTGAGCGGTATGCCGCCGACCAGCAACTCTCCGTTCGCGCTGGGAAACTGCGTCATCGGCGTATGGCAGGGGGCTTTCCGTTCGTTAGCTTGCATCTTTCCTTCCTCTTGATCTGACGTGACGGTACTGCTTGGTGTCCAACGTCCTTTTCTCTATCGAGGCGCAATAGTCGTTCCCCCGATGCGTTTTTCGACGAGGAAAACTAGCCGCCGATTTGCTGGACTACGAGTGTTTTTCTACCCATTCCGTCGACAGCGTTTTGCGGTCGATCTTGCCGTTTGGATTCCTGGGCAAGGGACCGGAACGTACTTCGATGCCCGAGGGAACCATGTAGGCCGGCATGCGGTTCCGGCACTCGGCCAGTAGCGCCTGAACGTCGAGATCGGTGTCGCCGAGCGGCGTCGCGATGACCTGGATGGCCTGCCCGAGCGTGTCGTGATCGACGCCGAAGGCGACGCATTCGCCCACCATTTTTGTTGCGTAAAGAATTTCTTCGACTTCGGTGGGGCTGATCCTGTAACCGGAGGTCTTCATCATCTCGTCGCGGCGGCCGATGAAATACAGAAAACCCTCGTCGTCCATACGCACCGTATCGCCCGAATACACGGCCAGTTCCGGGATGACCAGACCAGCTTCGCGCCCCGGTGTGTTGGCAGGAAGAGGTTTATAGCGTTCGGCAGTCTTTTCGGGGTCGTTCCAGTAGCCCATGCCGACCAGCGCGCCGCGGTGGACGAGTTCTCCCGGTTCATCAGGTGCGCAAGGAGAGCCGTCTTCACGCAGGACAAGAATTTCGGCGTTGGGGATGGCCTTGCCGATCGAGTCGGGGCGTTTGTCGACTTCACTCGGAGGCAGGTAGGTGGAACGGAATGCCTCGGTCAGTCCGTACATCAGGTACGGTTTGGTTTTCGGCATGCGGACGCGCAGCGCGGCGAGCGTTTCACGCGGCATGCGTCCGCCGGTGTTGGCGAAGTAGCGCAGATGTTCGGTGATGCCTGCGGGCCAGTCGAGCTGGGCCAGTTGAATGTACAGCGGCGGCACGGCGGTCAATCCGGTAACGCGTTCCTTCTCCAGCGCCTTGAGTACATCGCGTGGCAACAGATAGTTCAGCAAAACAACGCGCGCGCCGGTGTGGAATGCCGTCGTCAACTGGCTGAAACCCGCGTCGAACGAGAGAGGCAATGCAGCGAGCAGGGTGTCGGTCGAGGTGTTCTCCAGATAGCTGGCCACGCTCTTGCCTCCCGCCACCATATTGCGGTGGGAGAGGACGACTCCCTTGGGTTTTCCCGTACTGCCCGACGTATAAAGAATAGACGTCATGTCCGTATCGATTACCCGATGGCCGGTGCGCGGCGGCATTTGCAGCAAGTCTTTCCAGCTCGTCACTGTAAGCGCTCCAGACGAGGCTTGCGGCTGATCGTGATTGATCAGGATGACGTGCCGCAAATCGCTGCAGGCGGCCAGCGTGTTGGACAGCAAGGTGTGGCGCTCGGGAGAGGTAACCAGCATTCTTACATTGCAGTCGCGGAGAATGTAAGCGACCTGTTCCGGTTTCAGCAACGGGTTGAGCGGAACGAAAACACCGCCGGCGGCGGGGGCGCCAAAACTGGCAATGACCGTTTCAAAGCGTTTTTCGAGATAGATGGCGATCCGTTCGCCGCGCTGCAGGCCCAACCCGAGAACGCCGCTGGAGAATCCCGTGACGGCGGACTGCAGTTCCGCATAAGACAGTGATTCCTTTCCGTAGGTCAGTGCCGTGTTTTCGGGAAAACTTTGTGCGGATCGGACGATCAGGTCGGGAAGCAGGAAGGAATCTGTCATATGCTATGGCGTCCTCAAGGTTAATGCTTTATTTTACCGAACGGCGATTCGTGCCACTGTGAATTTATTCCTAGCGGTCAAGAATAGCCAGGCAGGTGGGTATAAATACCGGAATCATATCGCATCAGTGCCAGTATAATTTCAGCCCAAAATTATTTCCGGTGATTTGTTTTAGGATTAGGAGTGTTAATGGACATTAAAGGCGAGGTGTTGTCGATTCTTGACGAGGTTCTGAGTCTCAAGGGGCGCAGTAGTTCTTTCTCCTTGGAGACCCCGTTGCTGGGCGCCATCCCCGAACTGGATTCGATGGCGGTGGTGGGTTTGATTACGTCGATGGAAGAGCGTTTCGGCTTCATTGTGGAAGATGACGAAATCGACGGCGCGGCTTTCGCCTCCGTCGGCACGCTGGTGAGCTTCGTGCAGGGCAAGCTGGGGGCCTGAGAGCGGATCGTATGGTTCCTGAACCGTTTTTTCTGCCCATGCCTGTGGGGCAGCGATTCTGCCTGTTCTACCGTCCGGACCCGTCCGTCGAACAGCGTGGCGCTGTCGTTTACATCCATCCCTTTGCCGAGGAAATGAACAAGTCCCGGCGGATGGCGGCACTGCAGGCCAGAGCCATGGCAGAAAAAGGTTATTCTGTCCTGCAGATCGACTTGCTCGGGTGCGGCGATAGTTCCGGCGATTTCGGCGATGCTTCCTGGTCTGCCTGGGTGACGGATGTACTCGCGGCTTGCTCCTGGATACAGCAAAAAACGGATGCCGAACTCTGGATATGGGGATTGCGGACCGGCTGTCTGCTAGCTTGCGAGGCAGCAAACCAAATTGAGCAGATCAGGGGGCTGCTGTTGTGGCAGCCTGTTTCATCGGGCAAGCAGTTTTTACAGCAATTCATGCGCTTGAAGATGGCGAGCGGTATGCTGGCTGGCGAGAGCAAGGGGCTGATGGAACAGATGCGCAACGATCTGGCGCAGGGGCGCCCGGTGGAAATTGCTGGCTATTCGATTTCTCCTGGATTAACGCAAGGTCTTGAAACAGCTGAGCTTTCCATGACATCGGGAGGCAAGCGCATCGAGTGGATCGAATTGTCGGGAAAACCGGATGCCGCCTTGTCTCCGGTCGCGCAGATGCGTTTGGAAAAATGGCGGACCGAGGCGCATTTCCCCCGCGGTACGGTGGTTTGCGGCCCGTCTTTCTGGCAAACCGTCGAGATAGAAGAATGCCACGAGCTGCTCGAAGCCAGTCTCCGTGTCATGGCGATGGATGCCGCGCGATGAACTACCGCGAAACTCCGCATACGTTTTCCGTCGCAGCCGATCAATCGATGGGAATAGCCGCCCTGCCAGAAACTCCGGGTGATTGTGGCGTCATTGTCGTGGTGGGAGGGCCGCAATACCGTGTGGGCAGCCATCGCCAGTTTCTACTGCTTTCACGCCGACTGGCTGCCGAGGGGTATCCCGTATTCCGTTTCGATTACCGTGGAATGGGCGACAGCCGCGGGGCCAGGCGCGATTTCGACGATGTTTCGGAAGATATCCGCGCAGCGATCGATGCGTTCCATGGCATTTGCCCTGGGCTGAAGCGAATCGTGCTCTGGGGGCTTTGCGACGCGGCATCGGCCTGCCTGATCTATACGCAGGCGTTTCAGGATGCCCGGGTCGACGGTCTGGTGTTGTTGAATCCCTGGGTTCGTTCCGAGGCCAGTTTGGCGCAAACTCAAATCAAGCACTATTACGGTCAGCGCCTGCTGCAACGCGAGTTTTGGCTCAAGCTCTTCGGGGGAAAACTGAATCTGTTTAGCGCCTTACGCGAATTCCTTCACAAGGCCGCCAAAGCGAAGGAAAGGCCCAGTGCGAATACCAGCGAAGTAATGACCTTTCAGGAAAAAATGGCCGAAGGCGTCCGGGAATTCAAGGGAAGGATTCTCCTGATCCTGAGCGGGCAGGATTACACGGCCAAGGAATTTCTCGACCATGCCAGCGCCAACAAAACATGGGCGGAAGCGTTGGCAACAGGAAGGGTCGAAAGAATCGACATTCCAGAAGCGGACCATACTTTTTCTTCGGCAATTCAGCGGTCGCATGTCGAAAAGAAAACCCTGCGCTGGCTTGACGGGGCGCAAAGCGGCTAACAACATTCCGCGAAGCGATTCGGGCGGAATACTACGCTACCGGTAAATACGGCCAACCAGAGTTGGAGCAGAGGCTGACCGGGCGGAAGGCCCTATTTGAAAAGCGGTTGCGGATCGTCGTCCGTGCTATAAGGTTTGCAGGTGAGCTCCCCTGCATTTCCCTGGGACCCGAAAGTCATGCGTCCCCCACGGGTGAGGAATTCGAATTCGCCATTGGAATACAGCGTGCCTTTCGGCGACGAAGGTATCTTGTATAAGTCAACGCGCTCGCCGCTCGGCAACAGGACCCGCACCTCATCCTTGCCGTAGCGGATCACCAGCCGTTCCCCTTGGTACTGGCAGTCGATGGTGTTCCGAATGCCTTCTTCTTCCTTCTTTTGCTCGTAGAAGTCGAGTGTTTTGCAGCCCGCTGCCAGCACAACGATGCCTATTAGTGACAAACGCATAATATTGTTGGCCATGGCTATCTTTTCTCCCAAATGCGTGGAGTGCGGAGAATAGCACAAAGCCTGCGGCAGGGCGGCGGTGCTGCCTGGCAGGTGGGCTACGGACGGTCGGAACATTCGCAGAGAAAAAGCTGCGGTTGGTAAGCCATATTTCGTAGTTGCCCCGATGTGTCGAAGAAATTTACATTTCTGTGACTTTTTTAACACAATGCGATAAGGATTTTTTTTAATGCATTGAATTTAAATTGCATGTCAGTTCTTGGATCGAATTTTGCTTCATCGCGCAATCGATTGACAATTAGGGAGATAAAATGAAGTCTGGCATCAAGAGTTTATTAGCGGGGGCCGCGTTTTGCGTTGCATCGGTATCGGCGTCCGCATCCTGTGCTCTGGTCCACAACCAGATGGTGTCCGATACGGTGACGGCGATTGGCGGTGGCCAGTATTCCTACGGATATGCCATTTCCGGGCTGGTTCAGATGTCGTGCATCGAACCTGGAGATATTTATTCTTTTTCCATTCCTTACTTCGCCGATGCCGGGATCACGAACATCGTATCCCCAACGGGCTGGAGTTATTCCATTGGCTCGACGGACTACTTTGGACTGGGCCATGGCGCGGGAACGCTGACATGGTCCACTACGCCCGGTTCGGGGATTCCCGCATCGTTGCTTATCGACCAGATTTATGATCCTGGTATGGGGGGCTGGGTCAACGTCTGGTCGCCGCTGGTCGAATTGAGCGGTTTCGGCTATCTGGCGATGTACGATGCCGCCGAAGCCCCTTATTCGGGGAAAGCGCAATATTTTTACAATGGTCAGCACCAGACTATCGATTTGTATGGCGATCCCGCCATTCCAGCCTCTCCTGACGCGCTGGCCAGCGGCTTGCTGCCGATTGGCAGTGGCGGTGGCGACCCATCGTCGAATGTACCGGAACCGGGCAGTCTCGTCCTTATAGCCATGGGACTTCTCGTAGCGTTTGCGAGCGGTTTTCGGTCGAGCCGCAGGCGGGGTGTTTTGGCCGTATCCCGATAAGGCCGAGTCGATTCGCGTTTTATTGAGCATCCGTCATAAAAAGAAAGAAACAGCCCTCGCGAAGAGGGCTGTTTCCATTCATCCAGGCGGTTTGGCGGCCGTGATCCGGTAGTTTCGTCACCTATCGCATCGCCGCTACCAGCATATCGACGAACGCCCGCGTCTTCGCAGGCATCAGGCGGCGGCCGGGGAACACCGCCCAGGCTGTGTGGGAAGGAAGCTGCCAGTCAGGCAGGATGCGGCGCAGTTCGCCTCGGCGCAGGCTCGGTGCGGCGAAATAGTCCGGGGCGGCGGCGATGCCGGCGCCAGCAGCGGCCAGCCGGATCATCAGTTCGGGAGAATTCGCCGCGGCAGCGCGTCCGGGCAGCCCCTTGCGGCTTTCCTTGCCGCGACTGAGGGTGAAGGCATTGGCTTCTTCGCTACGGCTGAATAGATACAGAGCTTTATGCTGCGCAAGATCTTCCGGGGCGAGTGGCGTACCATGCTCGGCCAGGTAGGAGGGGGCAGCGTACAGGCCGCTGGTGAATTCCGTGATCTTGCGTGCTGTCAGCAACGCGTCGTCCGGCAACTCGCCCATGCGGATGGCAAGATCGAAATTTTCTCCGAGCAGGTCGACGCGGCGAGGTGAAAGGTCAAGCTCAAGGGTGACGGCAGGATGCAGGGCGATGAAGGCAGCCAGCATGTCGGCAAGCAGAAGGTTGGCGAAGTCGCTCGGCATCGAGACGCGTAGCCTTCCGCTCGGACGCTGCTGGCGATATTCAGACAGTGCCTTGACCGCATCGACCTCGGCGGCCAGCAACCGGGCATGCTCCAGCAATTGCTGGCCGAACTCGGTCAGCGTGAGGCGGCGAGTCGTGCGCAGCATCAGGCGTTCGCCCAGACGTTCCTCCAGTAGCGTGATGCGGCGGGAAATCGTCGATTTGGGCAGATTCATTCGCTCCGCGGCGCGGCTGAAACTGCCGGCTTCGGCGACGCGGGCAAAAATCAACAGGTCGTTCGCTTCATATTGTTCCATCATTGGAACAATGATATCCAATTTATGGGATTCACAACAATACATACATCAAATAAAGTGACGACGTACCCAATGACATGACTTTAGGAGAAATCAATGAATATCCTGCAAATCAACGCCAGCGTTCGCCAAAACGCCAATTCCACGAGTCTTGCCAACGCCATCGTGGCGCGCCTGCAAACAGTCAACCCGTCCGCCCGGCTTGTTCTGCGCGATATGGGCAGCGATCCGCACCCGATTCTTGACGAAGCGGCGCTTGGCGCCCTGTTTACGCCGGTGGATCAGCGCACGGCAGAACAAAAAGCGCGTGTAGCTCTCGACGATGCGTTGATTGCCGAAGTGCAGGCGGCCGATGTGATCGTGCTGGGCGTGCCGATGTACAACTTCGGGGTGCCGGTTCAGCTGAAAAGCTGGATCGATGCTATTGCCCGCAACGGCGTGACCTTCCGCTATACGGAAAAAGGGCCGGAAGGGCTGCTCAAGGACAAGAAGGTCTATGTCGGGCTGGCGCGTGGAGGGCGTTACCGCGATACGCCGTCCGACAGCCAGGTGCCTTACCTGAAGACCATCCTGGGTTTTCTGGGCATCACCGACGTGCAATTCATCTACGCGGAAGGCCTGAACATGGGGCCGGAAGCGGCTGAGCGCGGCTTTGCCGAAGCTCAGGCAGGCATTGCCGCGGCGATCGCCTGAAACTGGGAATACCGAAATCGATTTGTAAACGAGGAGAACCATTATGTCATCGCTTCAACCGAATGAACGAATCAGCCAATCCCGTACCGTCGAGAGCCTGGTTATCGGCAAGGCGACCACGGATGGTGCCGGGGTGAAGCTGACGCGCGTACTGACGCAGAATCTGCAGCGCAGGCTGGATCCTTTCCTGATGCTTGACGCGTTTGCCAGCGACGATCCTGACGATTACATCGCCGGCTTTCCGGATCATCCGCACCGCGGTTTCGAAACAGTGACCTATATGATCGCCGGACGCATGCTGCACCGCGATAGCGCCGGGCATGAAGGGTTGCTGGAAGGCGGCGGCGTGCAGTGGATGACGGCAGGACGGGGCGTGATTCACTCCGAGATCCCGCAGCAGAAGGATGGTGTGATGGAAGGGTTCCAGCTTTGGCTGAACCTGCCGGCGCGCGACAAGATGAATGCGCCCTGGTACCGGGATTTCGCCGCCGCTGAACTGCCGCGTTTTACGACCGAAAACGGCGTCGATGCCACTGTGATCGCCGGTGAAAGCCACGGCACAACCGGTGCGGTGGTGCGCGAGGCGACAGCGCCGCTGTATCTCGATCTGCATCTGCCGGCTGGAACGCATTTTGCGCAACCGTTGCCTGCCGGACACAGTGCTTTCGTTTATGTCTATCGCGGCGAGGTCGTCGTCGCCGGGAAGACGGTCCCTGCGCAACGCATGGCCATCCTGGCGAACGATGCGGCGGCGGACGGTGTGCTGATCGAAGCCGCGGCGGACGCGCGCGTGCTGCTCCTGGCGGGAAAACCGCTGCAAGAGCCGATCGCGCAGTACGGCCCGTTCGTCATGAACAGCGAGCAGGAAATTTACCAGGCGATCAATGACTTCCGGAATGGGGAACTGGCATAAGCGGCGCCTGGGCGTGATTGGCGCTCGAATGGCAGTTACGAGGATTGCCGGGCTTTGAATGTGGCGATCCTCGTAAATCCTGCTACTTGGAACCCGCCTTTCGGCAGACGAAAACCTGTAGCTGTCCGGTAAAGTGGTCCCCGGAGGGCCAGGATTCCGCATCGAGAATCCACTGAACGGGCAAGGCGGTTTCACGCAACATCGTTTCATACTCTTCCGCCGTATAGGCTTGCATGAAGGAAGCGTACTGCCGCACTTCGGCGCTGGCCGCGTCAACGATGAAATACCGGGAAAGGGCGCTCGCATCGGAGGCGTTCCAGGCGTTTTCCTGTAGGCATAGATGGGGGGCGTCGGAAAACAATCCGCTGGGTTGCCTCTGCCATGAAGCGGGAGCCGATCCGGAGGCTCGTACCGCTTCGAACGTATGCGCCTCAAGAACGAACAGGCCGCCGTCGCGCAGCATTCCAGCGCAGTTGCGAAGAATGCCGTTGGCGTCCTGGCGGGTGAAAACGTTGAATTCGCCGAATGTCATGATGACGCAGTCGAATGCCTGTTCGTTTGCGTAGCCGCGGATGTCGCTCAGATGGTATTCGGGCGCCGGGGGGCCGTTCGACGATTGCCGACAGGCATACTCGATGGAAGCCGGGGAGAAATCCACTCCGACGCAGCGATGCCCCTTTTCGGCCAGAGCCTGCGTGTAAAACCCCAGGCCGCAGCCGAGATCCAGAATCCTTGACGGCATCCGGGGCAATTGCCCGGCAATCCAATTCACATGCCTGGCGACGATGGTTTGGCGACGGCTGGCCCAGTCGTGTTCCTGGGCCAGATGATTGGCAAGCATTCTGCGGCTGAAATCAGGATCGTCCCATGGAATCTTTGCTCCCTGTTCGCCGCTCGCGCCGGGTTCGTGGCATAAGATCAGTTCGGCAAGGTTCATCTCATCCCCTCTCATGCCTTGCGATATAGCGGGAGCACGCGGATTTTTCCGGCTTTAAGGTACTTGCCGATAGTCCGATAGATTTCGGCGTCGAATCCGTCCGCACCCGAACCCTTGTTTTCCAGGATGGCGTGCAGTTCCGTTTCGCTCGAAGCCATGCCCAGGTAGCGCCAGCCATCGATGACATGGAAATCCTCGCGCATGCCGAACTCGTCGCGTTCCACAAGCGCGATGGGGACGGGATAGGGCCAGCTTTGCAGCTTGTATTTGGCCAGCGCCGTCATCAGGCGAACGCTGTGCAGGGAGGGCGATTCCTTGCCAATGCAGGCGCCACGGCAGTTTCGCTGCTTGTACGCCGCGCAGCCTTCGCCACTTTTTCCCGTCCCGAGACCGAGCAGGGTGTGACACAAACGGTGTGCTTCAGCCAGTTTGCGCAAAGCGTGCTGGGCTTCCCGCCGCGTTGCGTACAGGCCGAAGAGGTTATCGCTGCGGGCAAAGTCGATCTCGTCTGCGGAAACGAGGCGAGGGCGGAAATCGCCTTTTTCGTGCTCGATCAATTGCCAGGAGCATAGATCTGCGCAAGTCCGGCGGGCTGCCTTCGCCAGGGCGATTTCATGCAGCCGGGCGCCCAGTTCTCCGGCAGCTTCGCGCCATTCGACCCGCCGGGTGTCGCGGATCAGCCGCTCATTGCGGCTGTTCCGGGAAAAATGCGCGGGAAGCTGCTGGCGCAGATTGGCGCCACGCTTGACCAGAAGCGTTTCCCCGGTTTCATCGTATAGGGCGTAGGCGCCGGGGGCCTCCGGCAGATCGTCGAGGAACGATGAATCGATATGCGCCGGCATTGCCGGACGGTTGGTGATCGAACCGACCGCCTCCCGGATCGCGTCCGCCGGCAGCAATTCATGCCAGCGCTGCCAGAGTTTCCAGAGTACGCGCGAGTCCGCCAGGGCGCGGTGCCGGTCGCCGGCATCGACGCCGTAACGATCGACCAGCGTGTCCAGGTTATGCCGGTGATGTTCCGGGAAGAGCCGGCGCGAAAGTTTGACGGTGCATAGGCAGGTGGCCCGGAAATCGACGCCGATCCGCCTGAATTCATGCCTGAGGAAACCGTAATCGAAACGGGCGTTATGCGCGACAAAGAGGCCGCCTTTGAGTTTTTCCAGAAGCTCTGCCCCCAGTTTCCCGAAGGTCGGGGCCGTCGCCACCATGGCCGAGTCGATGCCGGTCAGGCTCGTGATGAACGGCGAGACGGCCTGTTCCGGGTCGACGAGGCTGCTCCACTCCTCGACACCGCTTTCGCTGACCGCCACGATACCGATTTCGATGATGCGGTCGTTGGCGAAGTTGGCGCCGGTCGTCTCAAGGTCGACAAAAACCAGAGGCACGTGGAAAGGAAAAGAGGGCGGGCTCATCCAGTCTGTTCAGGGAGAGGAATCAAAGGAAAAAATAGTGTGGGCGGTCCTGCTCTGCCACCCGTCGCCGTTGCGGCCATTTCGAGTGGAGAGGAACGAAATGCAGCTATTTTACGCGATTATTTTGCTCCGCATTGGAGCCGAGCTACTTCGTCACCGACGCTCTGCTACATAATGGCACTAGCTCGTGGTCTGTCTCGAGCGCCTCGTTCCCGATATGAACCGGAGTTACTTGCCGTCGCCGGCGGGTTTTTCCGGAGAGTTCCTGCTGGGGCCAGACTCGTCAATCATCCACGCCATGTGTGAGCGCCATGCGTTCATGAAGTCCCGTGCGTGCTGACCGGTCAGTCCGATGACATCCAGGCCGCTCGCGTTGGCGTAGTTGACGAACTTGGTGTCGCCGAGTGCCGTTTTGTAGGCGGCCACCAGCTTTTCGACGATTGGTGCAGGCGTTCCCTTTTTGACGAAAACGCCGTAGAAAAAGCCTGACGCGCGCACTGCGCTGGTGAAATCGGGGTTCAGCTGTGTGATGTAGGGAATGTCCGGGAGCGCCGGGTTGGGGGAGTTCTTCAGGATGGCGAGCGCACGCAGGGAGCCATTTTTGATGTGGGGAGCCGCCGTGCCCACCGCCAGCGAGCTGACATCGAAGCGTTGTCCAAGCAGGGCGGTAACCAGGGCGCCATCGCCCTCTAGGGAGGGCTGGCTGAAGGTGATCCGCTCGATTTTTCTGAGCAGTCTTGCCGCGACCCAGGACAGGCTGCCGGTGCCGCTGACGCCGAACGAAATTTTTCCAGGGGTAGCCTTGGCGGCTTTGACGAGGTCTGCGTAGGTTTTGAACGGAGAATCCTTGGGAACGACGATGACCGTCGAGCCATGCGCCGATATGACCACCGGCTCGAAATCGTCGTAGCTCAGGGGTGAAAGGCCCAGCATCTGGTAGAGCAACGGATTTTCGGAGTGAAGCAGCAGGGTATAACCGTCGGCCGGCGCGGCATGGACGGCCTGCGTTGCGATGGCTCCAGTGTTTCCGGTCTTGTTGACGAGGGTGATGGATTGTCCGAGGATTTTTTCGGCCGCGGGAGTCGTCAGGCGGGATACCGCATCGGTTCCCCCGCCGGGGCCCCAGGCGATGATGCCGTTTATCGTGTGATCCGGATAATCTGCCTGCGCAGTTCCAGCGAAGCCTGCTACTGCGAGCACTACAAAAATAGTGCGTCGGAACCACCGGATCGATCCCACGTATTGCTCCTTGCCTGAATAAAAAAAACCGATGTGTTTCCCAAAAGGACTCTTTTTCGAACCCCATTGAGCCTGCGGATACATCCTACTGTATTGGCAGAAACAAGTGGCGTAATAATCCACGTTGCGTTCGACAAATACACCGCTTACTGGGAACACGCCCTAACAGGAAGGCAAAGAAAAAGGCACTTCCCCGATCCGCGGGAAGTGCCTCTGTTTGAATCGTGTGCGTCTTATTGGTTTACCATGAAGAACTATTTTTTCTCGGCGCGGTACTTGGCGATTTCGGCGAACAGCAGTTTGCCCAGCGCCTCGTCGTAAATCTTCAGGTACTTATCGACCACCGGCTTGGTGGCGTCGCGGAAACGCGCCATTTCCGCCGGCGAGATTTCATTGACTACGGTCGTCTTGCTGTTCTTCAGTTCTTCCAGGCAATCAGCCGACTTCTTCATGGCCACCTGCCGTTGATAGGTGCTTGCTTCCTTGCCAGCTTCCAGGATGATCTTCTTTTCGTCGGCGGTCAGCTTGTCCATCGACTTCTTGCTCATCAGCAGCGAGACCGGCGTGTAGGAATAGCGGTTCACCGAATAGTATTTCGAGACTTCGCCGATCTTGCCGTAGATCATGTTCAGCGGGGGCTGGCCGCCGCCGTCCACGATCTTCGATTCGAGCGCCGTGAAGAGTTCGGCGTA
>JAVBSG010000225.1:0-6703 GCA_031547245.1 Propionivibrio sp.
CGGCATCGTCGGCGCTCGCCTGCTTTTCCCCGATTCGCTCAAGGTGCAGCATGCCGGAGTTATCCTGGGCATGACGGGGACGGCGGGCCACGTCTCCGTCGGCTCGCTTTCCCATGACGAACCGGGTTACCTGAATCGCGCCCAGGTCGACCAGGAATACTCCGCTGTCACCGGCGCCTGCCTGTTGATCCGCAAAACGCTGTTTGAAGAACTCGGCGGCCTGGACGAAAACGATTTCGGAGTCAGCTTCAACGACATCGATCTCTGCCTGAAGCTTCGGCAAAAAGGTTATCGCGTTATCTGGACGCCTTTCGCCACACTGCTGCATCACGGTTCTGCCACGCAGTTGGATTCCATGGCCCCCCAAAAACGTTCTGCCTTCCAGAGGGAGGCAAAACAGTTTTATCTGCGCTGGGAAGAGGAATTATCCAATGACCCGGCCTGGAACAGAAATTTATGCATCAACTCCACGGATCCCGTCGTAGAAGACGATTTGATAGCCCCCTGGGACACTGATTTCCACGACCGCCCCAGAATTCTGGTCATGCCATCGACGACCCAGGGGATTGCCGAATACCGGAACCTGGCGCCATTGCGCGCGCTACGCGCGGAAGGCAGAATCCAGTACGCTGCGGCCTGCCAGCCGCGCAAGGATTACGAACGCGCACCGATGCCTACGGAGCTCAAGCGCCTTGCTCCCGATACGCTGTTCATGAACACGCCTGTCGACAACCTGCGCTGCCAGGCGCTGCTGAACTATCCGCATTTCAACAGCGACATATTCCGGGTTTACACCTTAGACGATCTGATCACTCACTTGCCAACGGGGAATCCGAACCATAAAACACTGCCTGCCGACGTCATGAAAGAACGTTTGGCGCTGGGACTCAAGGCCAGCCATCGCCTGATCGTCAGCACCGAGCCGCTGGCCGACGCCTATCGCCACCTGATCGACGACATCCGCATCGTTCCCAACAGTCTGCCCTGGCCGCTCTGGGGACATTTACAGCCGCAGCGCCACCGGGGAAAGAAAATGCGCGTCGGCTGGGCCGGCGCGCAGCAGCACGCTGGCGACCTGCAGTTTGTGCAGAAAATCGTTAAGGCTACGCACCGAGAGGTCGACTGGATATTTTTTGGCATGCTGCTTGAAGAGATGCGCCCATACATCGCCGAATTTCACGATTACGTTCACGACTTTTTTGCCTATCCAGCCAAACTGGCCTCGCTTGATCTCGATCTGGCCATCGCTCCATTGGAAAACCATCCTTTCAACGAGGCGAAAAGCAATCTGCGCCTGCTCGAATACGGCATCCTGGGCTGGCCGGTCGTCTGCACCGACATTTTCCCCTACCGCACGGACAATCCGCCCGTTACACGCCTGCCCAACGACCCGGACAAATGGATCGCGGCAATCCGCGAAAAGATCGCCGAACCGCAGGCGCTGGCGCGTGAAGGCGATGCCCTGCGCGATTGGGTCAAACGCCACTATTTGCTGGAGAACCGCCTGGACCAGTGGTTCGCCGCGCTCACGAGGTAGAACGGGCGGCCAGCCCGTCCAGCAAATCTTCCAGCTTGCGCGCGAATGCCCATCCATCGAACAAGGCCGAGTGTTCACGCAGTTCCCGGGCGCGTTGCCGGACTTGCCTGCGCCATTCGGCCTGGCGGCAAAAATCGAGGATGAGCCGCCGATAATCCGCCCGATTCGCTGCGATCAATTCGCCCAATCCGGCCGCTGCCAGCAAGCTCGCCGCCACGCGCGAAGCAAAAGCCTCGCCTTGCAGCGTCACGACGGGGACGCCCGCCCAGAGCGCATCCGAGGTCGTGGTATGCCCGTTACAAGGAAACGCATCGAGCGCCAGATCGGCCAGAGGCAGCCGCGCCAGATGCTGCGCCTGCGGCTTGCCTTCGGCGAAAACCAGGCGGGCCGCCGAGACTCCGTTTTCCTCGGCAATGCGGTGCAGCGCGTTCTCGGCCCACGGGTTGGACGCCCACAGCCAAAGCACGGTCCCCGGCGCCTCGCGCAATACGTCGAGCCAGATCGAGAATACTTCCGGGGTGATCTTGTAGGTCTGGTTGAACGAGCAAAGGACGATGGCGTCATCCGGCAGACCTTCGCCGGCCCGCGTTACGGCGGCGCCGCACTCGCGCTCGCGGCAATTCGGCTGGTAGCAGCCCGGCAGATATAACAGGCGTTCGCTGTACATCCACTGGTTTTCCGGAGGCGCTACTGTTTCGTCGGCCAGCAGATAATCGATCCAGGGCGCGCCCATGCTGCCTGGATAGCCAAGCCAGTTGATCTGCACCGGCGCTGGCCGGGACCGCAGCCATTTACTGTGATTGCCTTCGGTGTAGCCTTTCAGGTCGATCAATACGTCGAGATTCAATTCGGCGATTCGCGCCGCGGCTTCAGACTCCGGCAGCCCGGCAAGCTCGACGAAATGCTCGACGCCCGCCACGATGCGTTCGCGGATCGTGCTATGGTCATCGATGCCGTATGACAGGCAATAGATTTCGAAACGCGAACGGTCATGCGCTTCGAGCATCTCGATCATCAGGAAAGCCGTTGCGTGGCTCTTGAAATCCGAGGAGAGATAGCCCACGCGCAGCCGTTTCGTCCCGTTTCCGGGCAAACGATCACCGCCGCGCCGGCTGGGTGCCTCGTGCCTGCTCAGCCGCAAGCTGTGATTCTCAGCGCATTTGCGCTGCAGCTGCGGCGTCGTTCCAGGCATGGACAGCACGATGAAGGGGGGAATGTCGGCGGTATCCTGCTCGACGGCCGTGCGCACGCGCCGGCTCAGTTCGTCGATTCCGTCCCACCGGCACAGATGCATCTTCTGAAAAAGCAGATGCGCCGCGGCAAGACCATCCTCGGGATCACAGGCCGCCGCGCGTTCGAGCGCCGTGGCCGCGTCGAGACGCTGGCCGTTGTCCAGGTGCAGCATGCCGAGGTTGAAATGGGCCGGCGCGTAGTCCGGCGACAAAGCGATCGCCCGTTCGTAAAGCTCGCGCGCCTTTTCCGGCTGCCCGAGACTTGCCCGCAGATTGGCCAGATTAACCAGGATCGGCAGTGCTTCCGGATCGAAACGCAAGGCGGCTTCATATTCCAGCGCTGCCGATTCGCCCTGCCCCCCATCGGCGAACATAATCCCTTGCTCGAAATGATGCTGCGCCATGACGGTTCCATGCAGCCGGATCGCTTCGGCATCGTTCGGCACAAGGCGAAGCCATTGCCCGGCCGCTTCGCGGGCGGCCGGTAATGCCCCGTTCTGAACCGCGCTCAGGGCCAATCCCTGCCAAAGCGACGGATCGTCGGGAACGATACGGGCCGCCAGCCTGAATTCCTGCTCGGCTTCTGCCGATCGGCCCGCACTGAACAGGGAAAAAGCCAGCCCGGCGTGGTAGTTTCCCGCCTGCGGCCGCGCGGAGATGGCCGCCCGCATCCGCCGCTCGCCCGCTTCCGTCTCGCCGCCGGCGAACAGGGTTTGCCCCAGCAGAAACAGGGCGTCGGGGTTGCCGGGATCGTATTTGAGCCCCTTCTCGTAACACTGCCGCGCCTCGGCAAGCTGTCCAGCCTGCTGATGTGCCAAGCCAGTGTAAAAAAAACGTCCGGCCTTGCTCTTCGCTCCTGTACCCACCCGAAATCCTTTACCAACTCATTGCGCGGCAATGCCCCTGCATCAACCTGCCTTTCGCACGCGCCAAACAATTGACTCCTGGGAAATCACGTTATTGTATTGCCGTGCCGCCAGCCTGATTTCCGCCTCACTCATCTGCCCGGAGGAGAGCTTGTTCTGCCACTCCGGCTCCAGCGTATGTACCAGCGACTCGATCTCGAAATCCACATCGATGATCATCCCGAGCGGCGTATTCGCCGCGCCAAGTTCGGCCCATTCACGATTCAAGCGCTTGTTGAACAGGTTGAGTGTCGCCGCAATGACAGGGCGCACGTGGGTTGGATCGCCCAGAAAAGAATCGCTGCGCGGATGAGGAACGACAATCTGTATACGCGCCCCGTTGCGGCAAACACGGTACATTTCCTTGATGATCGACAAAAACACGTCGGTCTGCTGCCCGAGATGCTCAAGCACATGAATCAGTTTGATTTCGTCGACGCTGTCGTCTTCCCACGGCCATGGCGTTGTTTCGAGATTGACGACCATGTCGGGCCGGCATACCTCGACGCAATCGACATTGATAAAACCTTCCATCTTGCGGTTCCCGCAGCCGAGGTTCAATTTCAGCCCCGGCACGGCCGCAATGCGATTGGCGCTGCCGGAATCGCGCGCCCAAACGGCAAGCGCCTCAGCAGCCGGGCTTACGGCGGAATTCCAATCCCCCAGTGCGGCCTGGCGGAAAATCCGCATGCCCGGGTACCAAGGGCTGTCGGTACGGTCTAGCAGCCATCGCCAATCCGTATCGAAACGATCGAGGAGCCATACTGGCGTACCAAGCGCTCCGGCCAGATGCGGCACCGAAGTATCAACGCTGATGACCAGATCGAGGTGGGCCATCATGGCGGCCGTATCGGCAAAATCCTCCGCCTCGTCCATGAGGTCGAGTATCCTGCCGGACAAGCCCTCTTCCACGATCTGGCTGGCGCCGTTGCCTTTTTGCAGCGAAACCCAGCTGATGCCTTCCACCTCCAGCAAGGAATTCAATTGCTGCAAACGCACTGTGCGGAATTTATGCAAGGCGTATACTTCGCCACTAGCCCAGACCAAGCCCACCTTTTTCCCCGGAAGGCTCGCCAGGCGGGGCGCCCATTTTGCGACAAGTTCGGGGGCGGCGCGAAGATAAGGCACATCGGCCGGAATGGTTGCCAGTTCCGTACCCATGCGGTAGGGCAGGGACAAAAGCGCGATCTGCACGTCGAATGGCGGCAGGCCGCCCGGCACCGTTGGCGGCAGCGCCTCTATACCCCACTCCGCGGCGCAGAAATGGAACAAGCGAAAGAGCGGCGGCAGGCACCAGAAATAGATTTTCGAATCCGGATAACGGCGGCGCAGCAGCGGCAGATAGCGGATGAACTGCAGGTTGTCGCCCATGCCCTGTTCGCTGTAAACCAGCAGCGTACGCCCGGCCAGAGGATCACCGGTCCATTCCGGTTGTTTGAATTTAGGCCGCTTTTCCGCGATACGCGGCATCCGCCAACGGCTTTCATAATGAGGCCAGCCTGCGGCAAAATCCCCGCGCAACAGCAGCAAGAGGCCCAGATTCAGGTCGGATTCCACAAATCCGGGGTCAAGGGCAATGGAACGCCGGAAAGCCGCTTCGCTTTCCTCCAGACGATGCAGGCGGAAGTAAGCATTACCCAGATTATTCCAGGCTATCGCCGATTCGGGATCGATCTCCACAGCACGCAGGTAGCTCTCGACAGCGTCTTCCACGCCCCCCTGCCGCAAGCAGTAATTCCCCAGGTTCGAATACGCCGCGCCCATGTCAGGATCAGCCAGCAGTGCCTTTTTGAAGGAGTTTGCCGCCTGTTCGTCCTCACCGCCATCCTGTAAAACCAGGCCGAGATTGTTGTGCGCCTCGGCCAGATCGGGGCGCAGAGCCACGGCCCGCGCGTAGAAATGCCTGGCCAGGTCCGCCTGCCCCTTGTCGCGATAGGAGTTCCCCAGATGGAAACAGGCCATGGCATCGCCACCGTCCAACTGATCTGCAGTCCGCAACGCTTCCATGGCTTCATCGTTCTGATCGGCATCTTCCAGCGCCATGCCGAGATTGACGTAGGCCTCCGCCGTTTCGACCCCGCCTGCAATCGCTTTCTTCAAGGCCCTGACCGCCTCGGCGGGCCGCCCCTCGGCGCGCAGCAGTTCGCCATTCAGGGCATCCGCTTCCGGCAGGTCCGGCGCGAGCGCCACCAGCCTGTCCAGTTCTCTACGTGCGTCTTCCAACTGTTTTGTCCGTAAAAGCGCCAGCGCCAGGTTGAACTGCGCGTCGACATTCCGCCCGTCGAGCACGACCGCCGTCCGATAGGCGGTAGCGGCTTCGTCCCAACGCCCAAGAGAAGCCAGCATCACCCCATAATCATTGCTATAGCCGGCCTGGAGTGGGTTGATCAGTAACAGCGCTTTCATCAGATCGGCGGATTCCTCTGCCCGCCCCCGCCGAAAAACAATTTGCGCCAGCAAATGCAGCGCCTCTTCATCCTGGCCATCGGCAGCAAAAAGCCCCTGGGCAATCCGCTCGGCCTCATCCAACTCCCCCGTGCCGAAACAGACGGCCAATCGCCCCAGTTGTTGTTGCCTGTCTGAACGCATATCCATAGCTTATCGTGCCCCAGCCGATTCAAATATCATTCCAGGGACGAAGTCTAGCAAGCCCGGGTCCATCTCGTCACGGACAACTTTTCTGCCTTCTGCGGCCTGGTACATACCTTCGGACGCCACGAAACAATCCCGAAAAATTTTTCTAAAGTTTGGGTGATTGGTGTCGTGAATGTTCTCAACGGCAGGGAATCTGCCTGAAGTTTCAAGCAAACAACCGGCAACCGGCCGAACGATTAACCCACATTGACTGAAGGAATCTGAAAATGGCACAAGTGATCAACACCAACGTAATGTCCCTGAACGCCCAGCGCAACCTCAACCGCACCAACCAGGGCCTCTCCACCGCACTGCAGCGCCTCTCCTCGGGCCTGCGCATCAATTCGTCCATGGACGACGCCGCCGGCCTCGCCGTCGCGCAAAAGATGGACTCG
>JAVBSG010000146.1:0-11333 GCA_031547245.1 Propionivibrio sp.
ATTATGTGGCTACGGTGGGCGAGGGAGGCGGCTGGGAAGTGGTCGAAAGATATGTTCGTAACCAAGGACAGCCTCGCGAAGATCTGCGGCAGTTTAGGCTTTTCTAATACCCCGCGCTCTTGGCGCGGGGTTGTTTATTTCGTCGGCTGGGGCGCTTTTGGCGCACCAAAAGGAACGCCCAAGCCCGTTCTGGAAAAATTGAGCGCGGCGTTGAAAAAAGCTGCGAGCAGCGACGAATTCAAGCAGTTCATCACCTCGCGCGGAATGGTCGTCCAGTACCGGAACTCGGAGGAATGCAAGCAATTCGTCGATAGCCAGTACCTGTTCTTCAATGACTTGCTTTCGAAGATGGAACTCGGTAAATAATCGCATCGTGGTTTGGAGGCAGACGACGCCGGAAGGATCCTTCCGGCGTCGTCTGCCGTGTGCATGAGCAGCCTGGGTCGTTTTCGTGGCCTGAACGATTCGTAGAATGGAATTTCATATGAATTCACAACAAAATTTGACCGGCCGTTTCCAGGCAGCGGTTGCCAGACTTCCCTTCATCGCCGTGTTGCGGGGCATCAAACCGGAAGAGACGGAGGATATCGGCAGGGCGCTGTACGATGCGGGTTTCCGTCTGGTCGAGGTGCCGCTCAATTCGCCGGATCCGTTTACCAGCATTGCGAACTTCCGCCGTTCGTTGCCTGCCGATGCGCTGGTTGGCGCAGGAACGGTGCTGGACCCCGAGAAGGTGGCGCAGCTCAAAGCCTGCGGTGGCGAGATGGTTTTCATGCCGCATTCCGATTTGAACGTGGTGCGCGCGGCAAAGGCGCAGGGGCTGCTCTGCGTTCCCGGTGTGGCGACGCCGACCGAGGCTTTCGCGGCGCTGGCCGCCGGGGCGGATGGGTTGAAGCTTTTTCCGGCGGAAATGATCGCGCCGAAGGTGGTCAAGTCGATCCGCGCGGTATTGCCGAAGGACACGCTGCTGCTTCCTTTCGGCGGCATCACACCGGAGACGATGAAGCCCTATGTCGAAGCGGGGGCCGGGGCGTTCGGCCTGGGGTCGGCGCTTTATTCTCCTGGCATGAGTGCCGCCGAGGTCGCCACCCGGGCCAATGGGTTTGCCGAAGCCTGGCAAAGCCTGAAGAAGGCTTAACCGCCGTTCTTTCGCTTATTTTCGGAAGGCCGAATCGTGATTTTGTCCGACGCCAGGGATGGCAAGCAGAGAAAACGCATGATCGCCGTCGGCGCCATTTGTTCGGCGACGATCTTTCGTGTCGATAGCGTTCCGCCGCTTCCGGCGAAAATCCTGCCCACGGGGCGGTGCCAGCTTGTCGACGGCATGGCGGTGTCGGCGGCCTACGCCTTCGCGCGTCTTGGCGGCAATGCTCAGGTCTGGTCGCGGATCGGCGACGACTGGCTGGGTGAAGCGGCAAGGCACTCGCTGGCCGGGGAAGGCTTCGATACCCTCGCCGTTCACACCGTTTCAGGCATGGCCACCTCGCAGGTATCCATCATCGTGGATAAGCGCGGAAACCGTCTGGTTGTGCCGTTTCATGATCCGGATGCGGATGTTTCGGCGGACTGGTTGCCGCTGGACGAACTGGATTCCGCCGATTTTGTTCATTGCGAGGCGCGTTGGGTCGAAGGAGCCGAAGCGGCATTGAGGGCTGCGCGCGCGCGAAACATCCCCTGCATGGTCGATGGCGAAGTAGCGCCGGTCGAGTCCCTGCGCCGCCTGATTCCGTTGGCGGATTATGCGGTGTTTTCCGATGCCGGGTTGCTGATTTATGCCGGCTGCGACGACGTCGATGCGGCGCTCTTCAAGGTGGGCGCGTCGCATCCTGGGCACGTGGGGGCAAGCTGCGGCGCCGAGGGCTACGCCTGGTACGAGGGCGGAAAAATCCGCCGCGTCAAAGCGCCGAAAGTCGAAGTGGTCGACACCCTGGCGGCGGGAGACGTTTTTCACGGCGCGCTGGCGCTGGCGCTGCTCGAAGGCCGGGACATCGAAACCGCGGCACGTTTCGCCTGTACCGCAGCCTCTCTTAAATGCACGCGCTTCGGTGGACGTCTGGGGTGTCCGACCCGGGCGGAAGTCGATGCCGCCGTGCGCGAAAACGGCGAGATCTGACGTTCGAAACGCTCTTGCCTCCGGTTTTCACGGAAGAGCTATAGTGCTGAAGGGGTGTCTACCTGCCCCGCTTATGGGAAGGAACGGTCATCATGATTGAAAAAACGAAAACCGGTCACTGCCTCTGCGGCGCCGTACATGTCACGGCGCAACTCGTCGATCATACGGTTGGCGTTTGTCATTGCTCCATGTGTTTGAGATGGGCGGGCGGACCCCTCATGGCGATTGCCTGTACGCCGGAAACCGCTTTCAGCGGCGCAGACTGCAGTACCGTGTTTCCGTCGTCCGAATGGGCCGAGCGCGGGTTCTGCAGCCGTTGCGGCAGTTCGCTGTTTTATCGGCTGAAGGGCGACGGCTCGTATTATCTTCCCGTCGGATTGTTCGAAGACCATGACGGCTTGACGTTGGCCACCGAGATTTTCATCGACAGAAAGCCCGCCTTTTACTCGTTTGCCGAAGAAACCAAAACGATGACCGAAGCCGAAGTGATGGCGATGTACGGAGCTGCTGGCGAGGGGGCGTAGCGTTGCATCCTGTCGGCTGCCGCCTTATTTCCGCAGCAGCCGCAAGCCGTTGAAGATGACCAGAAGACTGGCGCCCACGTCGGCAAAAACCGCCATCCACAGCGTGGCCTGACCGGCCATGGCCAGCACGAGAAAGACAGCCTTGATGCCGAGCGCGAGCGTGATGTTCTGCTTGAGGACGGCGGCGGTATGCTGGCTGAGTCCGATGAACTGCGCGATCTTGCGCGGATCGTCATCCATGATGGCGACATCTGCCGTTTCCAATGCCGTGGCCGTGCCGGCCGCGCCCATGGCGAAGCCGATGTCGGCGCGCGCCAGCGCCGGAGCGTCATTGACGCCGTCGCCGACCATGCCGACGTTGCCGTAACGCGTTTTCAGTTCGGCGATGACGGATTGTTTTTCTTCAGGCATCAGATTGCCGCGCGCATCCTGTATGCCGATCCGGCTTGCTATCGCGCGCACGGTGGGGGTGTTGTCGCCGCTCAGCATGACAGGTTCGACGCGCTGCGCGCGAAGCGCCGAGATGGCTTCCGCGCTGGTTGGGCGAAGCGTGTCGGCGACGCCGAAAACCGCTGTTGCGCCGGTAGGAGCGATCAGGACGACCGCCGTCTTGCCCGAGACTTCCAGCGCAGCCAACTGCTCTTCCAGCGCGGGCGAGCAGACGCCGAGTTCCTCGGCCAGGCGGTGGTTGCCCACGTGCCATTCCTGCCCGTCGATCCGTCCGCGCACGCCGCGCCCTTCCAGGACGCTGAACGATTCGACGGGAAGCAGCAACGCCGCCGGCTGCTTTTCGCGCCAGCCGCCGACCAGCGCGCGGGCCACCGGATGGGTGCTGTGCTCGTCGAGGCTGGCAGCCAGCAGCAATGCCCGCTCTTCGGAGAGGCTGCCAAGCGCGATGGTATCCGTCAGCGCCGGCTTGCCCTGCGTCAGGGTGCCGGTCTTGTCGAGCGCCACGGCTTTCAGATGCCTTCCGGTTTCCAGGTAAACGCCGCCCTTGACCAGAATGCCGTGCCGGGCCGCGGCGGCCAGTCCGCTGACGACGGTGACCGGCGTGGATACCACCAGCGCGCAGGGGCAGGCGATGACGAGGATGACCAGCGCCTGGTACAGCCAGCCCATCCACGTGCCGCCGAACAGCAGCGGCCCGAAAGCGGCGGTGAGAACGGCCAGGACGACGACGGCGGGGGTGTAGTAGCGGGCGAATTGATCGACGAAGCGCTGTGTCGGCGCGCGTTGCGCCTGCGCCTCCTGGATGGCGGCGGCGATGCGCGCCAGCGTGCTGTCCTGCCCGGCGGCGGTGACGGTCGCTTCCAGCACGCCGTCGGTAACGATACTGCCGGCATAGACCGGGTCGCCGGCCTCCTTGTCCACCGGCAGGCTTTCCCCGGTGATCGGCGCCTGGTTCACGGCGGCGTGGCCGCGGTCGACGCGCGCATCGAGCGGCACGCGGTTGCCGCTACGGACCCGGATGCGGGTGCCGACGGCCACCTCGGCGGACGGGACATCACGCCAGCCGCCGGCGGATGCCACCTCGGCGGTTTCCGGCGCCAGCGCGGTCAGCGAACGGATGGCGTTGCGCGCGCGTTCCAGCGACAGGGACTCGATCGCCTCGGCAACGGCGAACAGGAATACCACCATGGCGGCTTCCGGCCATTTGCCGATGGCGACGGCGCCGGCGATCGCCAGCGACATCAGGAAATAGATATTGAGCGTGCGGTTCCTGAGCGCGATCCAGCCCTTTTTCAAGGTAGGGATGCCGGCGCTCAGGATCGACAGCGCGGCCAGAAGCGCGACCGGCAGCGACGATTCCTGCCCGCTTGCCCAGGCAAGAGCCTCGGCGCCGAAAGCGGCGAAGCCTCCAATGGCCAGCAGGGCCTTCTGCCGGCCGGTCAGGGCTGGCAGAGGCGGCGGTTTCGTGCCTTCTCCCGTGATCGGGCGGGGTTCCATGTCCAGGCTGTCCAGCGCGGCGGTGATCGCATCGATGCCGTCGAGGCGGTGGTGCACGGTAAGTTCGCGCTCCAGCAGGTTGAAGTCGAGGCGTGCGATTCCCGGCATGGCTTCCAGGCGCTTGCGGATCAGGCTTTCCTCCGTGGGGCAGTCCATCTTGTCGATGCGATAGCGGATGCTCTGTGCGCCTTCGGGCAACGGGTTTTCCTGAGTGCCTCGAGCGGTGTCGTGCGAATGCGCGGGAGCGCTTCCACAGCAACTGGAATGGGAGCAGCATTTCGACGGGGCGCGGTTTGTCAGTTCCATGGTGGCGGTTTTCCTCGAACGATGCCATCATTAAACTGTCTGTAGTTACTACAGGGTCAAGTACTTTGTGCCATCAATTCCGGTCTGCACCAAACCGAATCGGAACAAGGCCAACAGGAAGCGAAGGAGGCGGTATGAGAATCGGCGAATTGGCGAAGCAGGGCGGCTGCGATGTCGAAACGGTACGCTTCTACGAGCGGGAAGGGCTGATCGACCAGCCGGCGAGGGAGTCCAACGGTTACCGCCGCTATGCCGAAAAGCATCTCGTGCAGCTCAATTTCATCCGCCACTGCCGCTCATTGGGCATCGGCCTGCCGGAGGTGCGCGTGCTACGGCGTTTTCAGGCCAGCCCCGAGCTGGCCTGCGACGGGATCAACCAACTCATCGACAGCCAGATCGCGCGGATTCATCAACAGGTCGAATCGCTGCGCCAGCTCGAACGCCAGCTGCATGCCTTGCGCGATACCTGCCATGCCAACCAGAAAAGCAGCGAATGCGGCATCATGCGCAACCTGTCGCAGGCGGCCAACGGGGCAGGGTGTCCATGCCATTCGCTCACGAACGGCCACCCGCACTGAAAGCTGGAGGCGGTTTCGCCTCAAATCGCCAGATAAAGCGCCAGTGGGATGAAGAAAATCGACGCGATGTTGCCGACCACGACGATGGCGGAAACCAGCCCCGGATCCTGCTGGTAACGCTCGGCGAAAATGTAGTTCATGACGGCGGGCGGCAGCGCGGCGTAAAGCAGCAGAACCCCTTGCATGGGATTACTCATGGGCAGCACTTGCACCAGGGGCCAGGCGATAATGAGTCCGGAAAGCGGGCACAGGATGGCGCCGACGATACCGATGCTCCAGCGTTCGACGCGGAATGAGGCGAAACCGACGCCGACGGTGAACAGGCCCAGCGGGATGGCTGCCTCGCCGAGCATTTTCGTGCTGGCGGCAAGCCATTCCGGCAGCGTAAAGCCGACCAGGCTGGAAACGACGCCGCCGATCATTGCCCAAAGCATCGGGCCGCGAAGAATGCCCTTGACGCTGGCGGTGGGGGCGCAGAGGCGGATGCCGAAGGTAAAATGCGCCAGGCTGAACACCATGAACAGCGCGACCGCCGCGGGCAGCATCTCCTGCCCGAAGGCGAACAGCGTGAGCGGCAGCCCCATGTTCGCCACGTTGGTGAACATGATCGCCGGGATGAAGGCGTGCCGGTTGTAGCCGAGCATGCGGGCAAACCACCAGCCGATCAGGCCGGAGCCGGCAAGCACGGCGACGCCGCCAAGGATCAGGGGAACGTAATCCAGGATGTGGAAGTCCTTGGATGCCATGGCCGTGTAGATCAGCAGCGGGAACAGCAGGTCCGTGCTCAGGCGGTTGATCTGCGTCATGTCGGGCTGGCGCAGCTTGGCGTAGCCATATCCGAAGGCGGAGATGATCAGGACCGGCGTGATGATGCCGACGATTCGAAAAACGAGTTCCATATCGTTTGACAGGGGGACGCGGAGGCGTCAGCGATAGCGGTTGATCAATTCCCGTGTTTCCTGCGCGGCGTTGCGGGCCGCCTGGGCGAAATCCTCACCCTTTCCGGCATAAAGAATGGCGCGCGAGGAGTTGATCATCAGTCCCGTTCCGTCGGCGGTGCGTCCCGCCTTGACGGTGGCTTCCACGTCGCCGCCCTGTGCGCCGATGCCGGGCACCAGCAGCGGCATATCGCCGGTGATCTCGCGCACGCGGGCGATTTCGCCGGGGAAAGTGGCGCCGACTACCAGCGCGCACTGGCCGCTACGGTTCCATTGCGTGGCGGCGAGTTCGGCAACGTGCTCGTAGAGCTTCCTGCCGCCGACGTCGAGAAACTGCAGGTCGCTGCCGCCGGGGTTGGAGGTGCGGCAGAGCAGGATCACGCCTTTGTCCGGGTAGGCCAGGTAGGGATCGATCGAGTCCTTGCCCATGTAGGGATTGACCGTGATGGCGTCGGCCTTGTAGCGCTCGAATATTTCCACTGCGTACTGCTCCGCCGTGCTGCCGATATCGCCGCGCTTGGCGTCGAGGATGACCGGAACGCCGGGATGGTTGGCGTGGATATGGGCGATCAGCGCTTCGAGCTGATCTTCCGCACGCCGTGCGGCAAAGTAGGCGATCTGCGGTTTGAAGCAGCAGACAAGGTTGGCCGTGGCATCCGCGATACTTTTGCAGAATTCGAAAATGGCATCCGGCCGACCTTGGAGGTGGGGAGGAAATTTTGCCGGATCGGGATCGAGCCCCACGCAGAGCAGCGAGTTGTTCTTTTGCCAGGCGGCATTGAGCATTTGAATGAAGGTCGTCATGGCTTTCCCGTTTGTTCTGAGGGCTTCTTGGATGGATGCATCAGCATCCCTAGGCCGCCATTTTCTCATTGCTGATCGCTTATGGCGAATGCGACACGTGAAATAAGCAAAAAAAACGGCTGCGGAAGGATTGCTTCCAACAGCCGTAGAGCTAGTTTCGAGTAAAGGTCAGATCAGATGATGCCTTGCGCGATCATGGCATTGGCGATCCTGACGAAGCCGGTGATGTTGGCGCCGGTCAGATAGCTGACCGAACCGTCCGGGCGGCGGCCGTGCAGCAGGCATTCCTCATGGATGTTGCGCATGATGGCGTGCAGGCGTGCGTCGACTTCCTCGCGCGACCAGGAGAGGCGCATGGCGTTCTGGCTCATCTCCAGGCCGGAGGTGCTCACGCCGCCGGCGTTGCTGGCCTTGCCGGGGGCGAAGAGCACGCCGTTCTTTTCGAACAGATGGGTGGCTTCGAGCGTCGTCGGCATGTTGGAGCCTTCGACGACGCAGATGACGCCATTTTTGATGAGGGCGGCGGCGTCGTTTTCATCCAGCTCGTTCTGGGTGGCGCAGGGCATGGCCAGATCGACCGGCACCTGCCACGGGCGGATGTCGGCGTAAAACTCGGCGCCGACGCGCTTGGCATAGTCGCTGACGCGGCCGTACTGGTGGTTCTTGACTTCCATCAGCTCCGCAAGTTTTTCCTGGGTAAAGCCGCGCTCATCGATGACCGTGCCGCCGGAATCGGAAACCGTGACGACCTTGGCGCCAAGCGACATGGCCTTTTCCACCGCGAACTGGGCAACGTTGCCGGAGCCGGAAACGGCGACGCGCAGGCCATCCAGCTCGCGTCCCTTGTTCTTGAGCATTTCCTGGGCGAAGTAAACGGCGCCGTAGCCGGTCGCTTCCGGGCGGATCAGCGAACCGCCGTAGCTGCGGCCCTTGCCGGTGAATACGCAGTCGGTGGAGTTGGTGAGTTTCTTCATCATGCCGGTCATATAGCCGATTTCGCGCTCGCCGACGCCGATGTCGCCCGCCGGCACATCGGTGTGCGGGCCGAGGTGGCGGAACATTTCGGTCATGAAGGACTGGCAGAAACGCATGATCTCGTTGTTGCTCTTGCCCTTGGGGTCGAAGTCCGAACCGCCCTTGCCGCCACCCATCGGCAGGGTGGTCAAGGCGTTCTTGAATGTCTGTTCGAGCGCCAGGAACTTCATGATCGACAGGTTGACCGTCGGGTGGAAGCGCATGCCGCCTTTATAAGGACCGATCGCGGAACTGTGCTGGACGCGGTATCCCCGGTTGACGCGAATGTCTCCCTTATCGTCCGTCCACGACACGCGGAAGATGACGATGCGCTCGGGCATGAGCAGGCGCTCGAGCAAGGAGTTTTCTGCGTACTGCGGGTTCTTTTCGACGAACGGCCACAGGCTTTCCATCATCTCCGTCACGGCCTGCAGGTACTCAGGCTGGTGATCGCTGCTCTTGTGGATGCTGTCGAGAAAATGCTCCAGGGATTGGTACTTCACGGCGGGTCCTTCGCAATGTGGGTTGAATAAAAAACGGCCAAAAAACGAAGACGGCATTATGCACAAAGTAAATATGATTTTGTAAAATTTGTATTACTAATGTTGATTGGTTACAGTTTTCGTCGCAAGTTTTCGCGCCAAATAGGAGGGAGGGCGCATCAAAGGCAGGCAATCCGCATCGCCATGCGAGGGGATTCCTGTTTGGCCGAAAATTCCCCGGGGAGGCTTATTTCCTAGATGAAATGAAGTCGCGCACCGCGGCGCCGGGGGCGCTGCCGTTGTTCGGGTAGCCGACGTGCCTGCGCTCGCCGTTGTAATGGCGAAGCCATTTGTCGAGATTGTTTTGCAGCGATTCCATTGTGTTGAAGCCCTTCTCGCGCTGTGCCGTCCGGCAGAATTCATCGAGAACGGTTTGCCTGAATCGTTCGACGAAGCCGTTGATCAGGGGACGCTTGGCCGGTAGGTGTTGATGCCTGATGTCATTCATGCGGAGAAACGATTCGTATGGATGCGTGGCCTCGCCATGAAATTCCCGGCCGCCGTCCGTAAAAATGGATGACACGGCAAGTTGATGATGCTTGAAAAAGGGCAGGACGTCATGTTGCAGGAGAGCAATCGCCACTTCGGGCTGTTTCGATATATGCAGGAGGCAAAATGCATAGCTGGAGAAAGTGTCCACGACACTATGCATGTAGATTTTGTCGACGCCCCTGAATGGGCCGACGAGGAATGTGTCCTGGCAAAGCCTTTCGCCGGGGCGTTCTGCCTTTGCGTGACGTTCGCGGAAACAGGGATTGGCCCTTTCGATGAAGGCCAGTTGTTCGCCGTTCGCCCGGAAAGCCGGATCAATCGTCTGTTTTTCCAATGCCAGCCAGCGATCGCGGCGATTTCCCATCTGGTGTCTTTGAAGAATCTTCTGGATAGTGACGTTGGATAACTGTTTCCCCTCGGCAGCCAGCAGCGATTCGAGCTTGTTGCAGCCGCAGGCCGGATGTTTCATGGCCAAGGCCAGTACCTGCGCGACCAGCTCCGGTGTTGCGGCCATCGGGTGGCTTTTCGGAATCGGGGGCAGATCCTTTAGCCCCTCCTCGCCTTGCTCCTGATAACGCTGTTTGAATTTATAAAACTGGGTTCGCGTCATGCCGCTCTGTCGGCAGGCTTCGCTTACGTTGCCCAGAGATTCGGCGAGTTCCAGGATAGAGAGCCGCTGCTCTGGCGTTTTGTTCTTTGCGCCCATTGATGTCCTTTCCTGACGCCTATCGTAGGACAGGACCAGAGTTTCGGGAAAGACAATTTTGCAGGCCGCAAACTTCCAGTGGCTTGGCGTATCGTTATCCATACGTAAGACGACAAAACGAAAACAAGTTAAATTTTATGTTTACATTTGAATACATATTGGCTATATTGATTGCACGAGTAAGTGGCACATGCAAGGAGTGTTTATGGCACAAATGCAAACAGTATCGATCCGTCTGCCGGACGAGGATTTCCAATGGCTGCTTTCTTCGCCGTATGGCGTGGGGAAAACGCCCAGCGAGAAGCTGCGCGGCTTGGTTTCGCGCGTTCGCCAGCAGGAGTCGGGTCTGGCCGACATCGACGTGTGTACGGAGTGGATGCGCAGCCTGGTGCAGCCGTTGATCAGCCAGGTGGGCGCCTGGGAGCGCCAGCAGAAGCAGCACTCGGAGTTGATGAGCGCCGTGCTGGATGCCGTGCCGCGGATCATGGCGCTGCTGGTGTCGGCCAGGCCGGAAACCGAAGAGGCGCGGCCGGATGCCGGAGATTTGCGGGAGGTAGAGGCAGTGTTGGCGCAACAATGCTTTCATTTGTTGACCACATTGCTGCGGGCTGCTGTAACCTCTACACCCGCGGTGTATGACAGGGTATCCATCGAGCGCTATTTACCGGATATCATTGAGATAATGGAAATTATTGCAACCCGCAAAGAAAAGGAGCTGAAAAATGGCTGACAGCATCACGACCCGTGTTTCCCGCATTCTTGCCGGAGGAGCGCATGCCCTGCTGGACAAGGCCGAAAACATCGCTCCGGAGGCTTCGATGACGCAGTCGATCCGCGAAATCGACCAGGTGATCGGCGAGGTCCGTGGCGATCTCGGCAAGGCGGAGGCTTCGAAGCACCTCGTCTTGACGCAGATTGCCCGGCTGAATGCCGAACACGAGAATCTGGCGGACAGCATCGAGGCTGCTCTGGCGAACAGCCGCGAGGATCTGGCGCGGGTGGCGATCGGGCGGCAGACGGACATCGAGGACTTGCTGCCCGTTCTGCAAAAGTCGCTCGACGAACAGTCCGAGAAAGCGAAGGAACTGGAGAGCTACATCGTTGCGCTGCTGGCGAAGAAGCGGGAGCTGGAACAGCTTCTGGCCGATTACCGGGAGAGCCTCGTCAGTACGAAACCGGCGGAAACTTCCGGCGACGGAAAAGACCGGCAGTCGCGTGTCGAGGATGCCGCCGCGTCGTTCAGCCGCGTGCTTTCGCGCCAGACCGGCACTACCGGCCTGATCGGCGGCGCGGCCTCGGGGGATGCCAGCAAATTGAAGGAGCTGGCGGAACTGCAGCGCGATCATCGGATCAGCGAGCGGCTGGCCGC
>JAVBSG010000113.1:0-8216 GCA_031547245.1 Propionivibrio sp.
TGGCAAGGAACACCTGCCCGATGTCAACCGCTCCGCCGTAACCGGCATCCTGGTGACGGGCGTCATGCGTGTTATCCTCTTCCTGGCAGTGCTGGGCGTGGTCACCATGGGCATCAAGCTGGATCCGGGCAACCCGGCGGCGACGGTGTTCCAGTCCTCGGCCGGGACTCTGGGGTACAAGTTCTTTGGTGTTGTGCTGTGGTGTGCGGCGATCACCTCGGTCATCGGCTGCGCCTACACCAGCGTTTCCTTCCTGCGTTCGATGTCGAAGACGATCGACCAGAACAACTCCCGCTTCATCATGTTGTTCATCATCATATCGACGGTCGTTTTCGTGACCATCGGCCGTCCGGTGACCATCCTGGTCTTGGTCGGCTCGCTGAACGGGTTGATTCTGCCGCTGACCTTGGGCGCCATGTTGCTCGGTGCGAAGAACAAGAAGATTGTCGGCGACTATGAGCATCCCACGTGGATGCTGATTTTCGGTATCCTGGCGGTGATCGCGGCGGCTTGGGCCGGCTGGATGTCACTGCAGGGAATGGCTGCTCTCTGGAAGTAAAAACGCCCTGTTTTCCTGAGCGATTTTGTTAGTGGCCTGTCCGGGGAATGCGCGATGCGCATTCCCCGGATTTCGTTTGCTGATCGGTAATACGGTCGGGTATAGTACGGACCCTGGCACAGCGCTGACCAGCAAGACAATGCCCCGCGAAAGAGATGCAACAAGATTCGGAGACGGGGTGTCCTATGCGAGCGGAGCAAGTCGCCACTCGTACAGGAATGAAAGGAATTTTTAAATGACCGACAAATACGCGGTGATCGGGAATCCGATCAAGCATTCCAAATCGCCGCTGATCCATTCGACTTTTGCACAACAGACCAAACAAGACCTCGAATACACGATCATCGAACCGCCGCTTGGCGACTTTCGGGCAGCCGTTGATGCTTTCCGGCGGGAAGGCGCTTGTGGAATGAACGTGACCACCCCCTTCAAGCTGGATGCCTTTGAATACGCCGATGAACTGACGGAGCAGGCGCGTCTGGCCGGTGCGGTCAATACAATGAAATTCGAGAACGGCCGGGTCATCGCGCATAATACCGACGGTATCGGCCTGGTGAATGACATCGTGCATAACCTGGGCCGGCCCGTGGCCGGAAAACGTGTGCTGATGCTTGGCGCAGGCGGCGCGGCCAGAGGGGCGATGCTGCCGTTTCTTGCACAGAAGCCGGCCCGGCTGACAATCGTCAATCGTTCGCTGGGAAAAGCGCAGAGGCTGATCGAAGAATTTTCGTCCTATGCCGATTGCGATTTTTCCTGTTGCATTTACCCGGATCTCGATAGCGCAGCCGGTGCGTTCGATATCGTGATCAACGCAACATCGGCCAGTATGTACGGTGAGTTGCCGCCGGTGCATCCAGGCGTGTTCTCCCGTGAGGGGCTGGCCTACGATCTTACTTATGGCAAAGGTTTGACGCCTTTCCTCAAACTTGCGCAGGATGCAGGCGTGCAGCACTTTGCCGATGGCGTCGGCATGCTCGTCGAGCAAGCGGCCGAGGCCTTCGAGTTCTGGCGCGGGCTGCGGCCGGATACGGCAGCGATGATCGAGCGGTTGGCCGTGCCGTTGGAGTAAAGCGTGAATTTGCTGTAATGTTTAGCCTTCTACAGGGAGAGCTGCAAGAAGGCATTCATGCGCGAGGCATTCGAAGGCGGTAGCGGCCAGCCGTTATGGCAAGTGGCTGTTTCCGCCGTATGAGAACAAAAGAAGCCATGGGAGATGTGCCTGACAGGATGGCCGACCAGAGCGCCGTGAACGCCGCATCCGCGCATCATTCGGCGGGACGCGGCATCTTGATGGCGATCCTGGCGACGGTTGCCTATGCCACGGTCGATACCCTTTCGAAATACCAGGCTCGTGAATATCCGGTCGAGATGATCGTCTGGGCGCGTTATGCCGTGCCGTTGGTGCTGTTTCTTGCCTTTTTTCTGCCGCGCCATGGGCGAAGCATCTTGCGCACGGCATTCCCGGTGATGCAACTGGTCCGAGGAATCCTGCTGACGGCAGGCACGGTCTTCATCATCCTCGCCTATCGCGTCATGCCGATTGCCGAAGCGCAGGCCATCAGTTTTATCCATCCCGTTCTGCTGACGGTGCTGGCCGTGCTTTTCCTGGGAGAACGCGTTTCCCCCCTCGGCTGGGCCGCCGTTTTGCTGGGTTTTTCCGGGGTGCTGATCATCGTGCGCCCCGGTGGCGGGCTATTCACGCCGGCCGCCTTGATGCCGCTGGCGCTGGCGTTCAGCTTTTCGACTTATCAGATTTGCACGCGGGTCATCGCCCGCAAGGAAAGCTCGCTGAATTCGCTGTTTTGCGTGCTGATCGTAGGTAGTATCGCCATGAGCCTGGCGTTGCCGTTCGGTTGGATCAATCCGACGCCGAAGGGCTTGTTTTTCTTCGCCATGATCGGCATTACCTCCGGCATCGGGCATTTTTCGACGATCAAGTCGCTGGAACTGGCCCCGGCCTCGCTGGTCGCCCCATTTGCCTATGTCCAGTTGCTGTGGGTCACCATCCTCGGCGCTTTCGTTTTCGGCGATTTCCCGGATGCCCTGACGCTGGTCGGCATGTTCGTCGTTGTGGCCGGCGGGCTGCTTGTCGCCGTCTCGCGGCGGAAACGCCTTGAGAACCGGGCATCCTGAAGACGGGTGGAAAGTAAACGCAACGAACCGAAGCAGGTAAGGCCGTGTAATGTTCTATCGTATCGTCACCATCGTTTTCCCGCTTTTCGCCGTCGTCATGGTCGGGTTTCTCTATGCGCGTAAGCGCAAGCCGGACATGTCGGCCGCGAACCGGATGAACATGGAAGTTTTCATGCCGGCGCTGATCTTTGCGGCCTTGGCCGGAAAATCGTTCAATCTGTCGGACAACCTTTCACTGATCCTCGGCGCCGTTGTGGTCGTGGCTGGATCCGGGATACTGGCTTGGCCATTGGCCTGCCTCCTGCGAATCGACCCGAAAACACTGACGTTGCCCGTGATGTTCAACAATGTCGGCAACATGGGGCTGCCGCTGATGCTCTTTACCTTCGGCGACCAGGCGTTGGGTGCGGCAGTGGTCCTGATGCTGGTGTTGACGCTGCTGCAGTTTTCGCTATCTCCCTGGGTCCTGAGCGGGCGTTTTTCCGTGGGCGCGCTCTGGCGCGACCCTTTGATCGTCGTGGCGATCATCGGTGTGGCGGTAAGCCTTAGCGGAATAACCGTGTGGCCGCCTCTGATGGCGGGGGCAAGACTTCTAGGCGATATCTCTCTCGGCCTGATGATTTTTTCGCTGGGCGTGCGCCTGGCCTCAACGAAACCGGGGCGTATGTTCGGCATCGGGATGCTCGGCGCCGTCGCAACTCCGGCGACGGGGATGCTGGTCGCATGGGGGTACGGAGCGTTGGTCGGACTGGACAAGGCGACGATGGATGTCCTGTTTCTTTTCGGCGCGCTGCCGCCCGCTGTGTCCTGCTTTATCTTCGCCGACCGCTACCGGCAGGAACCCGAGAAGGTTGCGTCCATTGTCATGATCGGCAATGCTGCCGCCCTGTTTTTCATTCCCCTCGCGCTGGCCATGCGCTTGTAAGACGCTCTTCCCTGAACGTACTGCCTATCGGCTTATAACCGGCAGCCGGCCTCGATCAGGTGGCGGGAAATGCTTGCGTGGTCCGGCAGCGGCGGCAGCGCATCGCGCGAAAACCAGGCGGCCGCCTCGATTTCCGTCGGGTCGGGCTTGATTTCGCCGCCGGCATAGTCGGCGAAAAAGGCCACCATCAGAGAGTCGGGGAAAGGCCAAGGCTGGCTGCGAAAGTAACGCAGGTTGGCGATTTCCACGCCCACCTCTTCGCGCACTTCCCGCGCGGCGCAGTGCTCGATGGTTTCGCCGGCTTCGACGAAACCAGCGAGCGCGCTGAATACGCCGGGGCGGAAATGCGGACTGCGCGCCAACAACAGTTCATTGCCGCGGCGGACCAGGACCATCACCGCCGGCGAGATGCGCGGATAGGCCAGAAGGCCGCAGGATGGGCAGGCCATGGCGAATTCGGTGGTTTTCATGGCGGTCGGCGTGCCGCAGCGGCCGCAAAAGCGGTGGTTCCTGCGCCAGTCCAGCAGCAGGCTGCCGCGGCCGGCCAGGGCAAAAGCTTCGGCGCCGGCGGTACCGTAGAGCGGCCGCATGAGCGTCAGTTCGCCGGGAATGTTTTCCGGCGCATTTTCTATCTCGGCCGCGTAGCAGGGTAAACCCTGCCATTCGCCGATGCGCAGAGCGGAGCCGGGAACGCCGAAATCCGTCACTCGTCCGCGTGGAAAAACCTTGCCCAAGCTTTCGTCGGCGACGACGAACAGCTGATTATTGCAGCGCAACAGCCAGTAGCACAGATCGTTCATGGAGAACGGAACATTCCTGAAATTGACGACGGGTTAGAGCTCCATCGTATCGGCAAAATTCAATGCCTTGAGCTGGGCGATGTTCAGCTGTTCAGACGAGAGCCCAAGCATGCCGGCCTGGTCAGCCAATTCGTGGGGATCGTCGCCTTCGCAAGCAATGGCCAGGTCGAGGAATGGGCCGTATACACCGCCATTGCCGAGCAATGCATCACAGATGGGCTCGGGCAGGCTCATGGTGTCGAGAATCTTGTCTATGCTGACGCCGAGCAAGGCTTCAAGCATCGAGAACGCCCCGGTGATAAAGAGGTAGTCGTGTTCGCTCTTGTCGACGAGTCCTTGTCCCAGCAGTTCCATCAGACGGGCTCGCACGAGGGAAGTGTGCATCTGGGCCTGCGCCATCGGGTCTTTGCTGGCGGTGGCCAGCAGCAACGACAGCCATTTGTTGAGTTTGTCGTAACCGAGAATGGTGACGGCATGAACGAACGACTGGATCTCGCAGGACAAGCCGAAACCGGCCGAGTTGATGTAGCGCAGAAGCTTGTAGGAAAGCGTCACGTCCTGCTTCAATGCAGCCTCGATTTCCCGGATGTCGGCATCCTTGCGCACCAGGTTGAGTATCTGGACGATTCTTGCCTGGCTTGGGTTGAGCGCTTTGGCTGGTATGCCGGAGGATGTTTTGAAGAACCAGCTGGCGGCTGCATTGACGCCGGCATCGATGCAATCCTGAAAGACATGCCGGTCGCCGACATTGAAGGCGACGCCGATGCCGTAGGGCTGGGTCTTTGCTGCAAGCATCTTGAGCTGGGCCGGCGTGAAACGCTGTGCGTCGAAGCCCATGAAGCGAAATGCCACGCCTGAAGCAATGGCTGCCTTGAGATGCTCATCGATTATCAGGCAGAGCGATCGTTGCGCCGTCTGCAGCGCGGCAATGAGAGGCGCGGCGTCCGGACCGTCGAACGAAGCCCCGTGCAGTTCGATCGTCGTGTTCTCCGGGATCTCCCATTCCAGCAGGGCGGCATCACAGGGTGTCTTGCCGCAATTCAGGAAAACCTGTTTTTCGACAGACGGCCAGTAGTCGATCAGCGACTGCAGCGTCGCCACCGCATCCTGCGTTGTCGCGCCGCGCAGCAAATGCAGGCTGAGCCGGTTGGCGAGGATCTTGTTCTGACGGTTGATCAGAGGCTGGCGGGAAAGGAATACGTCGGGCATGGTTTCAACCTGATAAGCTAGGGATGCAGAAAAATTGGTCTATAGGGGCTGATTTTGATCCGTATGAGTATCGTTGGCAAACTCAAAGGAGTCGGCGAAAAATTCGTTTTCCGGTAAATTGCGTTGTCCGACGAATTCCTGCCGGGCTGTAGCTACCATTTCCGGCGAACCGCAAACATATACCTGATGGCCGGAAAGGTCTGTGAAATCCTGCATGACTGCCGCATGAACGAACCCGGCGCGGCCAGTCCAGCCGTCATCCGGCGCTGCTTCGGAGAGTACCGGAATGAAGCGGATATGGCTGTTCTCCCGCGCCCAGCGCTCGGCGGTTTCGCGCAGATACAAACCCGTGCGGCGGCGCGCTCCCCAGTACAGGGTCATCGGTCTCGCCGACCCTTGGGCGATGGCCTGTTCGACGATGGACTTGATCGGTGCGAAGCCCGTGCCGCCGGCGACCAGCAATACCGGCTTGTCGGAATCATCGCGCAGGAAGAAGCTGCCGTGTGGCCCGTTGATGCGCAGCAGGTCGCGCTCTTTCATGCCGTCGAAAACATGGTGGGTAAAGTGGCCTAGCGGGTTGCGCCGGATGTGCAACTGCAGCCGGGTGTCGTCGTGCGGCGAGTTCGCCAGTGAGAAAGCGCGCCGGCGGCCGTCCTTGAGCAGGATGTCGACGTACTGGCCGGCAAGGAATTGCAGACGCTCGCTGGCCGGCAGGCGCAGTTCCACGATCATGACGTCGGGGGCGGCCAGCGTCAGCTTATCCACTTTTGCAGGCAGCGTTTTGACCGGCAGATCCGTCGAGCGCACTTCGCGCACCTCGATGGTCAGGTCCTCGTTGGCCTGGGCGCAGCACAGCAGGGCAAAGCCGGCGTCGCGATCGGCCGGGCTGAGCGCCTGTGCGGCTGTTCCGTGGTCGATGCTGCCGCTCAGTATCTTGCTTCGGCAGGTGCCGCAAACGCCGTCGCGGCAACCGTAGGGCAGTACCAACCCCTGGCGCAGTGCGGCATCAAGGATGGGCTCCCCGGCTTCGGCTTGAAAGCTGTGCTGGCCTGGTTGAACCCTGATCTGAAATCCCATCGAATCTCCGCAAGCGTGTGGATCCAGTAAAATTCGTACGTGCAAACGTTTATCGCCAGCGCAACGGAATATCTGCCAAGGCTTGTGCTGACGCCGATTGTCTTCGAAGAGTCTATCACACCGCTTTGATTACGTTGGAATATTTCTTGCGGCGGAGAGCGCTCAATCGATGATGCTGCCGAATCCGAAAGGTAATAAACGGCCTGTCTGGAGGTCAAGGCGCTACACATCAGCCGGAAGTTGTTGCGCGAATTTCAGAACGGCAACACTATGTGCAGTCATGTCTGGTATTGTTGGTTCAACGAGTTTCCCTCCATCATTTTGCTTGTCGCGGTTTTCCTTGCCGTGTTCAAGCCTTTCTAGGATTTCAATTGGAAAAATTTTTCGCCACCTGTCCGCGCGGCCTTGAACCGCTGCTGGCCGAAGACCTGCTGGCTGCCGGCGCCCGGGAATCGAAGGAGATTCCCGGCGGCGTGCATTTCTCGTCCGACTGGCCGGTCTGCTACGCCATCAACCTGCATTCGCGTATCGCCACGCGCGTTCTCTGGCGCGTGGCCAACGGCCCCTACGTGAAGGAAGACGATATATACAAGCTGGCCATGGAGGCGCCGTTTCCGAAATGGTTCTCCGCCAAGCAGACGATCCGGGTCGACGTGACCGCCATCAAGAGTCCGCTGAAGAGCCTTGAATTCATCACGCTACGCATCAAGGACGCCGTCTGCGATCGCTTTCGCGCCGACACGGGCGCGCGGCCGAACGTCGACACGCGCGAGCCGGACGTGCGCATCCACGGTTTTCTCTCCGCCGGCGAGTGCACGCTGTATATCGACACATCCGGCGCGCCGCTCTACCAGCGGGGCCTGCGGCAGAAGACCGTCGAGGCGCCGCTGAAGGAAAACTTGGCGGCCGGCATCCTGCGCCTGTCCGGCTGGCAGCCGGGGACGCCGCTGTTCGACCCGATGTGCGGCAGCGGCACTTTCCTTACCGAGGCTGCACAGATGGCGCTCAATATCGCGCCCGGTGCGGGTGGGCGCAGCTTCGGTTTCCAGCGGCTGAAGAACTTCCGTCTGGAGACTTGGAAAGAGCTGCTTGATACTGCGCAGGAAGCGGAAAAACCGGCGCAGCCCATGCGGATTTTCGGCAGCGACATATCTCCCGTGGCCGTGCGCGCGGCGCTTGCCAACCTCGACCGCGCCGGATTGCTGCCGGCGGTCAGCCTGGGTTCGGGCGATATCCTGGAAATCGATGCGCCCGCCGAGGGAGGTATCCTGGTGGCCAATCCGCCCTATGGCGAGCGCCTCTCGGAGCAGGAGGAACTGGCGGCCTTTTATCCGCTGCTCGGCAGCGCCTTGAAGCGCAAATTCGCCGGCTGGAATTGCTATCTGCTGACAGCCGACATGCGCCTGCCCAAGCTGATGCGCCTGACACCCAGCAAAAAGACGCCGCTGTTCAACGGCGCCATCGAATGCCGGCTGTTCGAGTTCAGGATGGTGGCCGGAAGCAACCGGCCGGG
>JAVBSG010000190.1:0-14585 GCA_031547245.1 Propionivibrio sp.
GTAGGGAATGGGACCGCCGCCGTGGGTTGCTTCCCGCCGATACAGCCCCTTGAGCTTGTGGCTGATTTCCTCCCAGTCCAGGAGCGCATGCAGCTTCATCGTCGGTGTCTCCTGCACTTGCGGCAGCACACCCAGCAGAAAGAAACTCGGCATCTCCGACTCCATACAATTCAATATGCATTAAGCATAACAAAAACTGATCTCCTTGAACAGTTATGCAGCGGTCTTATTCAGCACGAAAAGACATCACAAAAACAAATGTGGTCTTATATAAATAATTGATACTTTTCAACATCATAAAAACAAATATAGTTTTATCTAAATAATTAATGCTTTTCGCATTGACATTTCTGCTTTGAGATATATCGTGAAGAAATGCATTTTAAAAGAATCGATAATCTCCAGATAACCTGCCAAGTTTCCAACACGTCGGAAGATATTATCAACGGATCGCAATGATCCTTGAATAGAAGCAGATGCAAAACCGAGCCATGACTTGGCAAGGCGAAGCAGCGAAAACCGCAAAAAACAACCAAGGGATAGGGGGTGGTAACTCAGGGAAAGCATGTCTCTGGTCAAGACATATCACTATTCGTGTGTATAGCGTAGGCGTAAATCAATCCAATCAACAGGGAGTTTCGTGATGATTATTTTGCGTTTGAAGCATATTGCACTTACGGCTGTAGCGGCTTCGCTTGCAGCTTGCTGGGGTGGCGGCGGTGGCGGTGGTCACGTCTTTCCGGGAGAAACGACTCCGGAGCCGGAACCTCCAGCCCCAACGATAGCCTGTTCGTTCGACACGTCCGTGCAACTGGCTTTCGAGGAGCGCCGGCTGGAAACGCCGCTGCCTTTCGAGGGCGCAAATGTGGTGGGCGCCGATCAAACACCGTTCGCGACCCGTATTCTGGCCGATACCGGCTTCGACGTGTTTGCGCCAGCCTTCGCCGATACCTTGTGCAAGGACGGAAAGACGGAGGTCATCTCCTACGAGGAAGCGCTATCCACGGTAAAAGCGCAAGGAAGCGCCTTGTGGCGTGCCGCAATCGACCGGGTACAGGGGCGGCGCGCCTCGCCGGCCGACAGCAAGATGCCCAACAGCGACGACCGCATGCTTTACTGGGCGCGGGTGCAGATGACCAAGGTGCTGCGGCAATGGAAACCGGAGTTCGTGCTGTCCCCCGAACAGGCGGAAGAACTGCAACTGCAGCTTGAGCGTTCTTCACGCGGGCAGTATGACATCAATTTCCCGGCGGGCAACGCACCCAATGGCGCCAAGTATCGGCGCCTGATCATCAGCGGCTTCGACGTATTCACGCTGGGCACGCCCGGCACGCCCAATACGGGGCTGCGCAACGGCAACCCGTCGGCAGCCACTGTGATGTCGATGGACGGACAGGAATATACGCTGTCCGATGGCAGCATTCTCCACGTGGAAGCCTACGTACTGCCGGTAAGCTATCCGCCGTTCCATCGCGGGATGCAGGAAGACACGCTGGGCCCATGGTTCAAACCCGGCCCTCAGCGCGTAGACGCCTCGGTCTCGATGAGTCAGGGTGGCGCAAACATGTTCTGGCTCGAAGACTGGAACGGGCGCTTCCATGGCATATCAGCCGGCAACGATGGGCAGATCTGGTGTCCGTCAGGCGCCAACCGACTGCCGGGTTACGTTCTGCCGATCGGCACGGTGACTGCCCCCAATACGGATCCCATCACCGATGTAGGCTCGGGGTGCAACGTCAATCCGCCGCAGCGGTGGCTGGGTTATGACAGCGCCAGTGCGTGGATGAAGGATTATCCGCCGCAGTTCATCCGCGCCACGCTGCCCATGGCGGCCATGGTGACTGCGAATACGCAAGCGGGTATCCCGCGTCCGATGGGAGCGACCAGCGAGGGCACGGATGGGTTCGATGTAACCTACCACACGAATTACACCTATTTCGCCGATTGCTACGCAACTGCCACAACCACCATTCAGTCCAACAACCTGATGAACAAAATGCCCGATTTGTCGACTCTTACGCCGATCAATCCCGCGTGGTGTTCGCAAGCGGGCGGTGGCGGCAACTACTTGTCCAACGAGAGCGCCTATCGTAATACACTATTACGCGACGTGTTCGGCCTGGACATTCCGGCTGGCCACATCCATGTGCCGGTAATGAATAATTTCTACACGGCAGCCATAGGAGGAACGCGCGATGACAACGCCATGAGCGACGGGCGTTTTGAAGCTTACCGTACCGCGATCGTGGAACAGGGCCGCCGGCTGACAGTGCTGGTCGGCGAGAGCCTCGTTTTCAAGTAAGGAAAGGATAATCCCATGAGATTCATTGCAATGATTGTGGCCGCTGCGGTTATCTCTATCGCCGTGCCGGCGGCCTGGGCGCAACCCACGGTCTACTACCTGTTCGAACAGAAGGGGACGGCCAAAAAGCTTTGCGACCCGCAGGCCCCGGACGAGAGCTGGGTTCGCATTGGGGGCCCGTTCGAAGACCCGAACTGCACGATTCCGATGGATGTGTGATGGCTTCGTAATCACCTCTCGCTCCACAGGATAGGAAAAGCCGTCCACATAGCACGGCAATTCGGTGAAAAAAGCACGCAGCTCCCGCTTGCGTGCTTTTTTCGTTTGCTACTTCGCCCCATGACTGGAGGATACGCTTGAAAGCAAGGAAGCCGCTCTCTACTCTCCGGGACGAGTCAATCGAAGACCGTTTCAAGCTCCCCTGCAGCGGCACGCCGGCACAACAGCCGAATTTGCTCCGGCAGCACACGCCGCATGGAGAGCGCAGGCAAGGCATGCCATTCATGATACGCCGCTGCCGTGGTTTCGTCCGTGCTCTGCGAAAGCGTACCGCCCTCTACTTCGCAGAGAAAGAAAAACTTTATGGCATGCGGAATCTGCGGGGGATGCGCATGCTTGTTCTTGTCGAACACAGCGAGCAGGCGTACTGCCCGGACGATCAGTCCGGTTTCCTCTCTGGTTTCCCGCATGGCAGCATCGGCAGGCGATTCATTGATGTCGCACCAGCCGCCCGGGAGAGTCCAAAGGCCGTCGGACGCCTCCCTGACCAGCAAAACGCGCTCATCTCTGTCGATGACAATGGCCCGAACGTCGATTTTTGGCGTCGGATAACCGCTATCGAGGCGAATCCAATCCAGAACGTGTTCCGGCGAGTGGTCCATACCGCTCGCGATGAGCTCGGCAGCGGCACGCTCAAGCCGATGGAAACGCTCGATATCGAAGCGGTCCCTGGAATACGTCAGTCCGGCCTGTGCCGTCGCCAGAACCTGCTCAAGAAATGGCATCAGCCGCTTTGCATCCAAGGCATTCCTCGTCATCCGTTTCCTCAAAGGGGAAAATCCGGTTCCGATTGTACGGTATCCGGCAACCGGAACGAGTTCGCCGGAGGACGAGGTTTTCTGCAAAACCGGTGAGCAGGTCGCCACCGCAAACGCGATGGGCGCCATTTAGGCGCCCATCATCTCCAATCACCGGGTTTGCCGGCGGTATCCGACCCCGTCACTCAAAGTTGACGTCGTAAGGATACGCATGCTGTTTATCGGATGCCTCCTTATAGACCTTTTGCTCCGCAAAATTCACTTTCCTGTTCCATAGCAGATTAAGGCCCTTGCGCTGCTCGCCACTCCATTCGGGATGCTTGGCGCGCATTTCCTGCAAAAACTTCTCATAGTCGGATTGATAACCAGCCATAAATTCTCCTCTTTTCACAGCCCTGCAAACAAACTGTCAGTGAAAATGGATCGGTTTGGCCGCGCCGGCACAGTAATCATCAAGCAGTAAATCGATCGCCTCCATGTCACGTTCTTCGAGCGGTATGCTATCGATTGCTTCGCGCAGTCCGATCGCCACCGACCCCTGAATGAAGAGGCTCCGTTTTCCCACCTTATCCACCAGCTCGAAAGCTGTGCGTACAGGATAAGCCAAAATGGCGTATTGCTCGCTGTTATAGACGATATCCATCTCGACTCTCCTTCCCCCGCAGCATGCCCGCGGATGACTAAACTATTGCACCTCCACCAAAAGATAAGTCCGTTTTCACCATTTTCAAGCCAACTTTTCCATCTTCCTGCACATAAAGACCAAAAAACACCCCATAAAGTTCAAGCATTTCGCTCCCCGTTTTCTCTCTTTTCCCGCTGGCTTCTCCATACTTCTCCGGAAATAGCAGCGAATCGCCATCTTCTTTGGCTCGTATACCACGACAACCCGACTATCTCGATGTAATATCCCTTCTGGAAAAGACCAGCCGCCGGTACCACTTTCTCAGTTACTTCGACAGGGCCAGAGACCATCCAATGCCGTCACTTTTCATCAAGGCGCAACTGAGCAAACTACGTCCCGAGCAAACCTTCCTGATTGCTCAAGGCGCCATGGCGGCGGTAGCCGTCACGCCTTTCGGAATTTGGCGGCTGCTCAATGGGTATCTGCTGCAGGGGTTCCTCGATCTTTGCATCGTCACGATGATGATCGGTTTCGCTCTGCTCGGAACCAGAACGAATAATTTCCGGCTTGTCAGCATACTGTTCGCGCTTTCCTACACGGTGGGGCAAATCGTCGTTACCGCCTTGGTTGGCCCGGAAACCATTTATTGGGCATTTCCAGCCCAAATTGCCGTATTTTTCGTACTGCGCTCGCACGATGCCTTCACCATTGCCATTTTCGGGCTGATATTCAACTCGCTGCTGGCTTACCACTCCATCCCGCTTTTTCAGACGATGAATTTCGTCGTCACCGATCTTCTCGTCTGTGTTTTTGCCTTTATCTTTTCAAGACGGCTAACGACGGACAACCAGCGGCTATTCAAGGAGTCCACCGTTGACCCGTTGACCGGAGCCGGCAATCGCCGGTCTTTCGATGACCGCATGGCCGAGATTCCCGTCAAAAAGAAAGACCTCTTGTTTTCGCTGCTGATCATCGATATCGATCGTTTCAAGGCCGTCAACGACAAACTGGGCCACTCGACCGGCGATATCTGCCTGCAGCGGGTTTCCACCCACATCAACAGCCTGCTGGGCAAAAACCAGAGCCTATTCCGCTACGGCGGCGAGGAATTCGTCGTTCTGGCGGAAACCGGGCATGGACAAGCACTCGGTCTGGCCGAGCGGATAAGAAAGCACATCGAACAAACCCAGATCATTCGCGGCAGAATGATTACCGTGTCCATCGGCGTCGCAACGTTCCAGGAAGGCAGCACAGCGCGCGATCTGCTCCATCAGGCCGATGAAGCGCTTTATCTGGCGAAAAGAACGGGGCGCAACAAGGTGTGTTCGAACGGCGAAATCGCAACGGCGGCGACCATCATGACCCCTTGGGAAAACACAACCGCCTGAGACTTTCCGTCCGAATCCGTCAGCCGAACGCCAGGCGCCTCTCTTCCGCCAGACCGTCGGCGAAACTGCGTTCGACCAGCACGCCCGAACCATCACGGCGGCGCAGTACGAGAGTCGAAGCGCGCGTGCCATAGTCGGCGGAGCGCACGAACACGGCGGACAGTCGGCGTTCCCATTCCAGCGACAGGCCGGTCGCCGGCAGGTTTTCGTCCGGCACGACCTCGTCGTCCGCCAACAGTTCGAAAAACGGCTGTTCATCCGGCAAGCGCTCCAGCGCCCGGACGAAGCTCGCCTTGGCCGTTGCCAGTTTGGGCCACGGCGTATCGAGCAGATGGTTGGAAACGCCGTAAACGCCGGGCGGCAGTTCGCGCGCCGCACCGTCGCGATTGCTCCGATAGCAAAGCGTATCGGTATCCGCCAGCAGCAGGTTGAACCCGGAAAAGTCGCTGCCGGCGATGCCGTCGGCAAAGGGCCTGGGCGACAAGACCCCGGTCAGAAAATCGCGCGTCAAATGGCCGCGCGACCGTGGCCCTTGGGGTTTTCCCGGTTCGCGCACGTTGGTCACGGCGGCGAAGCGTCCGCCGTCGGTAACGCCGAGCCAGGTACCGCCCGCCTCCAGATCGCGACCGGCCAGGACATGCGGCGCATCGGCCCAGCGCGCAGCGCTGGCGGTGGGACGCGCATGAAACTCGTCGCGATTGGCCGCGACGACCAACGGATAATCGGGATGGACCCGCCAGGCGGCAACGATAAGACACATGAAGGAATACCAGGACAAGCTCGCATCGGCAAGCTGTAATAATCACCAAGAACCGCCGGCAAGACACAGCGAGGCGGTCAAACAAGAAGCGCGAGTTTGGGACAGTACATCAATACGGCAAACGGGTACAACAGAGCATACCGGATTTTATTAGTGGCTCTTATTCCGCGTCATTTCCGATGTGGTCCGCCTCTGGAAAAACCTTACTCGCCACGAACCATGGTTTGGCCAGCAGGAAAAAACCCGCAGCGCACTGAAGCAGAAGAGTAATTAAGTAGACGGTAGTATCCGGGGTGAAGTATGTCGCCATGAAACGCACGCCGCCACCTAAAAACATCACGCCCCCTTCCGCAACAAGACGCGGAAACATCGCAACGAGAATCCACATTCCTATAATCGCCGAAGCGGCGGCCGTCGCCTCGCGGGCTGGCATGCGGAGCGTATTTGCATCATGCGTTCGAGGAACAAGCTTATGGGCAACAAACATTGGAAAGAACCAAAGAACCACGGCCAATGCCAACGGCCACAAAGCAGAGAAATATGCCTCGAATCGGGTCGCGTGGCCAAGCCTTTCGCCAAATGCTGAAACTGTGCCGAAGGTATGGAACATCGCGACAATAAGCCAGATGGCGAACAAACGCGCGGCCAGTCCTACGATTTGTTGTGGAGTCATTTTTTTCTGCCCAAGTAAAGGAGCTACTCTCATCCCTGACACTGGATCGATCATAGCATGCGGCAGAAAGAGACATCAACAACAACGTATCCGATAATGAATCCATAAAACTCCCCGTATGTCGTACCCATAAGTACGGCAAACGGGGAATTTGACCGGAATCATTCCATCGGCACTTTCAGACTACTTTTCACCCCTTCTCGAAACGTATCACGCCGCCCTTGCCCGTAACGCGGATCGTGTCCTTCGCGGCGAAGCGCCCTTCGAGAATCGCCTTGGCCAACTGATTTTCGATCTGCGCCTGGATCGCGCGCTTCAACGGCCGCGCACCGAAGATGGGATCGAATCCGGCTGAGGCGATTTCGGACAGCGCGCTGTCGTCGACTTGCAACCGCATGTCGAGCTGCTCCAGACGTTTTTCCAGATAACCCAGTTGAATCTTCGCAATCGACTTGATGTGCTTCTCGTCGAGCGCGTGGAAGACGACCACTTCGTCGATACGGTTGATGAACTCGGGCCGGAAGTAGCTTTTCACCTCGCCCATCACCGCCAGCTTGATCAGCTGGTAGTCATCGCCCGCCATCTGCTGGATCATCTGCGAACCGAGGTTCGAGGTCATGACAATCACGGTGTTCTTGAAGTCCACGGTACGCCCCTGCCCGTCGGTCATGCGCCCGTCGTCGAGTACCTGCAGCAGCACGTTGAAGACGTCCGGGTGCGCCTTTTCCACCTCGTCCAGCAGGATCACGCTGTAGGGTTTGCGGCGCACGGCTTCGGTCAGGTAGCCGCCTTCGTCGTAGCCGACGTAGCCGGGCGGCGCGCCGATCAGCCTGGATACCGAGTGTTTCTCCATGAACTCGCTCATGTCGACGCGGATCAGGTGCTCTTCGGAATCGAACAGAAAGCCGGCCAGCGCCTTGCACAGTTCGGTCTTGCCGACGCCGGTCGGCCCCAGGAACAGGAAAGAGCCGTAGGGCCGGTTCGGGTCGGCAAGGCCGGCACGCGAACGGCGGATGGCGTCCGAGACCAGCCGCACCGCCTCATCCTGCCCGACGACGCGCTGATGCAGGCGATCTTCCATCTGCAGCAGTTTCTCGCGCTCGCCCTGCATCATCTTGCTGACGGGGATACCCGTGGCGCGCGAGACGACCTCGGCGATCTCTTCGACGCCGACCTGCGTGCGCAGCAGTTTGCCTTTCTGTTCCGTCTCGCCGGATTTCTCGGCGGCTTTCAGTTGCGCTTCAAGCTGCGGCAATTTGCCGTACTGCAGTTCGGCCAGCTTGTCGTACTGCCCCTTGCGTTGCAGCTCGGCCATCTGTGCCCGCAGCTTGTCGATTTCCTCCTTGATGTGCGCGCTGCCCTGCACCTGCGCCTTCTCAGCCTTCCAGACTTCCTCCAGGTCGTTGTATTCGCGTTCCAGCCGTGCGAGTTCGTCCTCGATCAGTTGCAGGCGCTTTTTCGACGCCTCGTCCTTCTCCTTGCGCACGGCCTCGCGTTCGATCTTGAGCTGGATCATGCGCCGGTCGAGTTTATCCATGACTTCCGGCTTGGAGTCGATCTCCATCTTGATGCGCGCCGCCGCCTCGTCGATCAGGTCGATGGCCTTGTCCGGCAGGAAACGGTCTGTGATGTAGCGGTGCGACAGCTCCGCCGCGGCGACGATCGCCGGGTCGGTGATATCGACGCCGTGGTGCAGTTCGTACTTTTCCTGAAGGCCGCGCAGAATGGCAATGGTCGCCTCGACACTCGGCTCGTCGACCAATACTTTCTGGAAACGGCGTTCCAGCGCCGCGTCCTTCTCGACGTATTTGCGGTACTCGTCGAGCGTCGTCGCGCCGACGCAATGCAGCTCGCCGCGCGCCAGCGCCGGCTTCAGCATATTGCCGGCATCGATGGCCCCCTCGGCCTTGCCTGCGCCGACCATGGTATGCAGCTCGTCGATGAAGACGATGATGCGCCCTTCGTCCTGCGCGATCTCGTTCAGGACGGATTTCAGGCGCTCCTCGAATTCGCCGCGGTATTTGGCGCCGGCCAGCAGCGCCGCCATGTCGAGGCTCAGCACCCGCTTGCCCTTCAGGGTTTCCGGCACCTCGTCGTTGACGATACGCTGGGCGAGGCCCTCGACGATGGCCGTCTTGCCGACGCCGGGCTCGCCGATCAGCACCGGGTTGTTCTTGGTGCGCCGCTGCAGGATCTGGATGGTGCGGCGGATCTCGTCGTCGCGGCCGATCACCGGGTCGAGCTTGCCCGCACGGGCGCGTTCGGTCAGGTCGATGCAGTATTTCTTGAGCGACTCGCGCTGCCCCTCGGCCTCCGCCGAATCGACGCCCTGCCCGCCGCGCACGGCGGTGATCGCCTGCTCCAGCGCCTTGCGGTTCAAGCCGTGCTGCTTGGCCAGACGCCCCGTCTCGCCGCGATCCTCGCATACGGCCAGGAGGAACATCTCGCTGGCGATGAACTGGTCGCCGCGCTTCTGCGCTTCCCGGTCGGTCAGATTCAGCAGATTTCCGAGATCGCGGCCGATCTGCACCTCGCCGCCGTGCCCCTCTACCTTGGGCAGGCGGCCGATGGCCTGATCCAGCGCCGATTTCAGCGCCTGCACGTTGGCGCCGGCCTGAGCCAGCAGCGACGAGGTCGCCCCGTCGTCCTGATGCAGCAGCGCCAGCAGCAGATGCTGCGGCTCGATCATCTGGTTGTCATTGCCGACCGCCAGGCTCTGCGCATCGGCCAGCGCCTGCTGGAACTTGGTGGTGAATTTGTCCATTCGCATGGTGTTTCCCCCTTGGCGAAATTTCCGAATGCAATGGAGGTGGGGAGGTTTGTCAGATTTTCAAGGGTCGGCAACAATCGCCGGCGGGTCACAAGCACGTGCAACCCGCTGGCACATTGGTAGCTAATCAGGATGACCGGTCAGCGGCGGCCGCGGAATCCTCCGCCGAAATGCCCCCCGCCGAAGCGGCCGCCGAATTGCGCCCCATGCTGCTGGAAAGCGTTTTCGCGCATCGCCCCCGTATTCCGGCTTTGCCAATCGCGGTCGAAACGATCGCGGTCGAAGGATTGCCGCTCAGGCTGCTGGAACGACGATTGCCGCCGCTCTTCGCCCGGCAGGTTCTGCGCGCGGTTTTGCAGATTGTTGCGGGCCGACTCCTGATTCACAGGCTGCCAGTGATCGGGGTTGTTCGGATTGTAGCGATACACCTGCCCGTCCTTCGTTCCGAACACGTTATTGTTGATGTGTCCGATGCTTTCGCCCTGGTTATTCGATATGCGCCCGGCGTTGACGGACTGGCCGGTACGCGTATCGTAGGCGTTCACATGGCCGGCGGTCACGGTATTTCCGGTATTTGGGTTGCCGAAGGTGACCCGGCCGCCGTGCGAGGCAACGCCGGTCGTCGGGTTGTAGCGCGCCCCTTGCCCGCCGGCTGCCCAATTGCCCGTATAGACGTTCTGCACGGCGCCCTGGCGGCCCACGGTCATGGCGCCGGTACGCGAGTTGTATGCCGCGCCGTAGCGGCCGGCGAATTCGTTGCCGGTATAGGCGTTGTAGCCGGCAAAGCCGCGCCCCACGCTTTGAGCACTCCCCCAGCTACGGTAGATATTGCCCGTCGTGCCGGCCCAGCCGTTGGGCCCCCACGCCGTAACGCCGCCATAGGCGTTGGCGTAAGCGCCTCCCCAATACGGCCCCCACCAGGGCGCCGGCGGGTACCAGTCGTCCCAGCCCCAGGCGGCCCAGCAGCCCCAGCCGAAACCAAAACCGTAGGCCCAGCTACCCCACGGCGTCCACACGATGCTCATGCCGATGCCGTAGGTTACCGGCGGCCCGTACCAGTAGGTGCCGACCCAGGGGGTATAAACATAGCCCGTTCCATAGACGACGACGCCGTCGCCGGTGACGACCGTGCCGTAATAGCCCGGTGTGTAGCCGACGACGACATAGGCCGGCGCCACATCGTAAATCCTGACGTAGGTGGCGTAATGCAGTGGCGAGGACACTGGGATCGAATAGATCACTGCCGGCACCGAGGTGGCCACTACCCAGGGGCCATTTACGCTGGTGGCTATGAACCACACCGCGTTGTGCAGGGCATACCAGCTGTTTTCATCGACGCGGATGATCGGGTCAGCGGCGTTGTACACATACTGCAGCGGCGTTCCCTCTATTGCGCGCAGTTGCGGCGCGCCATCGATGACTGAGGTATAGACGGTCTTTTCGCGGTCGACCTTCGCCGTCTGCGGAATTTCGTTGGCAATTACCGCTTCACGCGCCTGTGAAGTCCCGGGAATGGAAGCCTTGACGTTCTCCTTGGGCGAGTTGTCGGGAATCTTGGCAAACTCAGCGGGCAACTCGCGCGGGGCGACATATGTCCATGGCCCGTTCAGGCCGGCGGCGCGGAACCACCTGCCGGACAACAGCACGTAGCTTTGCTGATCGACCAGATCCTTGAACACGTTGGCCGTCGTGTTCCTGGCATACAGCAGGTCCGTGCCGTCGAGCGGCGCATAATTGACGGGTCCGTCGAAAACGATCAGCTCCGCCGGCTGCGTCGCGACGTAAACCGTCGGCACCCGATCTGCTGTCAAACCGCTGAGGGAGGGCTTCTTACCGTTTTTTTTGTCCGCCTGCCCGGCCAACAGGTCTATCTGGCGCTCCTTCTCCGCGAGCTTTTCCGCAACGGCCGCGCCCAGCGGCGCATCCGCAGAGCGGTTCCAGGAGCCGCCCAGGCTGGCCGCTGTCAAATAACCGTCCATGAAATGAAGGAAATACTGCCCTTTGTGGTTGCGCAGCAAAAGCACGCGCGTGTTGACCACGCGCTCCAGCGGTGCCCCTTCAATCGCCTGCCAGCGCGGCTCGCCATCGATATAGGCCAGCAAGGCCGGACGGTCGGAAACAAAGATCAGCGGCGGATCGTTCTTCGGCGGCTGGGCATTCGATTCGTGTTCCGCCTGCATCATTGCCTTGGCGGCTTCAAGGCGGTCCAGTGATATTTCGCCGATGCCGTTCAGCAACGCCGTTCTCATGCTGGAAATAAACGTCGTCTCGCGTTCAGGCGTCGAAGGGAATCTCGCGTCCAGCCGCTGAATGCGGTCCAGGCGCACGATACGCGACGATTTGTCGACGAGCGTCGTGGCGGACAAGGACAAAACACCGTACGTCGGCGAGGTTGCTCCCGGAAAGGTTGCGGCGATTGCCGAATGCACCTGCAGTTCGACGTTGTTCCAGTAGTCCAGTTGCGGCTGATAAACCGTTACCTGAATGCCGTTGGCCGCCACGGTACGCGGCCAGCCCCGCATCGCATCGGCAGCGCCGGATTGCTGGGCCAATGCGAACGCCGGCAGCCACAGCAGTAAGCACAGCAGCCAGGTAACGGGCGAGTTTTCTGCAAATATTTTGGTCTTTGCCATTTTCGATATGCCCCGAAGTTATAAGACAATGAGCTGAGCATTACTGTTGACCGGCAAAAAGTCGGGATCGTTCAACGACCGGAGCACGCCGGGAACACGCGTCGCCTAGCGAGCCGCCGCCTCCCATGAAAAACGGGAAACACAAGGAAAAACCAGGGCAAAACAGGAAAAACGGCAACGCATCGGTAATGATGCTTGCCGTTTTCAAAATGGCGATCTACCGCGCCGCCGCCCTTCCCATATCGAACGCCTTCGCATTCAACTCGGCAAGCACGGGTTTCTTGGCCCGGAAGCGCTCGACGATGCGCTCCTTGAGCAGTTCGGCGGGGAACGGCAGGCTGTCGGAGATGGCCCCCAGCATGACGGTATTGACGAGGCGCAGGTCGCCGAGTTCGCGCGCGATGGCGCCGCCGTCGAAGTCGCGGAAGCGCACGCCCTGCTCGCGGATGGAGGCAATCGGGTCTTTCGGGTAGGCGAACAGCCCGAGCGAAACGATGGGCGGCTCCAGGCGCAGGCGGTTGACCATGGCCACGCCGTCCGGCCTCAGGTAGTGGCACCAGCGCATGGCTTCGGCCGCCTCGAAACCGACCAGAACATCCGCCTCGCCCGGGGCGATTTCCGGGGAAAGCACGCGCGGACCGAAACGCACGTGGGACGACACTACGCCGCCGCGCTGGGACATGCCGGCCACTTCGGTTTTCTTGGCATCGAAGCCTTGGGAGATGGCCGCCTCGCAGAGGATTTCGGAGGCGGTCATGACTCCCTGACCGCCGATACCGACCACCAGAATGTTGGTAACTCGTACTTCACTCATCGCGCTCTCCTCAGGCACTCGCCGCCGCAGCGCAGCGAATCGGTTCGACGCGGCGAATGGCTTCCGGCGCGCAGGTCTGCACACACAGATCGCAGCCCGTGCAGGCCGCCGTATCGATGGCGGCAAAGGCCAGTTCGACTTCCTTGCCCGAAGGCTTGATCGTTTTCTCCCTACGCGTCACACGGATGGCCGGGCAGCCGACTTCGACGCAGTTGCCGCAGCCGGTGCAGGCCGCCTCGTCGACTTCATAGGGTTTCAGCTTTTCGTAGTAATCGACCAGCACGCAGGGACGGTCGGTGATGATGACGGACGGCCCCGGCGTCTTCGTTTCCTGGCGCAAGGTTTTGAACAGGACGGGCAACTGATAGGGATTGACGACGTGGATGCGCTCGGGCGCGATCCCCAGCGCCTCGACCAGTTTGGCGAAATCGACGCGCGGCGCGGGGTTGCCATAGACGTCGCGGCCGCTGCCCGGGTTTTCCTGCCCGCCGGTCATGCCGACGGCGCGGTTGTCGAGCAGCAGGACGGTGACGTTGCCACGGTTGTAGGCAATGTCGAGCAGGCCTTGCATGCCCATGTGCAGGAAAGTGGAGTCACCGATGACGGCGACGATTTTCTTGTTTTCGTCCCCTGGGCCGCGCCCTTTGTCCATGCCCAGCGCCACGCCCATCGCCGCCCCCATCGAGATGCAGGTATCGAGTGCGTTCCAGGGCTGGCCGGCACCCAGGGTATAGCAGCCGATGTCGCCGGCGATGTTGACGTTGCGCAATTGGGACAGTGTGTAATAAACGCCCATGTGCGGGCAGGCAGGACACATCGTCGGCGGCCGGGGGAAGACTTCCAGCGCACCGCGTCGGCCTGTTTCCCCGGCGGCGGGGACAATGCCGTCCATCAGCGAAGCGAGGCTGCGGCGCAGAATGGCCGGAGACAGTTCGCCGTCACGCGGCAGGAGGTTTTTGCCGTGCACGACATAGCCCTGCGCGCGGATTTCGGTTTCCATCAACGGCTCGGTTTCCTCGACGACGACGAGGGTATCGACCCGCCCCGCCAGTTCTCCCACCAGCTTCATCGGCACCGGATGGGAAAACCCCAGCTTGAGGATCGGCGCGTCGGGGAAAGTCTCCCGCACGTGCATGTAGGCCGGGCCGGAGGTAACGAAGCCCAGGCGGGGATCGTTGCCGTTTTCCAGGCGATTGAGCGGGCTCTCCTCGACCGCGGCAGCCAGCGCCTTGTCACGAGCTTGCACCTCCGGCATGTGCCGCTTGGCGTTGGCCGGCACCATCACCCAACGGCGCGGGTCCTTGGTAAAGCCCTCGGCCGCACGGTGCGGCACGCGCTCGCCGACTGTAACCAGGCATTTGACGTGGCAGACCCGCGTGGTCAGACGCAGGATCACCGGCGTGTTGTACGTTTCCGAAAGGGCGAAGGCCGCTTTCGCCATGTCGTAGGCTTCCTGCGAATCTGCCGGCTCCAGGACCGGCAGATGCGCGAAACGTCCCCAGTAGCGGGAATCCTGCTCGTTCTGCGAAGACGAAAAACCGACATCGTCGGCCACTGCGACGACCAGCCCGCCGACGACACCG
>JAVBSG010000213.1:0-20698 GCA_031547245.1 Propionivibrio sp.
CGCGAGCCGAAGTTGCCCTGGCCGTCGACCAGCGGGTAGCGCAGCGAGAAAGGCTGCGCCACGCGCACCATGGCGTCGTAGGCGGAGGCGTCGCCATGCGGGTGGTATTTGCCGATCACGTCGCCGACGACGCGCGCCGACTTGACCGGCTTGGCGCCGGCCGTGAGGCCCAGTTCGTGCATGGCGAAGAGCACACGGCGCTGCACCGGCTTCTGGCCATCCTTGACGTCCGGCAGGGCGCGCCCCTTGACAACGGCCACGGCGTATTCGAGGTAGTCGCGCGCGGCCGACTCGTGCAGCAGGATGCTGTCGCCGTCCTCGTCGGAGGTGATGGTCGGGGACGTCGGAATCGTGGGCGGTGGAGGTGCGGCGGGTGGAGGCGGAGCAGGCGTTTCGGTAACCGCTTCCTGCGGTTCTTCCGCCAGCACGATGGTTTCCGGAGTTTCAACGGCGTTTTCGGCCGTCTCGGGCAAATCGGCGAACAGGTCGGGTGTCGCTTCGTCGTCGTGTTTGTTCGTCATCTCAAATCTCCGCGTCGATCAGCGCGCCGTTGGTTTCCATCCAGACCCGTCGTCCGGCGGATTCGTTTTTTGCCATCAGCATGTCCATCACCGGGTTGGCCTCGCTGGCCGCCGGCAGGCGCACGCGCATCAGGCGCCGCGTGTCGGGCGACATCGTCGTTTCCCAGAGCTGTTCCGGATTCATTTCGCCAAGCCCCTTGAAGCGCGAGATGGTCACCGACTCCACTTTGACGCCTTCCAATTGCAGGCGGTCGAGCAGGGCGTCCCGCTCCTCGTTGTCGAGGGCGTAAAGCTTGCGCAGCGGGCGCTTCTTGCCCTGCGCCGGCACGTCGAGACGGTAGAGCGGCGGCTGCGCGAAATACAGATGGCCATGCTCGATCAGCTTGGGGAAATGCCGGTAGAACAGCGTACACAGCAACACGCGGATGTGGCTGCCATCCACGTCGGCGTCGGCCATGATCACCACCTTGCCGTAGCGCAGGTCGGCGAGCACGCTGTCGGGCGCCTCCGGCGTGTGCGGATCGATGCCGAGCGCCACGGCGATGTCGTGCACTTCGCGGTTGGCGAACAGGCGGCCGGGTTCGACCTCCCAGGTGTTGAGTACCTTGCCGCGTAGCGGCAGAATGGCCTGCACTTCCTTGTCGCGGCCCGATTTGGCCGAACCGCCAGCCGAGTCGCCCTCGACCAGGAAAAGCTCGTTGTCGGCGAGGTCTTCGCTCTGGCAGTCCGACAGCTTGCCGGGCAGGATGGCAACGCCCGATTGCTTGCGTTTTTCGACCTTCTGGCCATTGCGCGAGCGCGCCTGCGCCGCGCGGATGGCGAGGTCGGCGATCTTGCGGGCGTCGTCCGGGTGCTCGTTGAGCCAGAGCTCCAGCGGGTCGCGCACCATGCGGGAGACCAGCGCCACGGCGTCCCGCGAATTCAGGCGCTCTTTCGTCTGGCCCTGGAACGACGGGTCGAGCACGCGCGCGGCAAGTACGTAGCTGGCGCGGTTGAACACGTCGTCAGCAGTGAGCTTGATGCCCTTGGGCAGCAGCGCATGGTGCTCGGCAAAACTCTTGATGGCGTCGAACGCGGCCTGGCGCAGCCCGGTTTCGTGCGTGCCGCCGGCCGTGGTCGGAATCAGGTTGACGTAGGATTCGCGCACGGGATTGCCCTCGGCCGTCCAGCCGAGCGACCAGGCGGCGCCGGAGCCGGCGGGGAAGTTCTCGTCGCCGGCGGTGGCGTATTTCTCGGCGGTAAAAAGCGGCGCCGCCAAGTCGCCGTCGATCTGCTCGGCCAGATACTGCTGCATGCCGGCGGTGAAGCGCCAACTGACGGTTTCGCCGTCCACGCCGGTCAGCGAAACTTCCAGCCCCGGCAGCAGCACCGCCTTGCTGCGCAGCAGGCGCTCCAATTCGACGCGTGGAATGTTCGGCGAATCGAAGAATTGCGCGTCCGGCCAGATGCGCAGGCGTGTGCCGCTGGTGCGCTTCGCTACGTCACCGATGCGCCGAAACGGTTCGACCACCGCGCCGCCGGAAAAAACGATGGCGAAACGCCCGCCGTCGCGCGCCACTTCGACTTCGAGCCGCGTCGACAGGGCATTGGTGACCGATACTCCCACGCCATGCAGGCCGCCCGAGAAACGGTAGGCTGAAGTGCTGTCGTTCTTGTTGAATTTGCCCCCGGCATGCAACTGGGTGAATACGACCTCGACCGTCGGTGCGCCCTCGACCGGGTGGATTTCCACCGGGATGCCGCGCCCGTCGTCCTGGACGGTGACCGAGCCGTCGTCGTGCAGGACGACGGCGATGCGCTTGCAGTAGCCGCCCTGTGCTTCGTCGGCGGCGTTGTCGATGGCTTCCTGGATGATGTGCAGCGGGTGGTTCGTCCGGGTGTACATGCCGGGAAGGTGGCGAACGGGCTCCAGCCCCTTCAACACGGAAATGGATTCGGCGGTGTAGCTCATGAAACGAAATTCTCCAATGGCGGTGCGTCTGCGGGTTGCCGGCAAAAACGACGAAGGCCAGAGCGTTCACTCTGGCCTTGCCAGCGGGCGCTAGAGCGCTTTGTGGTTGAGTTGTCTCCGCGTTGCGCCCCGCTTGCCGTACTAGTGTACTGTCTGCACGGGGCGCGCCTTGATACACCTCAACCGCAAAACGCTCTACTGAACAGAGGCGAGCATTATACGGCGATGGGGCCGGAGCTAAAAAGCATTATGGTACAGGGCGCGATTGCCGCGGTTTGCTTCATTGGGTTGCGCTATTGCCGGATCGCCGCCGCCGCTGCATCGATCGGGATGAACTGCAACAAGGGGCCGATCAATGGGGCGGCCAGCAGGCCCTGAACGTAGTTGATGCCGGTGCGGCGGTATTTTTCGTCGTTCATTTGCGCCAGCAGTTCCAGGCGGCCGACCATACGGCCGAATTCCCGCTCGAACGACAAATTGCGGCCGGCGGCGCTGATTTCATTGGAGAGCAGCAGCGGCTGGCCGCGGCTGTCCATCCGGCTGGCGAGCATCCACATGACGACTTCGATATTCCAGGCGGCGTTGGCCAGTTGCTGCGCATCCAGGCCGTTGATCAGATACTGCTCCGTTTTTCCTCCATAAACTTCCGTCAGCATGCTGCCGATGCCGTAGATCAAGGTACCGGCGCGGTCTCCAGCGAAGTTCTGATCGAACGCCAGAGTGAGCGCGGCGACGGATTTCTTGTCCTCCGCCCCGGGCAATGCCTGGTCGTCGGAAATGGCATCCATGACGCGCTTGCGTGCAACCTCCAACGATGCAGCGCCGGTCTTTTTCCATTGCGCAGGATTGCGTTTATAGAATTTGTCCAGCAGGAGCGACAGGCTTTCGAGATTGTCGCGCATGGCCAGATTGGCCGCACGGTTGGCGTCGCTTTGCAGTATTTGTCCCGATGAGAAACCTTCGCCGTGAATGCCTTTTTTGACCGGCTCGGATGTGCAGGCGGCAAGGCAGGCGATGCAGGCACAGAAAAATCCTGTCCGCAGCCTCCGCCGTGTTTCTGGAATGATGAACATTTTGACGATCCCTGGCAGCGCATGAGTTCCGGTCACGGTCGCGCCGCAGGACGGAAGCAGGGGGTGGCGGACATGATCGGATGAATGCCGCGCATTATATGACGAGATGGACGTTCCGGCCGTTTACGTGGTTGGCCGAAGCGTACCCGAACACACTCGAACGGTACGGCTGTGCATGGCGGATCGTTGCGCGGCACTTGATGATTCGCGCTGAAAATGCAGTCGAACGATGTGCCATTGATTTCTGTATACATTATCGTATCCGAATAGGTATACAAAAATCTGAAGATGTTTTATTCTTGGCAGCGCAGAGACATACAAAAACCGGAGACTCATCCGGATGAACAACTGCTGCGCTTCGCCATTTCTCAAAAATTCCATCCGCAATTTTGCCGGGTGGCGGGGTATGCGTTAAGAATCATTCGGGAGAAAAATTTTCGTTACTGATCGAACTTGCGGCCTCTTTGCATCCGTCTGGGTGCGAATGCCGGGAACGATAGCGAGGCCAGGGCTTATGACGAAGTTGCGAATGCGTGGTTTTTTCCTGATAGTGCTCGGATTCCTGTTCTTCGCTCCTCAACTTGCGGTGGCTCAATGGGGAGCTTTTTTGGGGGGATTTGCCGACGGGTACCAGCGCCAGAAAGAGGAGGAATCAAGAAGAAAAGCGCTCGAATTATACGAACGGCGCACGCGTCTCCTGGAGGAAGAGCAGCGGCGTCTGGAGTTGGAAAGACAACAGCGGGAGATGGCGCGGCAACGTGCTGAAATGGAGAGGCAGCGCGAGGCGAAGCAACGTGTGGAAGAAGAGCGGCAACGTCGGGAGTTGGCTCATAACAACGGTTGCCAAGCGGGCAGTGGGACGGGCTTCTTCGTTTCGAAATCGGGGCATCTCATCACCAACGCGCATGTCGTGAGAGACTGTCCGTTCGCGACCGCCACAGACCGAAACGGCATCACCTATGAACTCGACCTGCTGGCGATAGACAAGCACAATGACCTGGCCTTGATGCAAGCGTCGAAAAAGAGCGATGGGCTTCCCATAGCCGGCATTGGCAGCGTTGCCAAAGGCTTGAAGGTCTACGCGATCGGTTTCCCGCAAGTGGGGATTCAGGGAATGGAATCAAAGATTACCGACGGCATCATCAGCAGCATGTCGGGACTGGAAAATAATAACGACTGGTTTCAAATTTCAGTGCCAATACAGGGCGGAAACTCTGGCGGTCCTCTTGTCAATGAGAGCGGATCCGTGGTTGGAGTCGTCGTAGCAACGGCCGGCCTTAACTATTATTATCATCAAACCGGCACATTACCCCAAAATGTCAATTTCGCCATCAAGACGGATATGCTTGATCGGTTTCTGCGGAAAAACGGGGTTGTGCCACTCAAGGCAGCAGGTCTGAAAAGAGAAAATCCGTTGGATTTTGTCGATCAAAATACTGTTCTTATCCTGGTCGAGCCCAGACAATTCGCTCCAAACGCAATTGCTTCTCCAAATGGCAGGAACGAGCCGCGGCGTATCGCGCAGCAGGAAAAAAAAGAACCGGACGATTTTTCGCAGAATTCTCTGCCTCCCGTAATAAAGACGGGAAGCGAGGAGTGGAAAAGTCAGGAAACGATACATATCAAATGCAGGATCGGGGCGCTTACGCCTGTGTTATCGACCAAAGACAAATGCGCAGCGGCTAGAGGAACGGTGGTGCCATGAAAAACAAGACACTCGGATTCCTGGTGGCGATTTCGATAGCGTTGTCGGCGTGTGCGCCATACGCATATAAAGGATCGACCTACCGTTCGATAGTACCCATTGTGGCCCGGCAGGCCGAGGAAATCGGCGAAGTGGTGGCAAAAATCGAACCGCTGGATGCCCCGGTAAAGGAAAAGAAGTTGCTGATTGGAGTACCCTCCGCGACGACATACACACAGCCATTCATCGACAATTTCACCGCAAGGAATGGCAGGGCGCCCTTCGGATTTGAGGTGACGCAGAAATTTAACATAAATAACGCTAATGTCATTTCCACGAAAAATACGTGGTACGAAACGGTAAAAAAGAAGCGTATTTATTCATCCGTTTATGCGGAAGAAATGGATTCGCAAAAAAAGGCATTGGCGGCGACGGCAGACATGGATGTGCTTTATCTGAACGTGGGGGCCAACAACGCAAGCCAGTGGTACTTCGATTCCAAAGAAACGGGAAGGCAGTTGTTTTTCTATGACCAGGGGTCGGTCGATCCGTTGGCTAGAGTCAACTCCTTTCTCGACTCGCTGTTGGCGATGGCAATCCGCGTGCAATGAGCGTAAGCCTTGAGAGACTGTCGCCTGAGCGGTTTGTTTGCGTTTATGATATTTGCGGCATGATTTATGCCCTAATCATGCGCAGCCTCGCTCTCAGTGAACATGACGAAAGGGTGGGTCGAAAATTCGCGACAACTGTCGAATTTTTGCTTGACAGGTGGTTTTTAGCAAAATAGAATCGCCACCCATTGATTGTTATGCAGGCGTTGTTTCCGGTTTTTGTCACCGCAAGAAAGGAGAAGAAAAGTGACTGTATTTTCGAGGTTCATCATCCGCTAGAAGCCGTAGCCAGAATTCCGTTTCCGGCGCGGCGAAATCCGCGCGCCGGTGTGTGAAAGCCCCGACGTGTCGGGGCTTTTTTCATTCTGGCTGCCGCTGCGTTCCGGACCTTTCTTTCATGGCCGTTCGTCGCTGCGTGCAGCATTGCAGGAGGAACGGCGTATGCCGATTCAAAAAACTTTCAACAAGGGCCGTGTGCCGGTTCACGTGTGGACCGACGAGATCGAGCCTGCGGCAATCGGCCAACTGATCAATGTGGCCAGCCTGCCGATCGTGCATGGCCACGTGGCCGCCATGCCGGATGTGCATGCGGGTATCGGCGCCACGGTCGGTTCGGTGATCGCCACCAAGTCGGCGGTCATTCCGGCGGCGGTCGGCGTCGACATCGGCTGTGGCATGAATGCGCTGCGCTTGTCGCTGACGGCGAACGATTTGCCGGACGGGCTGCACAGGCTGCGCATGTCGCTCGAAGCGGCAGTCCCCGTGGGCTTTTACCAGCACAAGTGGGACAAGGTGCGCGGATCGTCGCTCGAACGCGCCGGCCGCCGGCTGGACCAGCGGCTGGATGTGATCGTCGGCAAGCATGCCAGCGTGATGAAGATGCTGCGCAGTTTTCAGCGCACCTGGTTGTGCCAGATCGGCACGCTGGGCGGCGGCAACCATTTCATCGAGCTATGCCTCGACGAGGACGGCCGGGTGTGGGTGATGCTGCATTCGGGCAGCCGCGGCATCGGCAACGTGTTCGGGCGGTATTTCATCTCCGCCGCGCGCAAGGACATGCGGCGCCACCAGGTCCATTTGCCGGACAAGGATCTGGCTTATCTGTCGGAAGGATCGACGCTGTTCGACGATTATGTCGAGGCGGTGGAGTGGGCGCAGGATTACGCCATGCTCAACCGCCGCGAGATGATGCGGCTCATCGTCGAGGCGCTGCGTCCTTTGCTGCCGTCGTTCTCGATCGAGCAGGAAGCCATCAATTGCCACCACAACTACATTGCGCGTGAGCGGCATTTCGATGAAAACCTGTTCATTACGCGCAAGGGGGCGATCTCGGCGCGCGCCGGCGAACTTGGCATCATCCCCGGTTCGATGGGGGCAAAGAGCTATATCGTGCGCGGGCTGGGCAATGCGCAGTCGTTCTGTTCGTGTTCGCACGGGGCCGGACGGCGCATGAGCCGGACCGAGGCGACGCGGCGTTTCACGGTGGCTGATCTGGCCGACCAGACGGCGGGCATCGAATGCCGCAAGGATCGTTGCGTACTCGATGAAATTCCGTCGGCCTACAAGGATATCGACACGGTGATGGCGCACCAGAGCGATCTGGTGGAAGTCGTGCATACCTTGCGCCAGGTGATGTGCATCAAGGGGTAAGCCATGGGTAAGCCTGATGCGCGCTACGTTGCGAAATCCGAAGCCGGCAAGGGCTGGCGCGTCTGGGACCGCAAACTGCGGCGCGGGTGGGGCGAGTGGCGGCGGGAATATCCGCAGGAGCTTCTCGCCGAGCTTAACGGCCCGCGCCGCCCCGATCGGCTGGTGGCGCTATGCCGGCGGCGTTAGGAGGTAAGGAGGAGAAAATGTCCAGAACTTTTTGTCATCAGAAATCCCAGCGCATGCGCCGGTTGCTGAGGGAAATACGGCAGCGCTGTTCTGCCGGGAATGTGTTCTGGAGCTGGAATGTGGCGCTCCTGCCGGAGAGCATCCGCTTGCTGGAGCAAGAGTGGTTCGATTTGGCGAACCGTGGAGGGACTTGGCAGGCCGAAGCCATGCGCCGGAACAGCGTGCGGCATGCGACGAGCAGACTCATCTGGCTGAAACGCAAGAGAAAGCGCGGTCAGCGCAGGCGGGAAGCCGAGCGCCTGATCGACGAGCAACTGCACGCCGATCAGGACATGAATTGGAAAGGAGTTTGCCGTGAAAACACGGGGTAATACGTTCGTGCCCCGCAACCCTTACGCGATGGCGGTAGCCAAGCGCAAGGCCGGTGCGCACGAAAAGACGGAGAAGGCCCGGCGCCGCAACGCCAAACAGGCGCTGTGGCGGGACCTGGCTTTGTTGGAAAAGGAACAGTAGTAGTTTTGATTCTGACCCGGCGGCAGGGGCCGCCGGGTCAGCGTTTTCCGATGGGGCGATGTGCGTTAGTCCAAGGCGGAGGCAATCATCTTGCCAACATCCTCCGTCGTGGCGTTACCGCCCATATCCGGCGTACGCGGGCCTTCGGCGAGCGTAAACTCGATTGCTTTCATGAGATCCGCCGCTGCCTCGGGTTGGCCTAGATGTTCCAGCATCATCGCCCCAGCCCAGATCTGGCCGACGGGATTGGCGATGCCTTTTCCGTAAATGTCCGGCGCCGAACCGTGAACGGGTTCGAACAGCGAGGGAAAGCGCCGTTCCGGGTTGAGATTGGCGGAGGGGGCAATGGCGATGGTGCCGGTACAGGCCGGGCCAAGATCGGAAAGAATGTCGCCGAACAGGTTGGAGGCGACGATGACATCGAACCAGTCCGGGCGGCGCACGAAGTTTGCGGCCAGGATGTCGATGTGGAATTTGTCGGTGTGCACGTCCGGATAGCTTTTCCCCATCTCGGCGAAGCGCTCGTCCCAGTAAGGCATCGAGATGGAAATCCCGTTCGACTTGGTGGCCGAGGTCAGGTGCTTTTTGAGCCGCTTTTGCGCCAGTTCGTAGGCGAATTGGATGACGCGGTCGACGCCGGTGCGCGTGAAGATGCTTTCCTGGACGACAAACTCGCGGTCGGTTCCCTCGAACATCTTGCCGCCGACGCTCGAATATTCCCCTTCGGTATTCTCGCGCACGATGTAGAAGTCGATGTCACCGGGCTTGCGGCCGGCCAATGGCGACGGCACGCCCGGCATCAGCCGCGCGGGACGCAGGTTGACGTATTGGTCGAACTCGCGGCGGAACTTGAGCAGTGATCCCCAGAGCGAAACATGATCCGGCACTTTTTCCGGCCATCCGACCGCGCCGAAGTAGATGGCATCGTGCCCACCGATGATCTCTTTCCAATCGGCAGGCATCATCGTGCCGTGCTTGAGATAGTAGTCGCAACTCCAGTCGAACTCGTCGAACTGGAAACGCAGGCCGTACCTGCGCGCGACGGCCTCCAGGCAGCGGATGCCCTCGGGAACCACTTCCTTGCCGATACCGTCGCCGGGGATGACGGCGATCCTGATGGTAGCGTTATTCTGTGTGACCACGTCAGTTTACCTTTCTCATTGGACGTTTCCTTTTCGAGTCCCGGTATTCGTCGAGCTTGCGGCTTACGTACGGATCGGGCAACGATAAAGCCGATTATGCAGTTTGGCCCGGTTTTGCGCTATCCAGCGACAACTTCGAATAAGGGAGCTCGGAGCGGTGTGGAGCGCTCAGGAGTCCTTCCTTGCATGCCATATCGAACCATGCGAGGGATGTCGAAACATGCGAAGACAAAATCGTTCTTGCCCGCGAAAGGTTGTCTTTTTCCAGAGCAGCGATGATGGCTGAATGTTCGTTGATCGCTCTCGTGCGGATATCCTTCAGCGCGACCGAGATCCGCGTGCGAATCGAGTCCATCCGGCCGGATATAAGCTCATAGGATTCGACGAGGCATTGATTTCCGCAGTTGTCTATGATGGATCGGTGGAAAGCAACGTCGGCTTGAGCAATCGCAAGCAAGTCTTCCATCTTCCTTGCCGCGACCATTCTGTCGTTGGCCGCGATGAGCAAGGGGAGGATTCTGTTCTTCCTGAGGGGAATGCTCATCTTCAGCGCCTGTATTTCGAGGATTGTCCGGAATTCATAAAGGTCCGAAACCTCCTGACGGGATGGCATGAAGACAAAACTGCCATGGTGGGGCTTGATTTCGATCAACCCCTGGGCCTGCAGCATCGTCAATGCGTCACGAACAGGCGTGCGGCTGATGCCGAAAGCCGCAGCCAGTTTATCCTCGGAGAGATGTTCGCCAAAGCCGAATTCGATATTCACGATGGCTTGCCGTATTCGCGCACAGACCAGGGATGTCAGCGATTCGGTTTTTTTTGGCTGAAGTGGCGATAATTTTTCCATCGATTTTCACAATAAATAAAAAAATGACGTCATGTTCGAAATTCGGCATGCCGCACCGCAGTCTACTTACCTTAGTCATAAAAATCAAATTTCTATTAAAATCATCTGCGACCCGGATAATTTTATTTTATATAAATAACACAATCAGTTAAAAAATTTCCATCGGGTTATTCCTTCGGTTTTTCTGACGATCGTTGCGTTCATCATTTCCCTTCAATCTGAATGTCAAGATCCGGAAAAACTATTGACATGGCCTGTCATTGCTATCAGACTTGTGCCCCAGTTTTATATAAGTAGTACCTTACTTATACATTAGTAGTGCCTTAGATAGCTATAAATTATTTTGCTTGGATCGTTTTCCTCAGTTTTAGGGAGTAAGTCGCAATGGATACGCAGAGTGATATCGAAGGGCAAAATCGGAGAGCCGTTGTCGGCATAGCGGAACCTGGCTACGCGGATCATCGCGTCGAAAGAGAATTGCTGGAGCCGCTGGGCGTGGAGGTCAGGTTTCTGCGCTGGGGCGGTGATAGATCGGCCCTCTTGGAACAGTTGGTCAATCTCGATATCGTTCTGGTGCGCGACCTTCCGGTGATGGATGCCCAGGCGATCCGTCAGCTTCGCAAAGGGGGAGGGATCGTCCGCTACGGCGTTGGCGTCGACACCATCGATCTTGAAGCAGCCGCACAGCATGGCGTCAAGGTCGCGAACATTCCCGACTATGGCGCCGACATCGAGGTGGCAGACCATGCGGCAGCACTCACGCTTGCCTTGATCCGGCGGGTCGTCACACGGGACGCCCAGGTCCGGGACGGGCAATGGAATATAAGCCAGAAGGAGCCGATGTATCGGATAGCGGGTTCGACGCTGGGCCTGGTGGGCTTCGGCAAGATTGCGCGCGCCTATCTTGAAAGAATGCGCGGTTTTGGAATCGGCGATGTTCTTGTGTATGACCCGTACGTCACTGACGACTTCGCCGCCCGGTTCGGAGCCAGGCGGGCCAGTTTCGAAGACATTTGCCGGACTGCCCGGATCATCTCGATGCATGCGCCGGCTACCACGGAGACGCGCAATCTCATCAATGCGGGTTCGCTTGCGCTGATGAATGAAAAGACCTGCATCGTCAATACGTCACGCGGCGCTTTGGTCGACACGGATGCGCTGGCCGATGCCTTGAAAGCCGGAAAGATTTTCGGTGCGGCGCTTGATGTCATCGACAAGGAGCCGATGGCTGGCGACTGTCCCCTGCGCAATCTCCGCAATGTCATTTTGACGGACCATACCGGCTGGTACTCGGAGGCCAGCGTGTGCGCTCTTCAGGAAAAAGCGGCGCAGACGGCCATCGAGATGCTGACGACCGGTACGCCTACCCACTGGGTCAACCGGTGGTGAGTTTGCGCACGGAATGATAGCGGTATTCCGCGCCATTGCTTCGAACTTCCCCAGCCGGCCTGCTCCGCCCGGAGATCGAACAGGTTGAACACTGGGCGAAGGGGCGTGCAAGAAGTTCAAAAACAGGTGTGTTACAGCACCGGGCCGCTTGGCAGTAAATGACGATCAACTTATTGAAACCCGAAGGAAATGCGATGAAGAAAATGCTCCACATGGTAGGCTCGACTCTGGGTCTGGTGATTGCCGCTGGTTTTTTCGCCGGCTGCGATTCGCCGAGCAGCACGAGTACAGGCAATGCAGGCAGCTCGGGCGCCAGCGCCGAGACGAAGGTTGAGGCGCGAGTCATCAAGGCCGGCATCGGCTTTAATGAGGAGAGTCCGCAATTCAAGGGCCTGCAGAAATTCAAGGAAATCGTGGAAAGCGAGTCCAAGGGCCGTCTCCGGGTCGACCTGTTCGCCAACTCCCAATTGGGCGACGACACCAAGATGATGACCGCCTTGCGCGCCGGCACGCTGGAAATGACCAGTCCTTCCACGGCGCCCATCGCCGGCCTTGACAAGAAATGGATGGTTTTTGACCTGCCTTTCCTGTTTCCGAATGAAGAAGTCGCCGACAAGGTGCTCGACGGGCCGTTGGGCCAGAAATTCCTGGATTCCCTGCCCGAACACGGCATTATCGGTCTGGCTTTTTGGGAAAACGGTTTCCGCCAGCTGACCAATAGCGTGCGTGAAATCAAAACTCCCGCCGATTTGAAAGGACTGAAAATCCGCACCATGGAGAACCCGGTTCACCTGGCCACCTTCCGGGAGATGGGCGCCAACCCCACGCCGATGCCTTTCGGCGAATTGTTCTCCGCCATGCAGCAAAAAACGATCGACGGCCAGGAGAACCCATCGACGGCCAACTACCTGCAGAAATTCTATGAGGTGCAGAAATACAGCACGCTCACCCAGCATTTCTATTCGCCCTTCGTGCTGATGTTCAGCAAGAAAATCTGGGATATCCTGCCCAAGGAAGACCAGGATGTTCTTCTCAAGGCGGGCAAGGAAGCCGGCGTGTATCAGCGCAAGGTCAACCGCGACACCATGGATTCGGCTGTCGCCGGCATGGAGAAAGCCGGCATGAAGATTACCAAGCTGACCCCGGGGATGCATGCGGCCTTCGTTGAAGCGACCAAGGGCATTGCGACGAAGTTCGAAGCCGATCTCGGAGCCGAGAATATCCAGGCGATCGAGGCCGAGATAGCCAAATACGCTCAGTAATTCAAGAGCAAGTAACACAGATACGGGATCGTTGGAGCGAGCGGAGGGGCGGCAGACGTCCCTCCGGCGGTTCCGCGCCGCATCGCGTCGGCGCAAAAAAATAAACAACGATACCTTTTCGGATCGAAAGGAAGCTGGAATATGGGAAGCTTCAGTCAGTCGGTTACCCGACTGCTGCACGGAGCGATCGCGGTATGCCTGTCGTGCATGGCCACCTTCGTCTTCGTCAATGTCGTTTTGCGTTATTTCTTCAACTCGGGAATCACGTGGTCGGAGGAAGCATCGCGCTATCTGTTCATCTGGCTAATCTTTCTGGGAGCCATTGTGGCGTTCCGGGAAAACGTCCACCTGGGCGTGGATACGCTGATACGGAAGTTTTCCGCCGGAACCCGGCGATGGATATTGATGTTCAACAATGTCCTGCTGATCGTCACGATGTGCCTGTGCGCCGATGGTGCGTGGAAGCTGGTGCTGGTCACCACGACCCAGGTTTCGGCATCGCTGCGCATGCCTTTGGCATTTGTTTATGTCTCCGGGTTCATCTGTTCAGTCGCCATGGCCCTCATCTCGTTGGTCAACCTGTACCGCTTGGCCGCCAATAAGGTGAAGGACGAAGAACTTGTCATGAGCACCGATTCGGAAGACCAGAAAATCGTCGATGCGGTCACCGGCGAAACGCAGGAAGGAGCGAAATAATCATGGCCATGACAATGCTTGTATTTCTCGGGTCGCTCCTGGCCGCCATGGCGCTGGGTATTCCCATCGCCCACTCGCTGATCATGAGCGGCGTGGCCCTGCTGATCCACATGAAGATGTTCGACACGCAGATCCTGGCATCCACGCTGGTCGACGGCGCCGACAATTTTCCGCTGATGGCTATCGCATTCTTCATCCTGGCCGGCGAGCTGATGAATGCCGGCGGGGTTTCGAAACGGATCATCGCCTTCGCCATCGCCTTGGTGGGCCACGTCAGGGGAGGGCTCGGTTACGTGGCCATCCTGGCCAGCCTGATCTTTTCCGGCCTGTCGGGGTCGGCGGTGGCCGATACGGCGGCGCTCGGCGCCATCCTCATCCCGATCATGAAGGAAGCAGGCTACAAGCCGAGCCATTCGGCGGCGCTCATCGCCTCGGCGGGGATCGTCCCGCCGCTAATGCCGCTCAGCGTACCGATGATCATTTTCGGTGTCACGGGCAACGTATCCATCCCTAAGCTATTCATGTCGGGCATCGTGCCCGGTTTGTTGCTGTGCATTTGTCTCGCGGCGACCTGGGCGTGGATCGCGCGCAAGGAGCAGTTCAAGGTCCAGCCGAAAAGAACGGGCCGGGAAGTGCTGCTGGCGGCCAAGGATGCCGTCTGGGCGTTCATTTTGCCGATCATCATCATCGTCGGACTCCGTGGGGGCATATTCACTCCGACCGAGGCGGCGTCCATCGCGGTTTTCTACGCTTTGTTCGTCGGCGTTTTCGTGTACCGGGAACTGAAGTTTTCCAATATCTCGAAAGTCCTGGTTTCGGCGGCCAAGGTGACGAGTATCGTCATGTTCCTGGCAGCGGCGGCCATGGTTTCTTCGTGGTTGATTGCCGTGGCGAATATCCCGGCCTATCTGGCGAACATGCTGGCGCCCATGATGGATGACAAGATTCTTCTCATGCTGGCGATCAACGTTCTCGTCCTGGTGGTCGGAACAGCCATGGATGCCACGCCGACCATCCTGATCCTGACGCCGGTATTGATGCCGATCATCATGAAAGCGGGCATCGATCCGATCTATTTCGGCTTCATGTTCGTGTTCAACAACATGGTTGGGCTGCTGACGCCTCCGGTCGGTACGGTGCTCAACGTTGCCGCCGGGGTGGGAAAAATCGCGCTGGACGAAGTCATCAAAAAGGTTCTTCCCTATTTGTGGATCGAAATCGCGCTGCTCCTGCTGCTCACCGTTTTCCCGCAACTGGTGCTGGTTCCTTTGTACTGGCTCATTCCCAAGTAGGGTGAATTCCATTTCGGGGGCAATGTGCCCCTGCATGGCAGTGCGTTTTGACGGGCCATGATGCTCCACGAGCCGCCGTTTTGCCTGGTTTCCCGGCAAAACGGCGGCTCGGATTCTTTTTGCCTTATACTTATCCGGTTAAGGATCGGTCTTTCATGCAGGGGTTCCGCCCGTGGCGGAAAATGCTGGCAACCGGGTAATCCGGAACGATGAACAACATAACCATTTGATTTTTAATTGAAGTGACGGAAAATATGATCGGGACGGATAATATTGGCCGTTTGCACTATTGAGGAGACAGTATGGCTTCGGTCAATAAGGTAATTCTTGTCGGCAACCTGGGAGCGGACCCGGAAACACGCTACATGCCCAACGGCGATGCCGTGGCGAACGTCCGGCTGGCCACCACGGAATCGTGGAAGGACAAGGCCAGCGGCGAGAAACGCGAAATAACCGAATGGCACCGCGTTGTGTTCTATCGCAAGCTGGCCGAAATCGTCGGCCAGTACCTGAAGAAAGGTTCGGCAGTTTACATCGAGGGGCGCATCCGCACCCGCAAGTGGCAGGACAAGGAAGGCCAGGAACGTTATACCACCGAGATCGAGGCCAACGAAATGCAGATGCTTGGCGGCCGCCAGGGGGCCTCATCGTCGGGCGGCGAGGTCGAGTATGGCGGCAGTGTGCCCTCCGCGCCTTCGGGCGGTTCGCGCCAGGCGCCGGCAAAGAAGGCGCCGAGCTTCGAGGACATGGACGACGATATTCCGTTCTAAGGCCTGTTCCATTTTGGAAAAACGCCCTGCCGGTCATGGGCTGGCAGGGCGTTTTTCCATCGGTGCATCCCGCGAACCATAGGTTGTAGAGAAAAAAGCAGCGAAGCTAGCCCAAATACAGGTTCATTATGACCGTACAACCCGAACAACAGCCGAGCAGCCGGCGCTATGTCGTACGCACCCTGCTGTTTGCCATCATCGCTTTGCCTGCCGCTTGCCAGTTGGGCGCTTTTTTGGCGTTTGCCGCTATCGGAACGGTGCTTCCCCGGCATGCAATGGTTGGTGAAACCGTTTTGCTCATCCTCGGCGGCGCTTTGCCGGCCGCGCTGGGCTATCTGTATGGCAGAGGGGCCGCTTTGCCCGCGTCGTTTTCCGCCCGCTATCTGCCGTTTGTCTCCCCGATCATTTACCTGCTGGCGGTTTGGGCTGTCGCCATGTTCGTCGGCCGGGGCAACTTCAGTGACAGCAGTTTCAGCGGCATTGTCTTTTTTGCCTTTATCCCCTTCTTTTTCCTGAATTTCATGCTGACTTTCGGAGGGGATTGGTGGAATGTGCTGCTGGTTCCGCTGGGGGTTTATTCGCTCTCTCTGGCGGCTTTTGCCTGTGCTACTTGGCACCGGCGCCGTTTCGCCGTACACGGTCGGCGGCAGGGCATCACCGCGGCAGTCGTCGTCGCCGTGCTGGCGCTGGTATGCGCCTGGCAGGCATACGACCGTTCCACGTTCATGCTGCCGGAACGGTTCGCGCGTAGCGAACGGCTGTCGGAAGAAATCCGGCTGCACGACTATGCGCCGTTCAGTGGAAAAGAGTTGTTCAACAAAAATCTGATGCCGTTGCGCGGTCAAGCGCGGCTGCATATCGGCTGGCCATATCCGCGCCTGGACGGAGCCACTGCGTTCTACCCGGTTTATGCGGCAGCGGTCCAGGCCGTCTATGCTAAACCCTCCGTGCCCGATGCCATCGCCGAGATCGTCCAGTGCAGCACCACACCTGAAGCCTACCAGCGCCTGATCGACGGGAGAGTCGAACTGATCTTTGCCGCTGCCCCGTCCGCCGAGCAGAAGCAGGCGGCGCAAGCCAGGGGACTGACGCTCAACATGACCCCGCTGGCCAGGGAAGCATTCGTTTTTCTGGTCAATCGCAGCAATCCGGTCGGCAACCTCGGCATCGAGCAGATTCAGGGCATCTACAGCGGGAAGATCGACAACTGGCGCGACCTTGGCGGCCGTGACGAAAGAATCGTCGCCTTTCAGCGCCCGGCCGGCTCCGGTTCGCAAAGCACGATGATCAGCAAAGTGATGAAGGACAAGCCGCTACGTACGCCGCTGCAGGAAGAGTTCCACCGGGGCATGGGCGGACTGGTGCATCAGGTCGCCAGCTATCGCAACGACGCGGCGGCCATCGGCTATTCGTTCCGCTATTACACGACCGGCATGCTGCGCAACGATCAGGTGCGTCTACTGTCGGTCGATGGCGTCGCGCCGGACAGGGCCAACATCGAGAGCGGCGCTTACCCGTTCACCGTCAATGTGTACATGGTTACCGCCCGCCCGGTATCGGAAAACACGCAAAAACTGATGGACTGGTTTTTGGGCGAACAGGGGCAGCAGTTGATCGAGGACATCGGCTATGTTCCTCTGCAAAAGCGTTGAAGAATGATCACTGGTTTCTGCCTTTCCTGGATATCGTCCGATGCGAGGTTCTGGGTCTATCCCGGAAATGCGTCAAGCGGTGCCGTTTTGGCAGGATCCAGTCCTGGCGTTCGTGCCACGTTCATGACCCAGCACACCATGACGAAATAGCCCGCCAGCGCGGTGAGTTCCACCGTACCAGCCTCGCCGAAGCAGGAAACCGCCTCTGCGTAGGTGGCATCGCAAACGCCCTGGCGCTGCATCAGTTCCGCAACGAAGTCGCAGGCGGCCGCCTCGTCCGGGGCCAGGCCGCGCGCGCGCCGTCCGGCAGACAGTGCATAGATGGCTTCTTCGGCGACACCGGCCTTGATGGCGAGTGGGACATGCGTCTGCCACTCGAACTGATTGCCGGTTTCCCGCGCCACGAGGCAGATCGCCAGTTCCCGGACGCGATCCGGCAGGGTGCCGTCAAAGCGCAGGGCTTCGCCGACTTTGCCGATGCGCTCCATGAGAACGGGGGTTTGCAGCAAGGGAACGAAGGGTCCGAAAATCGCCTTGCGGGGGCCTTTGATGATGGCCTCGGCCGCCGCCCGCTGGGCATCGCTCATAGCGCTTTTGCCGGGAACCGGCAAACGTTCCAACGGGGACGGGCCGAATCCCTGCGGGGTTGGAGAAGGGGAATCATTCATGATGGTTTTCCTCGATTCGACGTGGCCGACGGGCTTCACGCCACAGGTAGGCGGCACCGGCCAGCAAACCTGCCGCCGCCAGCACCATGGCATGGTTCAGAGCCGCCGCCGGGCCGTCGGCAAGCCGCCCGAGTGCGGCGGAAGCAACGGGGCCCAGCAACTGCCCCAGCGCAAAACCAGCGGTCATATGCGCCAGAACGGCGGTAGCGTTTTTTCCGCCGCGTGCGCGGGCTTCCTGCATGCCGATCATGGTGATGACCATGAAGGTGCCGCCTACGAACAGCGCCGCCGCTGCGATGCTGGCGGGCGAGAACCACAGAACGGGCAGCAGCACGCCCGCCGCCATGACGAGATGCGAAACGGCCCAGACGTGAAGCCGGTCGAATCGCCTCAACCCCCAGGATACGATGAGCGTTGATGCGGCGGCGGCAAAGCCGAAAACCGGCCATGCCCAGCCGAACACGCGCGGATCGTCCACCAGTTGCCGGGCTTGTGCCGGCAGGTAGGTTGCCGGAAGGATATAGCCGAATCCGAACAAGGTATAGCAGACGACCAATCCCATGGCGTTGGCATTCACTGCATGGCCACCATTGGATGCCGCGGCGGCGGAGTGGGCATCGGAGGCGGGCAGGGAATGCCTGCTGACGCTCACGATCATCGGCGCCAGCGCGGCTATTGCTGCCAGAACCGCCAGTTCGACCCACAGTCGTTGCGCGGAAACGCCCGGCCGCGCGGCCAGCACGCAGAACAGGCCGGCCGCTGCGATTCCCAGGCCGACGCCGGCAAAAACGGTGCCGGCCAGGTGCGGGCGTCCAAGTGCCGCGAGCCACCCCAGCGCCCAGGCCGTCGTTGCCACGAGCGCCCAGGCGCTCAGTACGCCGGCGGCAAAGCGCAGCAGCGTCCAGCCGGCGACCGAGACAGTCGCGCCGACGGCCGCCGTAGCCACGACTATGCCGGCCAGGCCCAGTGCCAGAAGCGTAGCCGGCCGCAGCCGAATGCGGGCGACGGTCAACGCTCCCAGCAGATAACCGAGATAATTGCTGCCGGCCAGCAGCGCGCCAGCCTCATTGGAGAGCAGTCCGTCCCGGACCATGAGAGGGTAGAGCGGAGTAAAGGCAAAGCGTCCCACCCCCATGGCCACGGCCAGCGAAATCATGCCGGCAACGGCGATGATCAGTGCCGGCCGGGAGCTTGCTGAATCAGGGGAAATGCCCGGTGAATTCATGCCGGGTATTATTCACCAGGAAATCCGCCGCTGACAATCGATATGCGTTCGAGTTTTTTGCATGAGTGAAAAACTTCGCAAAGCAAGGGTGGAGTATTTCCTCGTCCTTTACGCTGCATCGCGGCTACCTTATGATGATTTGTTTGGCTGGAGCGTCATCGGCGTACGGCAAATATCGGTTGGAGCATACGAATGTTCGAGCAGTTGTCAGACATGGGGTTTTTCACATTAGGGGCCGTGGTGAAGGGGGCCTTTTTCGGCCTTCTGGCTGCCGGGGTGGTGCTGTTCGCCGCAAGGCGGCTGGGGCTTTTCGTTCGCCACGGGCGCGTCCGCCGTTTTATCGTGGCCTTGTACCACCTGTACATACCCATCGTGTTCGCCTGCGTGGGCGCGGTGTGGGGCGGCACATCCGCCGCCCAGGAAAAGACCGTAGCTGCCTTCGATTCCGTTCGTCCGGATATTGCCGCGCTGTCGGTGCAGGCCGCAGAAGGGCTGTGGACGGCGATAATGGGGCAGGCGCCGCAAGGCGACATCTCCATCAAAGAGGTTGTGTTGGTCGTGACTCGCGAATACATGGAACAGCGGTTTTTTGCGCCGATGCTGCAAAATCCCGCAGTGCCCGAACCCGTTCGCAAGCTTGCGGGAATGGCCGCCGGCGGCATGTCGCAGGTCACGTTGCAGGCGGTCGAGGGGCAGCTCATAGAATCTCTTGCTGGCAAGGTTTCCGTCAGTCCGGAAATGTTGCGCACGGTCTGGGATAAAAAAATTCTTCAGGCCATGCGCGATGGCCTGGTAGTCGATCTGATCGCGTTACATATCAACACACCGTTCCGCCAGATCGAATCGTCGGCCAAGATCGGCGGGGCGTTGTTGATGCTACCGGTGATTCTGGAAATGGCGTTTGCCGTGTTTACCGCACGGCGTCGGAAAGTTTCCCAGGCATGCGCGGCAACTACGTAAGTCGGCACCTATGTCAGCATTTGCCTGAAATGCGCTGGCGCTGCCCATAGAAGGAAAACGGCCGGTTCTCAAAGAACCGGCCGCGTTTTGTTCGTCCTGGTGAGTTGCTGCTCGGTTCTCTACCAGAACCACCTCATAGGCACGGTGACGAGCGGCGGGAAAAGGACGAGGAGGAACATCAGGACGGTAAGCGAGAGCAGGAAGGGCCAGACGCCCTTGATCACATTATCGAGCGGCTCCTTGGCCACCCCGGCCACGACGTTGAGCACCACCCCCACCGGCGGGGTCAGGAGCCCGATGGCGTTGTTCATGATGAACAGCACCCCGAAATAATACGGATCGATGCCCGCCTGCTTGACCACCGGCACCAGGATCGGCCCGAGGATCAGCACGGTCGGCATCAGGTCAAGCGCCGTGCCGACGATCACCACCAGGATCATGATCACGAACATCAGGAGGATCGGGCTGTCCATGAACGGCTGGAGCATCGCGATCGTCTGCGTCGGAATATCGGCGATGGTGATCAGCCAAGCCGAGACCATCGCCGCGGCCACCAGGAACATGATCGTGCTGGAAGTCTTCAGGGCAGCGAGCATCAGGTGCGGC
>JAVBSG010000022.1:0-41012 GCA_031547245.1 Propionivibrio sp.
ACTTTGCTACAGATTTTTTCGCTCACCTTGTTCGAGAAAATGCCCATCCAGCAAGCCTTTGCGGGCAATGCACCTTTCCAAAAACAGGACCAAAGCAACAACCAACTGAATCTATTCGATTTTTAACCGGACACTACTGAAAGGCGATATATTCCGCATGCCGCCGCGGTTCCGCCTTGTTCCGGTTCGTTTCGTCGGCGTAAAGCGGGTCGCCGAGGATCGGATGGGCCAGCGCCTGCATGTGTACGCGCAGCTGATGGGTCCTGCCTGAGGAAAACGCGCGAACAATCTTCAGCGGCATCGTAGACCGCTACGTGGCAGCACGCGAGCGACGGCTTTCCGTCCGTAAAGTCGACCTTGTGCCGCGGTCGGCTCATCCTTCCCGTGATCATTCCGCTCTGCCGCGATATCCCCGTTACGCGATGGTTTCTTGCATCTTCATTCAAAAACTGCTTGCTTTTCGAATCGACAAAGTGCTATGGTGAGAACCATGTTATAACTGTTATAACGATCATAACTATAGGGGGTAGGCATGTTCAAACGAGGTGGATTCGCGTCGATTATTGCCGTTTTGGCAATGACTTTCAGCTGTTTCTCTTTCGCCCAGGAGTTCCCGGCGAAGCCGGTCGAGATCATCGTCGGATTTGCTCCCGGCGGAGGGACGGATACGGTTTCCAGAGCCATTGCGGATGTGGCGGCCAAGTATCTTGGGCAGCCGGTGGTCGTCAACAATAAGGTAGGGGCAACCGGCATCATCGCTTCGCAATTTGTCTTCAGCTCCAAACCCGATGGATATTTGCTCCTTGCAGCGGGAGGGAGCGAGACTGTAGCCGTGCCGCATTACAAAAAACTGCCTTTCGATCCTATCGATGATTTCGAACCGTTGATGCGCCTCATGGTTGAACGTGTCGGATTCTATGTTCAGTCGGACAGCCCCTGGAAATCGATGAACGAATTGATTGCCGATGCCAAAAAAAATCCCGGAAAAATAACTTACGCCACCTCAGGTGTTGGTGGTTTGCACCATGCGACGGTTCAGGTGACGGAGAAGCGCACCGGGATCAGCTTGATCCACGTGCCGCATAAAGGCGGAGCAGAAACTCTTGCGGCGCTTGCAGGCGGCCATGTCGGCTTTGCCATGGCTTCGCCCAACGAGGCTTATGCCCTGGTGCAGGCGGGGCGGATACGTTGCCTCGCCATCACCGCGCTGGAGCGCTCTCCAACGGAGCCCAATGCGCCAACCATGCGCGAACTGGGTTATGACGTTTATATCGACAACCAGAAAGGCCTGGTATTGCCCAAGGGCGTCCCTTCTGCCGTCAAGCAGAAGCTGGCGGAAGCCTTCAAAAAGGCCTACGACGATCCGCAATTCCGGGCGACGGCGAAGAAACTGCAGCTTGAGATTTCCTACCTTAATTCGGAGGATTTCGGCAAGGCCCTGAAGGCCATGTACAACCAAATCGGCGATTCGGTCAAGGTAGAAAAAACAGAGATCAAATGATCCTGCAAGGGCAAGGGAAACGCAATGAATATTGACAGAGCGATTGGTCTCATCGCTGTCGCCGTGGCCGTTCCGGTCGGTATCGTCTCGGTATCGCAGTTCGGGGTTGGAGTGCCGCAGTCTCCCGGCGCCGGTTTCTGGCCTTTGCTGGTTGCGGTTCTGATGACGGGGTTAGGGATAAAACTCATCATCTCCCCGGTTCCGGACGCAGAAGACGTGTCCGAGACAGGCGATGATCAGGATGGCGAAACCGGTTCCCGTTGGATGCTCCTGGGTATTGCCTTTGCTTCGCTTGTTTTTTTCACCGCGCTTCTCGAAACGTTGGGATATCTCTTATGCACGGTGCTTCTCTTGTTGACTCAGCTTCGTCTTGTTGAGCACCGTTCCTGGCGTTCGAGCATCCTGATTGCCGTACTGGCGGCGGTTATATCGTTTGTCGTTTTCAAGTTCATGCTCAAACTCCCCCTGCCCGACGGGATAATCCATATAGCATTTTAGTGGATCAGTCAAAACTCTGAGGAAACGCTGTGGATACCATCAACCTGCTGATGCAAGGGCTTTCTGTCGCCGCTACTCCGGCCAATTTGCTGGCCGTATTTCTGGGAACGTTCATCGGCACCGTCATCGGCGTTCTTCCGGGCCTTGGCCCGACCGCCACAATAGCGCTGCTTCTGCCCATTACCGTTGGAATGGACATGGTGACGGCGCTGATCGTCATGGCCGGGATTTATTACGGCGCCATGTATGGCGGCTCCATCACTTCGATTCTCGTCAACATTCCCGGTGAAGCCGCCTCGGTTGTGACCTGCATCGATGGCTACAAGATGGCGCGGCAGGGAAGAGCCGGGCCAGCCTTGGGCATGTCGGCGATCGGTTCGTTTATCGGCGGTACCACGAGTGTGATTGCTGTGATGCTGATTTCCCCTTTCCTGGCGGAAATGGCTCTGAAATTCGGGGCTCCGGAAATGTTCGCCCTGCTTTTCTTTGCTTTCACATGCATCGGCGGTCTTACCGGAAAATCGAAGACCCGCGGGCTTGTCATGGCCTGTGTCGGCCTCATGCTCGGATGTGTCGGAACAGACCAAATACAAGGAGTTGACCGTTTCACTTTCGGCACTTTGTATCTGCAGGACGGCATCGATCTCGTTCCTTTGGCGATGGGCATATTCGGCCTGGGTGAAATTCTCTACAACATCGAAAAACGGGAGAAACTAGGCGCGATCATGGCTACGCCCAAGAGTCTTCTGCCCACACGCCAGGACTGGAAGGATTCCGCCTGGCCAATTACGCGGGGAAGCGTGCTCGGATTCTGCATCGGCATAATTCCCGGAGGAATGCCGGCAATCGCTTCGTTGATGAGCTACGCCGTCGAGAAAAAAATGGCCAAGCATCCCGAAAAGTTTGGCCAGGGAGCCATAGAAGGCGTGGCTGGGCCGGAAACGGCAAACAATTCCGCAACCGCGGGCGGATTCGTTCCTCTTTTAACCCTGGGAATTCCCACCAACAGCGTTCTTGCCCTGATGCTTGCCGCCATGATGATGCACGGCGTAACCCCGGGGCCTTTGCTGCTTATCAAGTGGGCCGATGTCTTTTGGGGCGTGATCGCCAGCATGTACATCGGAAATGTCGTCTGCCTGATATTGAATCTCCCAATGATCGGCATCTTCGTACGCATGCTCAAAGTGCCTTACGGCATTCTGTCCCCGCTGATCATCATGTTCATTCTGCTGGGCGCCTATGGCGTCAATAACAGCATCGAGGATCTCATCGCCACCATGTTGTTCGGGATTCTGGGATATCTGATGAAACGCTTTGATGTCGATGCCGCGCCTTTGATCATGGCGTTTGTCCTCGGGCCGATGCTTGAAAACAATTTCAGCAAGACATTGCTGATGTCCGGCACGGGAGATCCGCTTTTCTTTTTCTCGCGGCCGATATCGGGAACCCTGCTGACCATGGCCATCCTGGTCCTGTTTTTCCCGGCCATTCAGTGGATGTGGCGCCGGACGACGCGCGGAGCGGTAGCTTCCGCCAAGGTAGCGTAGCTTTCGAGAAACAAGGCCTCTGGGGACTTTTACGCCGTTCTTATCGTATTGGAGGGAAAACATGAAAACAGGATCAATCGAAAAAATAGCTTTCGTCGGCCTTGGGGCCATGGGGCTGCCAATGGCCAAGCGCCTTGCCGAAGCCGGATTCGACGTGAGCAGCGTCATGCATAAGACCCAGGAGTATCAACAGGCTGGGGACGAGCTTGAAGCAGCTGGAGGCCATATCGCTCCGTCTTACGCAGATGCGGTCCGCGGCGTGGACTTGATCGTCTCCATATTGCCTGACGATGCTGCTCTCGAAAACGTTTACATGGATCCGGACTTTTTCTCTGCCGCTCCGGAGGGAGTGCGCATTCTGGACATGACTTCATGCACGGGAACGGCATTGAAGAAGGTAGCCGATTTCTGGAAGAAAAAAGATGCCATCATCGTTGATGCTCCCGTCAGCGGAGGCGTGGGCGGGGCCGCTTCGGGCAGCCTGACGATCTTTGCCGCAGGAAACAATGACGATATCGATGCATTGAAGCCGGTATTGGATGTGCTCGGAAAAAACATTTTCCGCCTTGAGTCGATTGGGGACGGAAAATCCGTAAAGGCGGTCAACCAGATGTTGGCGGCGGTCAACGCCGTGGCGCTGGCCGAAGCATTCTCTCTCGTAAAAAAACTGGGGCTCGACGTCGAAAAAGTATACGAAATCATTCGAGTCAGCTCCGGCACCTCCTATGTTTTCGACCATAAGTTCATGAAAGTCGCCAACAGCGATTATTCCAGCGGATTCAAATTCAAACTGATGAAGAAAGACCTCGGCATCGCCATGAGAGAGGCGCAGGGTCTCGACGTTCCGCTGACCGCTCTAGCCGCTTCGATATATGACAAATGCCACGGATGCGATGACAAGGACTACTCGGTTCTGGCAACGATTTATTCAAATGACAAGGAGAAATAAAATGCCCAATCCCGGTTTTCGCGTAATCACATCGGTCGCCCGCCCAAGTCGCACGCTGGTCGAATCCTTTGCGGACATTCCCGTTGCCAATATCGGCGACAACATGGGGCGGCTTTCCTGCCTGTCCGCCGCGATAAAGCCCTACGGAAAAGTCCGTCTGCTGGGTCCGGCCATCACGGTGAAAGCGCCTGTCGGGGACAATCTCATGTTCCACAAGGCACTGGATATCGCCGAACCCGGAGATGTCATCGTCGTCGATGGGCAGGGTGACATGAACCATGCGCTTTGCGGCGAAATCATGATGCGTTATGCCGTCACCCGCAGGATCGCCGGTTTTGTTATTGACGGATGCATACGCGACGTCGAAGGGCTGCGCCTCCTCGACTTCCCGGTTTATGCGCGCGGAGTAACGCCCAAGGGGCCTTATAAGAGCGGTCCCGGCGAGGTAAACGTTCCGGTGGTATGCGGCGGCCAGGCTGTCCTTCCCGGCGACATCGTTGCGGCCGACGGCGATGGCATTGTTATCATCCGCCCGGAGGACGCTGAATGGGTGCTGGCAAAAGCCAGGGAACACAATGCCATGGAGGCAAGGACTTTCGAAGACATCGCGGCGCATGCGCTCAACCGGGCGTGGGTGCAAAAAACGCTCGAAGAAAAAGGATGTGAAATCAAATGAGCGGGGTCACTATCGATAGAGATCGCCTGTCCGGTTTTGTCGCCTCGGTGTTCGCCAAAGCGGGCGTTCCCGGAGACGAGGCAAATCTCATTGCAGAGAGCCTGACGGAAGCAGATCTCACGGGGGTCGAATCGCACGGCGTCAGCCGCGTGCCGATTTATCTGAAACGTGTCGAGATGGGAATCGTTAACGCTGCGGCAAGATTGGAGGTGATTGCCGATCTGCCCGGGGCGCTGGTCCTGGACGGCTGCAACAGCATGGGCATCGTCACGGGATCGCGAGCCATGGACATGGCCGTTGAAAAGGCTAAAACAAGCGGCGCCGTTTTCGTCACGGTGAAGAACTCGAACCATTTCGGTATTGCCGCCTTCTTTACCCAGCGTGCACTTGCCAACGACATGATCGGCTACGCTGCTTCGAACGCACCGTCGACCATGGCGCCGTGGGGGGGGATAAAACCCTACATGGGGACCAATCCGTTCTCCATTGCCTTTCCCGCCGGCAAAGAGAAACCTGTTGTCATGGATATGGCAACGAGCGTTGTCGCGCAGGGAAAAATCATCCTTGCCGACAAGGAAGGCAAAACCATACCTTTCGGTTGGGCCATTGCAAAAGACGGAAGCCCGACCGATGACCCGAAAGCCGCGCTTGAAGGAACGGTGCTGCCCTTCGGCGGAGCGAAGGGGTATTCCATATCGCTGATGATCGATGTGCTCTCGGGGATGCTTTCCGGAGCCGCGTTCGGCCCCTATTTGTGCAACATGTGGAATAATTTCGAGAATCCGCAGAACGTCGGCCATTGTTTCATGGCCCTTGACGTCAAGAAATTTCTGCCGCTCGACGAATTCAAGCAGAAGATGGACACGATGATTCGGGACATCAAACAGAGTCCGCGAGCAAAAGGAGTTGACGAAATATTTCTGCCGGGCGAATTGGAGCGCCGGATGCGTGAGAAGAGAATCGCCGAAGGCATCCCTCTCGGCAAGAAGACCTGTTCAGACTTGCTGGAAATTGCGGCTCGAATGAATTTGCAGCTGAAACTTTAAATTAAGGATATGAAACTGAAACCGATAGCCAAACATGACTCTCCCCGATCAGCAGGCGTTCTTTCCTCTGGGGAAACCGCCTATAACATTATCGCCGCCAAGATACTGAGCGGAGATCTTCCGCCGGGCGAAAAACTATCGGTACGGGTAATGGCGGGATTGACGGGCGTTTCCACCATTCCGGTCATCGAGGCATTGCAGCGTCTCGAATACGAAGGCCTCGTCGAATCCTTTCCGAACTGGGGATCGAGAGTCGTCGCGTTGACGCCGGAGACGGTCCGCGACCGAAACGCCTTGCGCGAAGCGGTAGAATGCCAGGCTGTCCGGATCGTGGCGGAAGCGGACCTGAGCAAGGAGGAGCAATTGCGCCTCGAATCCCTGGTGGAAGAGCTGGACGCGCTGCCAAGGTCAAACGAGCAGGACAACCCCTTCTGGACCAGGCACTACGAATTTCATATGGAACTGGTCAAGCTAACCGGCTGTTTCTCGCTGGAACGCGCACTGCATAACGTCAATCTCTTCCATTTATTACAAAGAAATATCCTTGCCAAGCAGGAAATGCTCACTCATATCCCTGGCGACCTGCATTTGAGAATTGTCCAGGCCATCCTGGACAAGGACCCCGATGCTGCCGAAACGGCGATGCGCGAGCATATACGGTTGTCGCGCAATGGCATTCCGGCTGGCAGCACTTTCGAAACGACGGGAGAGGATAAATGATACGAAAGAATCCGATCAAGAAAGGACTCAAGGAAGGAAAGAGCTACATTGGAACGTTCGCCAAGATGACGGACGCCTCCGTTGTGGAGTTGTTTTCCTTCTGCGGTTTCGATTATTTCATCGTCGACAATGAACATAGCCAGATGAGCAAAGAAAGCATGGTCAATTTGCTCAGGGCTTCCGATATTTCCGGAATCGTTCCCATTGTCCGCGTCCGCGAGAACTCGCGGGCGCAAATGTTGCAGGCTCTGGATGCGGGCGCCCTTGGCATCATGGTTCCCGAGACCGGCAGCGAAGCGGACGTCAGGCATGTGATCGGCAGCGCGCTGTATGCTCCGGAGGGAACGCGCGGATATACGGCTTCCAGCCGGGCGGCTGGGTATGGAACGATGGATGCTGCCGAATACGCGCGGACAGCAAACGAAAACATCATGACGCTCGTATATTGCGAAACGGTTGAGGCCATCGACAATCTGGATTCGATGCTGGCCGTTCCCGGCCTCGACGTTCTCTGGATAGGGCCGATGGATTTGTCCCAGGCTCTGGGAGTTACGGGCCACCCCTCCCACCCCAAGGTAGTGGCGGCAATGGACGACATCATCGCCCGCTGCAAGAAGGCGGGGATTGCGGTAGGTACGATTGCTTCCGATGCGGAGGTGACCCGGAATTTGCTGGAGCGAGGTATCCAGTTGGTCGGTCTGAGTTCGGACCAGGCCATGATAGTCGGTCACGGCAGAAAACTCCTCAGGGAAATACGAGGATAAGGCAGGCAGTTTTGTAGAGCGCCAGGTTTGAAAGATACCCCGCCCTTCGGCGCGGGGTTGTTTGTTTGCTTTTGCGCCCTGCTTTCCTTCTCCCGCCGAACGCTCAAAAATCCGCCGCGCAGGAATAACTTAGCCGTCTGCCTGTAACTGGATGGGTAAAGGCGAGGTATTCCGCGTGCAACAGCAGCCGCGCCGCCTTGTTCCGGTTCGTTTCGTCGGCGTAAAGCGGGTCGCCGAGGATCGGGTGGGCCAGCGCCTGCATGTGTACGCGCAGCTGATGGGTGCGGCCCGTTTCCGGGACGAGGAAAACGCGCGAACAATCTTCAGCGGCATCGTAGGCCGCTACGTGGTAACGCGTGAGCGACGGCTTTCCATCCGTAAAGTCGACCTTGTGCAGCGGCCGGTTCGGCCAGTCGACGATCAGCGGCAGATCGATCGTGCCGTCTTCCGGCACAAGCTTGCCGGCGACAACGGCAACGTAGCGCTTCTCCACGTGCCGGTCCTGGAACAGGATGCTGAGAGAGCGGTGCATTTCCTTGCCGCGTGCGATAACGATCAATCCCGAAGTGTCGTAGTCGAGCCGGTGCACGATCAGCGCATCCGGAAATTCGACCTGGATACGGCTTATCAGACAGTCCTGTTTATCCGGGCCGCGCCCCGGAACGGATAGCAGGCGCGACGGTTTGTTGGCGACGATCAGCGAACGGTCGACGTAGACCAGGGAAAAATCTTTCCCCGGGGTTTTACTAAAGCAAGGCGATGTCATGGATAATAACGTGGTCGGCGGCTCCAGGCGCCGGGTCGCGTGGATTATAGGCCATCCGCGCAAGGTAAACGCGATCCCCCGGGCTATGCCGTGCGGGACAATCAATAAAAGCCGATATTCATGGACGTTTTTTTACACCATCTTTCGCTGGCGCTGCCGCTGTTTTCACTCGTTTTCGTCGGCTATGGCGCGATGCGCATTTCCGGTTGGCCGACGACGGTCTCCGACGGGTTATCCTGTTTCGTTTTCAATCTCGCCATACCGGTCATGCTGTTCCGTCTGATGGCGGATTCGGCCAGTCTGCCGCCGGTCGACAGCCGATTGCTGATCGCTTTTTTCGGCGGATGCCTGATCGTCTTCGCCATCGGCAGAATCGTTTCGTGGAAAATTTTCAACCTGGACGGCGTTTCTCAGTCGGTCTTCGCCTTGGGTTGCATCTTTTCGAACTGCATCATGCTGGGCTTGCCGTTGGCCAGGATGTCGTTGGGCGATGATGCCGTGCCCTCGGTCGCCTTGATCCTCATCTTCAATGCCTTGATTCTCTGGACCCTGGTGACGGTATCCGTGGAATGGGCCAAGCACGGGCATTTTTCCGTGCAAGGCTTTGCCCGGACCGCCCGCGGCGTTCTGACCAATCCGGTCATTGTCGCCATTCTGGCGGGAACGCTCTTCGGCATGACCGGAATCGCATTGCCCCAGGCCATCGACACGCCCCTTGAAATGATCGCTCAGACCAGCTCGCCGCTGGCGCTGATTGCCCTGGGGATGGGGCTCGCGGAATATGGAATCGGCAACGGTTTGCGTCTGAGTCTCGCCGTCAGCGTGATCAAACTGGCGATCCTGCCGTTCGTGGTGTGGTGCCTGGCGTGGATGCTCGGGATTCCACGGATGGAAACGCAGGTGGTTGTCCTGCTGTCGTCAATGTCCGTGGGGGCCAACGTGTATTTGATGTCGCGCCACTTCAAGGCACTCGAAGGGCCGGTCGCCAGCTCGCTCGTCCTGTCGACGCTCCTGGCGGCGGTGACGACGCCGATCGTCCTGGCGTTGATGGGAATGGCCGGTTCGTAGCGCGTTGCAGGCGCGGCGCCGACCGATTGTTCATATTACATCGGCCGGGGACCGCGCCAGAGCGACGATTCCACCGGCCGATAATATCTCGGACACTAAAAGGTAAAAATCACCCTTTGCGCAGCGATTCGTTCAACGCCTCCAGCGCGTGGCTACCGGGGCAAAGCTCGGCGATGTCGAGCTGGTTGAGCGGTTTTTCGACGGTATTCAGATAGCGGTGCAGTTCCTCGGCGCTGCTATCGACGTAGATGAGCCCGGTGACGATCTCGCCCATAGCGTGGCGTTCCTGCAGGTAGTTCATGGCGCCGACGCGGTCCGACGGATCGTAGTCCTCGCCGATTTTGCGCAGAAGCAATACCGATCCGTCGTGCTGCACGACGCGCCGCAACGAACCCGGCGCGTAGCTCGCGGTGATCTTGTCGCGCGGCAGGATGACGTCCAGCCGGTTGATCGCCTCGTTGTGCTCGCGCACGTAGTCGTAGCTCTTGGTCGAGCCCGGATGGTTGTTGAAGGTGACGCACGGGCTGACGACGTCGATCAGCGCCGGGCCGCGATGCCGCATGCCGCCCTTGATCAGCGGGATCAGCTGTTCCTTGTCGCCGGAGAAGCTGCGCGCGACGTAGCTCGCGCCCAGTTGCAGCGCCAGGGCGACGAGATCGATCGGGCTGTCGTTGTTCACCACCCCGCGCTTGCTCTTCGAGCCCTTGTCGGCGGTAGCCGAGAACTGCCCCTTGGTAAGGCCGTAGACGCCATTGTTCTCGACGATGTAGACCATGTTCACACCACGCCGCATGCAATGGGCGAACTGGCCGATGCCGATGGAGGCCGAATCGCCGTCGCCGGAGACGCCCATGTACAACAGGTCGCGGTTGGCGAGCGCCGCGCCGGTCAGCACCGAGGGCATGCGCCCGTGGGTGGTGTTGAAGCCGTGCGAATTGCCGAGGAAGTAGTCGGGTGTTTTCGACGAGCAGCCGATGCCGGAGAGCTTGGCGACGCGGTGCGGCTCGATGTCGAGATCGAAGCAGGCCTGCACGATGGCGGCGCTGATCGAATCGTGGCCGCAGCCGGCGCACAGCGTCGAAATGGCGCCCTCATAATCGCGCTTGGTGTAGCCGAGCGAGTTCTTCGGGGTATCGGGACGCAGCAGTTTTGGTTTTGCAAGATAGGTCATGAAGCCACCTGTTTACGCAACGGAGTCACATTGTTTTCCTTGATCGCGCGAGTGATGCGATCGGCAATGAAGCGGGCGATGATCGGCGTGCCGTCGTAGTGCAGCACGCGGATCAGCCGCTTGGGATCGATTTCGCCTTCGTTGATGAGCAGCGTGCGCATCTGCGCGCTCTCGTTCTGTTCGACGACGAAGACATAGTCGTGGGCGTCGATGAACTTCATCACCTCGTCGGCGAACGGGAAGCCCCGCACGCGCATGAGATCGACGTGGGCGCCCTGCGCTTCGAGCATCGCATAGGCTTCGTCCATCGCCTGGCTGGTCGAGCCGTAGTAGATGGCGCCGAAACGGGTCGGCTGCGAGGCTTTCTTTTCGACCGGCGCCGGCACGAGTTTCCGCGCCGTGACCAGCTTGCGGCGCAGGCGCTCCATGTTGTAGACGTAGTCGGTGCCGGCTTCGCTGTACTTGGCGTAGGCGTTGCGCGTCGTGCCGCGGCTGAAGAACGCGCCCTTGGTCGGGTGCGTGCCGGGAATCGTGCGGTAGGGAATGCCGTCGCCGTCGACGTCGAGGTAGCGCCCGAAGTTCTTGCCGGCATCGAGGTCGGCGGCGCTCATCACCTTGCCGCGGTCGTAGCGGCGCGAGTCGTCCCAGTCGAAGGGCTTGCACAGCACTTCGTTCATGCCGATGTCGAGGTCGAGCATGACGAACACCGGCGTCTGCAGCCGTTCGGCGAGGTCGAAGGCCTGCGCGCCGAGCGTGAAGCACTCGTAGGGGTCTTCAGGGAAGAGCAGCACGTGCTTGGTGTCGCCGTGCGAAGCGTAGGCGCAGGCCAGCAGATCGGACTGCTGGGTGCGCGTGGGCATGCCCGTCGAGGGGCCGCCGCGCTGCACGTTGAAGATCACCGCCGGCACTTCGGCGAAATAGGCCAGGCCGAAGAAGTCCTGCATCAGCGAGATGCCGGGACCGGACGTTGCGGTGAAGGCGCGCGCGCCGTTCCAGGAGGCGCCGATGACCATGCCGATCGAGGCCAGTTCGTCCTCGGCCTGCACGATGGCATAGCGCGCCATGCCGTTGTTGGGGTCGGTGCGGAACTTGCGGCAATGGCTGCTGAAGGCTTCGATCACCGAAGTCGACGGCGTGATCGGATACCACGCGGCAACGGTCGCGCCGCCATAAACGGCGCCCAGGCCGCAGGCGTTGTTGCCGTTGACGAAGATGCGGTTGCCAACCTTGTCCGAGCGTTCGACACGCAGGCCGATCGGGCACGGCAGCTGGGCCCTGGCTTCGTCGTAGCCTAATTTAAGCGCCTGGTGGTTGGAGGCGATCAGCTTGTCCTTGCCGCGGAACTGGTGCGAAATCAAGCCCTGCACGACGGAGAGGTCCATGTCCAGCAGCGCCGTCAGCGCGCCGACATAGAGGATGTTCTTCATCAGCTGGCGCTGGCGCGGATCGGTGTACTCGCGCGTGCAGATATCGGTCAGCGGCAGGCCAAGCACGGTAACATCGTCGCGGAAACGCGAGCGCGGCAGCATCTTGGTTGAATCGTAGAACAGGTAGCCGCCCGGCGAGAGTTCGGCGACGTCGCGGTCCCAGGTCTGCGGGTTCATGGCCACCATCATGTCGCAGCCGCCCTGGCGGCCGAGCCAGCCTTCGCCGGATACGCGCATTTCGTACCAGGTGGGCATGCCCTGGATGTTGGACGGGAAGATGTTGCGCGGCGCCACGGGCACGCCCATGCTCAGCACCGCACGGGCGAACAGCTCGTTGGCCGACGATGAGCCGGTGCCGTTGACGTTGGCAAATTTAATGACGAAATCGTTCGTCTTCTGAAGAGGTTGCACGCTCATTTTCTCGGGGCCTCCGCGCCCGCCTGGGCAATTTCCAGATAGAACTTCTGCATGTCCCAGGCACCGGTTGGACAACGCTCGGCACACATGCCGCAATGCAGACAGATGTTTTCATCCTTGACCATGACACGCCCCGTTTTCAGTCCGTCGGCAACGTAGAGCGCCTGGTCGGTAATCTTGGCGGGCGCCTTCAGGCGGCCGCGCAAGTCGGCTTCCTCGCCATCGACCGTGAAGGTGATGCACTCGGTCGGGCAGATGTCGACGCAGGCATCGCATTCGATACAGGCCTTGGGGGTGAACACGGTTTGGACATCGCAGTTGAGGCAGCGTTCCGCTTCGGAACAGGCCATCAGCGGATCGAATCCGAGTTCGAGTTCGAGCTTGATGTCCTTCAGCGTCTTTTCCAGCGACTTGACCGGGACTTTCTTGCGCGCTTCCTCGGAAACCTGGTTGTCGTAGCTCCACTCGTGGATGCCCATTTTCTGGCTGACCAGGTTGAAGATGGGCGGCGGACGGTCGTCGAGCCGCTTGCTGCGGCAGAAGAGGTCGATGGAAATCGCCGCTTCGTGGCCATGCGCCACGGCGGTGATGATGTTCTTCGGTCCAAGGGCGGCGTCGCCGCCGAAGAAGACTTTCGGCAGCGTCGACTGGAAGGTCTTCGGATCGAGGACCGGCAGGCCCCACTTGTCGAATTGCAGGCCGATGTCCTTCTCGATCCACGGAAAGGCATTCTCCTGGCCGATAGCCACGAGCACTTCGTCGCACTCCATGAAGACGTCCGGCAAGCCGGTCGGCACCAGGCTGCGCCGGCCCTTTTCGTCGTATTCGGCGCGCACGATCTCGAATTTGACGCCGAGCAGCTTGCCGTTGTCGTGCACGAACTCCTTCGGCACGTGCATGTTGATGATGGGGATCTGTTCGTGCATCGCCTCTTCCTTTTCCCAGGGAGAGGCTTTCATTTCATCGAAGCCGCTGCGCACGACGACCTTGACGTCGGTGCCGCCGAGGCGGCGCGCCGAGCGGCAGCAGTCCATCGCCGTATTGCCGCCGCCGAGGACGATGATGCGCGGCGAAATCTTGTCGATGTGGCCGAAGGCGACACTGGACAGCCAGTCGATGCCGATATGGATGTGCTTGGCCGCTTCCTGGCGGCCCGGAATGTCGGCATCGCGGCCGCGCGGCGCGCCGGTGCCGACGAAGACGGCATCCCACCGATCGCCGTCGGCCATTTCCTTGAGGCTCTTGACCCAATGTTCGAGGTGCAGTTCGACGCCCAGATTGAGGATGTAGTTGCATTCCTCGTCGATTACCGAATCTGGCAGGCGGAACTTCGGGATCTGCGTGCGCACCATGCCGCCCGGCGCCTTGCCGCAGTCGAAGATGCTCACCTCATAGCCCTGCACGGCCAGATCGCGGGCCACCGTCAGCGACGCCGGCCCGGCGCCGATGCAGGCAACGCGCTTGCCGTTCTTTTTCTCAGGTGCCTTCGGCAGACGGCCCTCGACATCATCCTTGAGGTCGGCCGCCACGCGCTTCAAGCGGCAGATGGCCACCGGCTCCTTGTCGATGCGCCCCCGCCGGCAGGCCGGCTCGCAGGGCCGGTCGCACACCCGCCCGAGGATGCCCGGGAAAACGTTGGAATACCAGTTAACCATGTAGGCATCCGAGTAGCGCCCCCCGGCAATCAGCCGGATGTACTCGGGCACGGGGGTGTGCGCCGGGCACGCCCACTGGCAATCCACCACTTTATGGAAATATTCGTGTCCGCCAATATTTGTTGGTTTCACGTACTTCAAACTCCAATCACGATAACTAAAAGACCGGCACAACACCGATCCGCCTTGAACAGGTGCACTGTACCATTACTGCTTAGATGTACGAATCCCTAAATGTTTCATTAAACAATACTTGTTAAAGCCATTAAAAACTGTTCAAACCCATCCCAATATTGTGGAAAATCGGCTAGTCTTCGTTCTATTCGTTAACTGACTTCTGGTAGACATCATGGCTCTGCGCGCACTTATTTTCGACGTTGATGGAACCCTGGCCAACACTGAGCGTGACGGGCATCGCCCGGCATTCAACGCGGCCTTCGCCGAACTCGGCCTCTCCTGGCACTGGGATGAATCGTTCTACGGCACGCTGCTGGTCAAGGGCGGCGGCCGCGAACGGCTGTATTTCTATGCCGAGCATTTCGATCCGGCGACGCGGGCGCGGCCCGATTTCGACGACCTGATGCGCCGCGTGCACGACATCAAGACGCGCAACTATCAGCGGCTCGTGGCCGCCGGCGCCATCCCGCTGCGCGCCGACATCGGCCAGCTGATCTGCGACGCGCGCACCGAAGGCGTCCGCCTCGGCATCGCCTCGAGCTCGAAACTCGAAAACATCGTCGGGCTGTTGCGCGCCAACCTGGGTCCGAACGCCGATTCGTGGTTCGACGCCATCATTTCGGGCGACGTCGTCACCGCCAAGAAGCCGTCGCCGGACATCTACAAAAAAGTCCTGGAAGAACTCAACCTGCCGCCGCGCGACTGCCTGGCCGTCGAGGACTCCGCCCACGGCCTGGCCTCCAGCATGGCCGCCGGCATCCCGACCGTCATCACGATGAGCGACTACACGCACGACGAGGATTTCGAAGGCGCCCGCACCGTCCTGCACGAAACCGACCAACTGTCCCTGGATAAATTGCGCCTGTGGCACGCCACGGCGAGCACTTCCTGATTCCGGCCTAGCCTCTGACAGCCGCTACATGAAAAAGGGCGGTTGCCCGAACCGGCAACCGCCCTTGCTTTTGCTCCCCGCTCCGTTGCCGCAGCGGGGGAAAAGGCGCAATTACGTCGCGTTGCTCCGATCTACGCCGTTGACCGTCACGTTGATCATTGTCGGCACTTCCAGGCCAGGAGTGTCCGCAGGCGGTGTCAGGTACCGGCTGCCGGCACCGCCGGACCTTGCACCGTAGTTGTATATTATGCCTGCCGTACCAGGAGGATCTATCACATCGGGTGCGGTGACCGTCAGCGTCGTTGGTCCAAAGACGCTGTTGCGGAGCTTGATGCCCTTGATGACGCAATCCATGACAGGCGCTCCTGCAACCCCTGTATAGCCCAGGTCGGGTCTGAACATGTTGACGAGAATCGGCACCGGGCACGATTGCCCCTCGGTGGAAAGATCGCTGGCATAGATGTTCTCGATCGCGTACCTGCGTACGCCGCCGCTCTGAGTGGCCGGACTGGCAAATCCGTTGTAGTTGGCGTCGATGAGAAGCACGCCATAGAGGTTGCCAGTATTCACACCCTGGAGCATCTTGACGTTGCGCATATAAATGTTGCGGATATATCCACCGAGACCGCTGTGCGTCTTCAGCCGCAGCGCAGCGTACACTGCGCTGCCTTTCAGGGTGATGTTTTCGGCGAAAACGTTGTAGACGCCGCCGGAAATCTCGCTGCCCAGCGTAATGGCGCCGTGGCCGTCAGTGAGGATGCAGTTTCGGATGACGATGTCGTGCGACGGACGCGGCCCGCCCAGGCCGTCCGACGTAAAGTTGTAGCCGTCGCCGCCGCGCCCGGATTTGATCGCGACGCAGTCGTCGCCGGTGTTGAGTTCGCAGTCCTCGATCAGGAACTGCGAGGAACATACCGGATTGACGCCATCGTTGTTCGTGCCGTGCGATTCGATGTAGACCTTGCGCACGGTAACTTCCGAGCACAGCACCGGCGCGATTTCCCACATCGGCGAGCGTATGAACCTGACGCCCTCGATCAACACTACCTGGCAGTTCCAGAAACCGACGAAATTGGGACGCAGGGTGCTCATCGTCCTCCCCTGGCTGAACTCGTACCCGAAAGTCGGGTTAGCCCCGAAAACGCGCCCTTCCCAGTTAACGCGCGTCGCTTCGTTGGCGCTGTTCTTGAGAAGGCCATCATCGGAGTTGGCTGTGTTGAAAGCCTTCCACGCCAGCCATGCTCCTGTTCCTTGCATTCCGGTCTTCTGCCCTAACGACCATGTTCTGTTTCCCGTGGTGCTGCCGTCGTCACCGGTCCCAGCCTGTCCATCGAACGTACCCTTGCCGGTTACGGCGATGTTTGTCGCGTCCTTGGCGTAGAGGAAAGGCGAGTAGTTATAGCAGGGGTTCGCCTCGAACTGCGTCAATACTGTCGGGTAGTCCCTCGGGTCCCTGCTGAACATGACTGTCGTATTCTCGCTCAACAGATGCAGATTGACGTTCGACAACAGCGTGATCGGCCCTTTGACCAGATAAGTACCCGCTGGCACGACAACCCGCCCGCCGCCTGCCGCATTGCAGGCAGCAATGGCATCCTTGAACGCTGGCAGGCAATCGACGGTTCCGCCCGGGACAGCCCCGTACGTGGTAACGAAGAATTCTCTATCCTGAAAAACCGGAAGTCGGATACTGTCGACGATTCGCTGTACTTCGGATTCATTCCAGAATTCGTCGACCGGCGTGGGATCGTCGGGCACGGTCGGGTCGTCCGGCACTGTTGGATCGTCGGGCTCCGTCGGATCGGTCGGCACCCAACCGCCATGGTGGCCGCCCCCGCCGCCGCACCCGGCCAAAGCAATAGGCGCCAATATGGTCGATACCACAAAGGTTCTGCGTTTCATTGTCTTGCTCCCGTTGTTGAAATGGAAAAGCGGCATTTCAAGACTGCCGTTTCCGTCCCTTCGGGTCATAACGAAGGGAATATGGTTAAGTCGTTATAGTGTGAAATTTTCGGAATTTCTATTGATTTTGGAATGATCACTATACCGATTATCCCTTATGGAGTCACGATAAATATCTTATACGGGTTGTTTTATGACGAATTTATTGTTTTTTTGGCATGATTGTCATGCCAATTGTGCTGGCAAAAAATCACCCCCTCGAATCCGATCGCATCGGACTCGTTGGGCGGCTTATGTAGGACAATTCCAATTCGCGTCGAAACGCTGTTCATGAATCGTAGCTATCTGTGCGCCGGGGGCAAGAACGCGAGGCGGACAAAAATGGTGAAGCGCTTGTGGCAACGATTCCCTGGGAAACCGGCGTCCGCCAGCGGTGTTTATCCAGGCGAACAACTGCTCGATCTTCCGCCGGACTACGCATATGGCATGACAATGTGCCGTGCTGTATGGGCAATATCGGCGTGGGCGGCGCCATCCTCGGATATAATGTCGCCTTCCCCTTGTTTTTAGGCAGGTTTTGCCTATTTTTTCCGCTTTCCGAATAGACCATGGCCGACATTCTTTTTCTGCGCGGAGCTTCCGCTTTTTCCGTTTTCCGGCTGCAAGGCTTGCAGCAACGCATCCAGGCGATCGCGCCGACAGCGCGTCTCGTCAGCGCCGAGTACTGGCATTTCGCCAAGTTGAAGGGGGCGCTGAACGGCGAGGCGCGGCAGCAACTGGCGGCGCTGCTGGAAGAGCGTCCGGCGGAAGATGCGGTCAGCGGCGAACTGTTTCTGGTGACGCCGCGCGTCGGGACCATTTCGCCGTGGTCGTCGAAAGCCACCGACATCGCCTGGAATTGCGGCCTGCAGGCCATTGAACGGATCGAGCGCGGCATCGCCTTCCGTATTGAAGGCGCAACGGGGAACCGCGACGGCGTTGCCGCGCTGCTGCACGACCGCATGATCGAAACCGTGCTTGGCAGCTTCGAGCAGACTGCGGAGTTGTTCCGCCACTTTTCGCCGAAGCCGATGACCACCGTAGACCTGCTGGGCGGCGGCCGCGCGGCGCTGGTCGAGGCCAATACCCGCCTGGGGCTGGCGCTGTCGGAGGATGAGATCGATTACCTCGTCGATCTGTTCGTGGCGAAAACCCGGCGCAACCCGACCGACGTCGAGCTGATGATGTTCGCGCAGGCCAATTCCGAGCATTGCCGGCACAAGATTTTCAACGCTTCCTGGATCATCGACGGACAGCCGCGCCAGGAGACGCTGTTCGGCATGATCCGCGAAACGCATGCGGCGCATCCACAAGGCAACGTCGTGGTGTATTCGGACAACTCCTCGGTGTTCGAGGGCGCCGAGATCGAGCGCTTCAATCCCGGTGCCGGCGGCGAGTATGGGTGGAACAAGGAATTGACGCACATTCTGGCGAAGGTGGAAACACATAACCATCCGACGGCGATCTCGCCGTTTCCCGGCGCGGCGACCGGTTCCGGCGGCGAAATCCGCGACGAGGGCTCGACGGGGCGTGGTTCCAAACCGAAAGCCGGCCTGTGCGGTTTTACCGTGTCCAACCTTTACCTGCCTGACGCGCCGCAGCCGTGGGAAGCGGAAATGGCGGCGTACGGCAAGCCGTCGCGCATTGCTTCGGCGCTGGAGATCATGCTCGAAGGGCCGATCGGCGCGGCGGCGTTCAACAACGAATTCGGCCGCCCGAACCTGGCCGGCTACTTCCGCACCTACGAACAGCAAGTGGGGCAGGGCAGCGACGCCGTGGTGCGCGGCTATCACAAGCCGATCATGGTGGCCGGAGGCGTCGGCAACATCGCCGACAGCCAGTCGCACAAGGCGGCGAGCTTTCCGCCCGGCACGCTGCTGATCCAGCTCGGCGGCCCCGGCATGCTGATCGGTTTAGGCGGCGGCGCCGCCAGCTCGATGAGCACCGGCAGCAACAGTGAGGACCTCGATTTTGCCTCGGTGCAGCGCGGCAACCCGGAAATGCAGCGGCGTGCGCAGGAAGTGCTCGACCGCTGCTGGCAGCTCGGTGCGCCGCAAAAGGATATCGCCGCGCCCGGTGACGGCAACCCGATCCTTTCCGTGCATGACGTTGGCGCGGGCGGCATCTCCAATGCCCTGCCCGAGTTGGCGCATGGCGCGGGCTGCGGCGCGCATTTTGAGCTGCGCGAGGTGAAGATCGAAGAGCCGGGCATGTCGCCGGCCGAAATCTGGAGCAACGAATCGCAGGAGCGCTACGTATTGGCGATTCCGCCGAGCCGCCTGCCGGAATTCACGGCCATGTGCGAACGCGAGCGCTGCCCCTTCGCCGTGGTCGGCACGGCCAGTGACGATAACCGCCTCGTCGTGGCCGACCGCCACTTCGGCAACAAACCCGTCGACATGGACATGGATGCGCTGCTTGGCAAGCCGCCGCGCATGACGCGCGACGTGACGCGCCTGCCGTCGGCGTCGGTGCCGTTCGATGCGGCTGGAGTCGACCTGAAGGAAGCCGCTTACCGTGTGCTCCGCCTGCCGGCCGTGGCGGACAAAACCTTCCTGATCTCGATCGGCGACCGCAGCGTCGGCGGCATGACGGCGCGCGACCAGATGATCGGCCCGTGGCAGGTGCCGGTGGCCGACGTGGCGGTGACGACGATGGGTTTTGCCACCCTGCGCGGCGAAGCCTTCGCCATGGGCGAGCGCACGCCGGCGGCGATCCTCGATGCGCCGGCCTCGGGCCGCGTGGCGGTTGGCGAAGCGCTGACCAACATCGCCGCGGCGCGCATCGGCAGAATCGGCGGTGTCAAGCTCTCGGCCAACTGGATGGCGCCGGCCGGTGTGCCGGGCGAGGATGCGCGGCTGTTCGACACGGTGCGCGCGGTTTCCGATCTCTGTCAGCAGATCGGCGTGTCGATCCCGGTCGGCAAGGATTCGCTCTCCATGCGCACGGCATGGGAAGAAGATGGTGAGAAAAAACAGGTGGTTGCGCCTTTGTCGCTGATCGTCAGTGGGTTCGCGCCGGTGCAGGATGCGCGTCGCACGCTGACGCCGCAACTGCGGCTCGATGCCGGCGAAACCGACCTGCTGCTGGTCGACCTGGGGGGCGGCAAAAACCGCCTCGGCGGCTCGGCGCTGGCGCAAGTGTTCAACGCCACGGGCACCGAAGCGCCGGACGTCGACGATCCGGTGCTGCTGCCGCGCTTCTTCGCGGCAATCCAGAAACTCGCCGCCGAGGACCGGCTGCTGGCGTACCACGACCGCAGCGACGGCGGCCTCTTTGCCTGCGTGGCCGAAATGGCGTTCGCCGCGCATTGCGGCATCGCGCTCGATCTCGACACGCTGTGCGACGGTTCGCCCGCCGGCATCCTGCAGGCGTTGTTCGCGGAGGAGCTTGGGGTTGTGCTGCAGATCCGCCGCAGCCAGCGCGAGGAGGTCGTCGCGCAACTGCGCGAAGCCGGTTTCAGTGGTCATGTCTATGTCATCGGAGCGCCGGATGTTTCGGACGAGTTGCGGTTTGCCAGCCAAGGCAAAATCATATTCGCCGAGAAGCGCGTCGACCTGCAGCGCGCCTGGTCGGAGACGACCTTCCGCATGCAGTCGCTGCGCGATGACCCCGAATGCGCGCAGCAGGAATACGACCGCATCCTCGACGCGTCCGACAAGGGCCTGTCGATGTCGCTGACCTTCGATCCGGCTTCCGACATCGCGGCGCCGTTCATCGCCAAGGGCGCGCGGCCCAAGGTGGCCATCCTGCGCGAGCAGGGCGTCAACGGCCAGGTGGAAATGGCGGCGGCGTTCGACCGTGCCGGCTTTGCCGCCGTCGACGTGCACATGAGCGACATCCTCGCCGGACGCATATCGCTGGCCGACTTCAAAGGGGCGGTGGCCTGCGGCGGCTTTTCCTACGGTGACGTCCTCGGCGCCGGCAAGGGCTGGGCGCGCACGATCCTCTTCAATCCGCGCGCGCGCGACGAGTTTTCGGCCTTTTTCGGGCGCGGCGACACGTTCGCGCTTGGCGTGTGCAACGGCTGCCAGATGATGAGCGCATTGAAGGGCCTGATTCCCGGCGCCGGCCTGTGGCCGCGTTTCGAGCGCAACAAGGTCGAGCAGTTCGAGGCGCGCTTCACGATGGTCGAACTGCCCGCTTCGCCCTCGCTGTTCTTCGACGGCATGACGGGCAGCCGCCTGCCGGTCGTCGTTTCGCACGGCGAAGGCCGCGCCGAATTCGATTCACCGGAGCAGCAGGCGAACGTGCTCATTGCCATGCGTTATCTCGATAACGCCGGCAACCCGAGCGAAGTCTACCCTTACAACCCGAACGGCTCGACGGCCGGCATCACCGGGGTGACGACGGCGGACGGCCGTTTCACGATCATGATGCCGCATCCGGAACGCGTCTTCCGCAGCGTGCAGATGTCCTGGCACCCCGCCGATCTCGGCGAGGATTCGCCGTGGCTGCGCATGTTCCGCAACGCGAGAAAATGGGTGGGCTGACGGCAAAAAGAGCCGGCCGGCATTCCAGCTGGCCGACCGGCTCTCGCGTGGCGGTCGTGAGTCCTACTTCAGCTTGCAGCTTGGGGAGGGAGGCGGCACGCTCGATACCTCGAAGCGTCTCTCGACAACAGGCTGCAATTGGCCATCGACTTTTTTCACCTGCCCAATGAAATTCGGCAGAATCAGCTGATTGTCGGCCGCACGCATGGTGACCGTGCCATAAATGCTCTCGTAACTCAGTCCGCGCAACGCTTTCGCCACATCGGCAGGCTTGACGCTGTTGGCCTTGCGTACTCCCTCGAAGATGACCTGGGTGCCATTGTAGGCCTGGCCTTCATTATCCGTGGGCACCCGGTTGAACTTGGCTTTCCACGCCGTAACGAACGCCTTGTTGAGGGGGGTATCGATCCCGGCGCTGTAGCCGATATTGCCCCATTCGCCTTCGGTGGCATCCCCTGTCGCCTGTACGACAAAGTCCATGATTGCAGCATGGCCGATAATGCGCTTGCTGTGCAGTCCGTATTCCTGAGCCTGCTTGGTGAAAGCGATCAGGTCGCGGCCGACCAGAGCCACCCAGACGCCATCGACGCTCGGGATATTCATGATCTGGGCGATATAGGGAGCGAAATCCTTGGTTCCCAATGGCGGAAAAAGACTGATTGCGACATTTTTGCCGAGCGTCTGGCTCTTCTTGGTAAAGAACTCGGCGGAGTCCCTTCCCCAAGCGTAATCGGCCGCAACGATGGCAAAGTTCTTTTCCGGAACCTCGCTCATCCATTCGGCAAACATCGCCATGTCCATGGAATCCGAATGATTGCTTCGGAACATTCTTGCTTTGCAGGCCTCTCCGGTCAACCTGTCGCCCTTGCTGGCGACAATCACATACATGGCATTCCAGCGCTCCAGATTCTGCGAAATGGCCTGCGAGATGGCCGTCGAAATAGCGCCTATCAGAAAGTTGTTGCCATCGCGCGCCAGTTTCTCAGCGGTGCGGCGTCCGGCTTCAGGAGTGCTTTCGTCATCGGCGGTGCGGATCTGAACCGGCCGGCCGTCGATGCCTCCCTTGCCGTTGGCTTCATCCACGGCGAACTGGATGGCGCGCAACACTTCCTCTCCCTGCTGGGCAAATACGCCTGACATCGAACTGACCGCTCCGATACGGATCGGATCCTTGTTTTGCGCATGGCTTCCGGGGAAAAAGGAAAACAGCGCGCCAACGACGAGCATGGTGATGGCGGGCTTCAATGGATTGCTCTTTCTCATGTGTTTTCTCCTTGCGTCTGTTGCGGGGTGTTCCCCGAAGGCCAGCAAAACGGTATTTCGGAGCGGAATACGATCAGGCGATGATGTGCTCCTTCAGCAGGTGCATGGTGCTGGCATCCACCGCACCTTCGCCGATCAGCGACCCCTTGGCCATCGCGTAGTAACGCTGGGCGACCCTTTCCACGAGGCTGAGATTCTGTTCGATGAGCAACAAGGCCGTCCCGAGGCCGGCGACCTGGTTGAAGACTTCCGCCAGCTGGTCGACGATCAACGGCGCCAGACCCTCTGTCGGTTCGTCGAGAATAATCAGGGATGGATTCGCCATCAGCGTTCGTCCGATCGCGAGTACCTGCTGTTGACCGCCCGATAGCGCTGTGCCGGGCGTATGGGCGCGCTCGCGCAGGATCGGGAACAGTTCATAGATGCGCGGTAGCGACCAGTGGCCTTTTCGCCCCGAGGCCGTGCCAAGAATCAGATTTTCCTCGACCGAAAGATTGGCAATGATGCCGCGCCCCTGGGGTACCACCCCAAGGCCCAAGCCGGCGGCCATGTAGGGGCGGATTTTCTTCAATGTCCGGCCGGCCAAAACGATGCTGCCGCTACGCATGGAGGCAATGCCCAGCAGAGTATTGACGCAGGTGGTTTTACCGACCCCGTTGCGCCCTATCAGTGCAACGCGTTCGCCAGCTTCAATCCGCATGCTCATATCGTGGAGAATATGGGCCGCGCCGTAGAAGGCATTGACCTTGTCGAAGTTCAGTAGCTGACTCATGCGGCGCTCCCTAGATAGGCTTCCCTCACCCGGGGATGGGCACGTACCTCGGCCGGTCTGCCGCTGGCGATCACACATCCCAGTTCCATCACGGTGACGGCGTCGGAAATACCGAAAACCACATCCATGTCGTGGTCGACCAGGAGGATCGACACATCCCAATCGGAAGTCATGTTTTTCAGGTGTTGAGCCAGATCGTTCGACTCCCGTACCGACAGCCCGGCCATCGGTTCGTCCAATAGCAGCAACGAGGGCCTGCCCACCAGCGCCAGCCCGAGGTCGAGGCGGCGCTGCTCGCCGTAGCCGAGTTCGCTCGCAGTCACGTTCGCCAGAGCTAGCAGATTCAACTGTTTCAGAACTTCGCGCGCATTCTCCTCAGGCTTGTCGGCGCAAACCTTCCAGGCTGCCAGTTCGGTCTGCGCCCCGACCGTCATGTTCAGGAAAACGCTGGTGCGCTGAAAGGAGCGCGACAGCCCGCGCATCCTCCGTTCAAGCGGACCGAGCGCCGTAACGTCCTCGCCGCGAAGGCGGACCCGGCCCCTGGTAGGCCTGCGGCGTCCGGTAATGGCGTCGATGATCGTAGATTTGCCTGCCCCGTTGGGTCCGATCAGGCCGCGAACTTCGCCCCGCGAAATGCTCATGGATACGCCATCCACCGCCTTGACGCCGCCGTAATGGACGGCGACATCCTCCACCTCGAGCGTATATGGGCTCATGTCGGCTCCTTGGTCATGTGGGTTGCCGTCCGGGGATGGCGGACTCGCCAGTAGTTGGCGAGGCGCGCCAGGGCGCCGCTGATGCCTTGCGGAGCAAAAACGATGACGACGATCAATGCTGCCCCGAAAATCGCCAGCCAATGCTGGGCGAAATCACCGACGAGGTCGCGGCTCAGGAAAAACGCGATGGCTCCCAGTGCCGGTCCCCATAGGTAGCGGTAGCCGCCGACGACGACCATCATCAGAATGGTTCCGGAAACGCTCCAATGTATCGATTCGGGTGACACGAAACCGCTCTGAAATGCTGTCATCAATCCTGCCAGAGCAGTAACGGTCGCGGACAAGGTGAAGATCAATACCCGCGGAAGCAGCGTCTTGATGCCGATGAAACGGGCGCGTTCCTCGTTGTCGCGGATGGCCTCGGTGGTCGCTCCAAAGCGGGTGCTCAGCAGGAGAGCGAGAAAACCAATGGCCAGTACCAGTCCGCTCCATGAGAAAAAGAACATTGCGTCCTGCCGCGTCAACACGGAAATGTGGAAACCGAACACCGTATCGGGCCAGTTGATATTGATGCCGTCCGCTCCTCCCGTCAGCGACCGGGAGCGGCCGGCAATCTGATAGAACATCTGGCCAAGCGCCAATGTGAGCATGCCAAAGGCAATCCCGGGCACTCGCACGATGATGAGGCCAATCAGAAACGCAAGCAGGGAAATTCCAAAAAAGGCCGTAATGAGAGCCATTTCCGCCGACATCAGATCGCGTTCCAGCAATATGGCAACAACATATCCGCCCAGTCCGTAGAAAGCGGCGTGCCCAAAGCTGACCATTCCGTTCTGCCGCAACAGCAGACCGACGCCCAACGCGGAAATGCCGAAAATAGTGGCTTGCGTCAGTAGCGACAGCACGGTATCCGAACGAACGGTCAGTGCGATTACCGCGCCGACTACGAGGAAGACAACCACGCCGGTGACTGTGCGCATCATGGAAAGCTTCTGGATGTTCATACTCGATTTCCGGCAAAACCTTCCGGCCTCCAGAGCAGAATCGCCATCATCAGAAGATAGGGCAGAATGGTGACGAGATTCGGCAGATAGACGGCTCCGAGCGCCTGTACCTGGCCAAGAAGCAGCGCAGCGACAACCCCGCCGAAGAGGCTGCCCAGACCGCCGATCACGACCACGATGAACGAGTCGATGATCACATCGCTGCTCATGGATGGCGACAGGGAAAGAAAGGGAGCGGCGACGATGCCGGCCAATCCCGCCAACGCTGTGCCGGCGGCTACCACCAGGCCGCTCAGGCGGTCGACATTGACCCCTTGCATCGACGTGATGATGGGTTCGGTACTCGCCGCTCTTACGAACAGCCCGATTTTTGAGAAGCGCAGCCACAAGGTCAGCGCTCCAGCCACTGCCACGCCGAAGCAGACCACCGCGATTCGATAGGCTGGCATGGATATTCCGAACAGTTCCACCGATACATTCAGCAGTTCCGGTACGGCAACGGAAAGATTTCCCTTTCCCCAGACCGTCTGAACGAAATCCTCGATGATCAGCAGCAAACCGAAGGTCACGAGAATGACCGTCAGCGGGTCCCTGTCCTGTAGCGGCCTGAATGCGAAGCGATCCAAGGCGTAGCCCAGTATCGCCATGACCAGCGGTACGGCCACCAATGCTGTCCAAAAACCGGCATGAGCGGCTACAGAGTACCCGATGTAGGCGCCAAGCATATACAGCGACCCGTGGGCGAAATTTACGACGCGACGCAAGCCGTAGATGATGGCCAGCCCCGAGGACATTACGACAAGCAGCGCTCCATAGACCAGACCATTGAAAATACTGGTGCTCAACATCTTGTCTCTCCTTTATGCCGGACGGTGGTCCGGGAAGGGCAAACTCAAGCTTCCGGCATATGCGCTATGCCGCGCCAAAAGCCAGCCAACCGCCATCGACATGCACGGTTGTGCCGGTGACGTAACTTGCTCGCGCAGAGGCCAGGAAGGCGATGACCTCGGCGATTTCCTCGGGCCGCGCCATCCGCCCGAGCGGTGTCCGGGCCTCGATACGGGCACGATCGATAGCGCCCGCGCGTTCAAGGCTTTCGGTGAGAGCGTTGCGAACATAGCCGGGCGCCACGGCATTCACCCGCACACCCAGGCGCGCCCACTCGCAGGCCATGGAACGCGTCATGGCGCTGATGCCCGCCTTGGCCGCGCCATAAGCGTTGCGGCCGGGAATGCCGGCGAAGGCGGCAATCGACGCCAGGTTGACGATTGCTCCCCCGTCTTGTTGCGCGGCCATCACGCGTGCGGCTTCGCGGCTGCAGATGAAGGTTCCGTGCAGATGCACACCGAGCACTTTTTCGAATCCTTCCAGACTCTGTTCGAGCGTTGGCCGCGGCTGATCCGCGATACCCGCGTTATTCACCAGAACGTCCAGACGCCCGTAATGCTCGACAACATCCTGTACCAGAGCCTCGACCTCGGCCTGAACCGTGACATCGGCCTGATGGTGGACATGTTCGGAGCCGAGTTCGACGCAACGGGCGCGAACCCGTCCACCGTCGATATCCATCAGCGCCACGCGGTACGACTCTCTGGCCAGGATCTGCGCCGTTGCCCAGCCAATGCCGTCCGCCGCGCCGGTGACGATGGCGACGCGTCGCCCCGATTGAATCCGGCAGTAATGCGCCATGATTTACCTCCCGCACATGCTTGGCAGATCCGCCCGCCTGATCAAGCGGTTCTCCTGCGCCACGATCAGATCGGCGGAAGCCGCCAGATAAGCAGGAAAATCCGGGTGGCTATCCCGTTTCCGGCCACGACGTTCGTAATCGGCCATGTCCGCATAAGCCCAGAGGTGTATGACCTGATTCAACGGGCCGACCTGGCTGGTGTAAATTCCGATCGGATTTCCCAAAGTCTCCAGCAGAATGGGCATCGCCAGCCTGTCGAATACCTCCAGAAACTCGTTCATCTTGCGCAGGCGAATCGTGTATATCCGGTGGTCGATCAGCGGTAGCGATGCCGCCGGGACAATGCTCTTGGTCATGCGCCAACTCCTTTCTTTTCGGCAACGCCGTCCGCGATGCGATTCGCCATGACGAAGGCAAACGTCATGTTCGGGCCGTGAGTGATGCCGGCGCCCGGATAGTTTCCTCCCATCATGCTGGCCCGGTCATTGCCAGTGGCGTACAGTCCTTCGATGACCGACCCGTCCTGCCGGAGCACTTCGCCGAAGACGGTAGTCTTGATGCCGTCAAAGGTTCCCAGATCCCCCATGACGAGCTTGACGGCGAAGAACGGCCCATGGCGGATCGGCGCCACGCATGGATTGGGCTTGTTATCGGGATCGGCGAGATAGCGGTTGAACGCCGTGCCGCCGCGGCCGAAGCGCGGGTCTTCACCACGCTCGGCGCCGACGTTGTATTCGCTGACTGTCTTTACAAGGCCGGCGGCATCGATACCGGCCTTGACCGCCAGCTCAGCCAACGTGTCGCCTTTGATCAGGTAGCCGTTTCTGACGAAACGCCCGAAGGGCACGGGTGCAGGCTTGACATAACCCAGGCCGTACTTGGCCAGCGTCTTTCTGTCACAGACAAGCCACATGGCCGTCTGCGGAAAATTTTCGCAGGCGCGAATCATCTCCATGCCTACGTCATGATACGACTCCGATTCGTTGGTGAAACGCTCGCCGTTCTGCAGCACGCCGATCACCCCTGGCTTGTAACGGTCGAGAAGATGGGGAAATACGCCGAAGCGGCTGCCTCCGTAGGGCACGCGAGATACTGGCATCCATGCCGAGGCGTCCTTGAAACTGAGATCCATCATTGCGCCTGCTGCTTCGGCCATGTTCACCCCATCGCCGGTATTCCCTGCCGAGGTCGGGGAAAGATGCTCTCCCCCGCGCGCGAGGTGCGGATAAACACTGGCGATTCGTTTCAAATCGTGAGGGAAACCGCCGCAGGCAAGCACGACACCGTGGCGGGCATTGATGCGGCGCTCATCTCCGGGGCCACCCACTACCATTCCGACGGCACGCCCCTGTTCAAAGATGATTTCCCGCGCCGGCGTCTGCGTCATGATCGGCACGCCGAGGTCCAAAACGGACTTGGCAAGCCGCGCTGATAGTGCGTTCCCACTGGTTACCGTGGTGGCGCGGCGATACAACGCCAGTTCCTTCACATGGGTCAGCAGGCGCTTCGCCACATAAATGAACGACGTGAGGGACTTCGTTGCACGGAAAAAGTGCTTCAGATCGGCGTTCGACGAATTGAACATCATGCCGATGAAGGTAATCGTCTCGAGCGGCGGTTTCAGCCGCTGCATATCGTTCCCAAGCGCGCGAATGTCAAACGGTTCGGCAAGAATCGAGCGCCCGATTTGCGCCCCGCCTTCCTTCGCCGAGTGATAGTCCGGATAGAGCGTGGGAATGAACTTCATTACCGTTTCCTTCTCGAAAAACTCCACCATTCGTGGTCCGTTTTCAAGAAAGACGTCCACCGTCTCATCGTCATAAAACTGCCCCGTTTCTTCCCTCAGATAGGTTCTGACCGTTTCGTGCGTGTCGCCGGGATTCTGCTTACGCCCATGAGAAGAAAGAGGAATCCACAGAACACCGCCAGAAAGGGCCGTTGTTCCCCCGAAAACAGGCTCTTTTTCGACGACGATGACGTTGAGGCCGCGTTTCTTGGCGGTTACCGCCGCTGCCAAACCAGCCGCTCCGGAACCGGCGATAACCAGATCGCATTCAAGATCCTGATTCATCTTGCTTTCCTTCACTACGTGGTCTGGTTAAAACCCGGGCGCGGCACCATGTCCATCAATATGGATGACATCCCGCCATCGACCATCAACTCGGCGCCGTTGATATAGGACGCTCGGGGACTCGCCAGATACACGACCGCATTGGCAATGTCCAGCGGCTCGCCGATGCGTCGGCTGGCAGTCATTGCCGCACGTTTTTGCAGGAAGTCTTCATCTTCGTAAAACTTCTCCGAAAGCGGGGTGCGGATCATTCCGGGGCTGACTGCATTGCTGCGAATGCCCTTTGCGCCCCATTCGACTGCCATCTGGCGCGACATCAGAAGCACCCCCGCCTTGCCGGCGCTGTAGGCGCCGCTATGCGTTTGCGGGAAACTGGCGGAAATCGAGGCGACGTGAATCACAACGCCGCCGCCTTTCCTGGCCATATGAACCGCGAAGCTGCGGGAGCACAGCAGGTAGCCGGTCAAATTGACCGCCAGCACCCTGTTCCAGTCGTCCAGCGACACTGCATCCAGGCTGGAGGGAGTCAAAATGCCGGCGTTATTGACAAGAACATCGCAAAGGCCAAGGGTTTCGAGGACCCGATCTGCGGCAACGGCCACCTCTTCGGTGCTGGAGGTGTCGCACCCCACCGCGACGGCCTGTGCGTCATGGCAATCGGCGACAAGCGATTCGACAAGCCGGCGAGCCTTTTCCTCATCGCGATCAAGTAGCGCCACACGCGCACCCGCATGGAGCAGTTCTCTGGCGATGATGGCTCCAATACCGCTGGCGGCCCCGGTCACGGCACATATTTTCCCCTCCAGCCCAAGCCAGGAAGAATAATTCTTTGTCATGGTCGATGCTCCTTTCGCATGTGAGAGCGAGGCTCTGCGTTCACCAGGAACTACTGGGAAAACCCACAAGAAACGGACAGACACATTTCAATATTTGTTATTGTGAATACGGAGGGCCGGCGCCCTTTCAGCTAGCCGCGCATCAACCGCGTAGGGCAGGTGTATGGCCACCATATTGCAGCACGGAGTGTTGTTACATAAGGGGCGTTGGACGCTAGCAGCTATATCGCTTTGCTATGGAATATCACTTATGTATCGGATAGGCGGCCTGTCCACATGTTATGTCATTGAGTTATTCCATGGACGTCGAAAGAAGTCGAAGAAAAATGGAAGAGTGTTTATGCCGTTAGGCTTTCTCTTGGACGTCGACATTCAGCACCAATAACACGGGCCTCTTCCCATTGCGATGGTTTATGTAATTAGCATTTTTGTACAGCTGTCCGCAAGCTGAGCTCCAAATGAACGGCTTGGCGTAGGTGTTTTGCGATTGAGCAGTTTCTACGTTTCACTCAGTTTGCCGTACGAGCGATACCGTCTCGTCATGGTTCGGTCTCCCGAATCGAATAAACGCTTCCACGGCTTGCGGTCCGTGAAAAAACGGGCAACAATCGGTTGCCCGTTTTGTTTTGATTTCGGAAACATTAAAAAGAAATTACTATTGCTCAACGAGCCGTTTTTATAAACTTACGTAAACCGGTTGTTTTTCTGCATGCTTTTGAGTTTTACCAAAGGGATATCGGCACGGACGAAGTGACAGCGTTCGCGTCGCCTACTTAAAACTGTGGGGAGGGGAGATGGGGCGTTGCGTTTATGGGGTTTGGGATGACGTCGTCTACGACGCACGTCGCGATCCGGCGCGAGGCGAAATCGACGCGCTGGCAGGGCTGGAGGAAATCGCTCCGGGTGTGCCGACCAAGGCGTTCATAGCCGATCGCGGCTTTTTCGTGCTCGATGAGGGGATCAATCTCGCCGAGGCGTTCAGCCGGTATTTGCACCAGGCGGCCAACGAATCCTGCGGGCGCTGCACGCCGTGCCGGGTGGGCACGCAACGGCTGCGCGACCTGCTCCGGGACGTTTCGGCTGGCGCCATCGCCGCCGGTGCGCTGGCCGGGGCGTTGAGCGAAGCGCAGGCGCTGGCCTGGCAGATCACGCAGACCTCCCTCTGCGGCATGGGGCAGCACTGTGCGCGCAGCCTGCTCGCCGCCTTGCGCCATTTCCGGAGCGAGTTCCGGGCCATGGTTCCTGCCCAGGCGGTTTTCCAGCACAGTTTCACCTACACCACGGCGCCGTGCGTCGAGGCCTGTCCGTCGAAAATCAACGTGCCGCGCTATATCGACGGGGTCAAGAACGGCAAGTTCGATTTCGCGCTCGGCGTGGTGCTCGACAAGTACCCGATGGCGGCGACCTGCGGCCGTGTCTGCGTGCGCTTCTGCGAGGAGGCCTGCCGCCGCAAGGGGGCGGAGGGGGCGGTCAGCATCCGCGCGTTGAAGCGCTATGCCGCCGATCAGGCGCTGGCCAAGGATAGCCTCAAATTCCCGCCGAGCCCGGTGCAGCACAAGAAGCGCGTGGCGATCGTCGGCGCCGGGCCGGCTGGCGTCACCTGCGCCTACAAGCTGTTGCTCGACGGCATCCAGGTCGATGTCTTCGATGCCCAGCGGTCGGCGGGCGGCATGGCCTCAATCGGCATTCCCAGCTACCGGCTGCCCAAGAAGATCGTCAAGGCGGAAAGCGAAGGCATCATCCGCCAGTTGGGCGGCCAGATTTTCTACGGCAAGGTGCTGGGCCGGGATTTCACGGTCGATGAGCTGCTGGCCAGCGGTTACGATGCCGTTTTCCTGGCCTATGGCGCCAGCAAGGTGGCGCGGATGGGCGTGCGGAACGAGGATATCGCTCCCCAGGGCTACGTTTCCGGCATCGATTTCCTGCTCGGCGTGCACAACTTCGTCGAGTACGGCAAGCCGTACGAGGTCAAGGGCGATGTGGCGGTCGTCGGCGGCGGCAACGTCGCCATGGACTGCATACGCTCGGCCAGGCGCATGGGGGCGAAGTCGGTGCACCTGGTTTATCGCCGCACGCGGGACGAGATGCCTGCCGACCGCGAGGAGATCGTCGCCGCCGAGCATGAAGGCATCATTTTCCACTACCTGACCAATCCTTCCGAACTTGTGATCGAGGACGACCAGCTGATCGGCATCAAGATCGTCAAGATGCGGCAGACCGACCAGGACTCCCGGGGGCGGCGCAACGTCGTGCCGATGCACGAAACCGAGACCCTGATGACCTGCGACATGCTGATTTCGGCCATCGGCCAGGTGGTGGAGAAGGACGTGCTGCGGCCGGAGGACGGCATCGAGCTGGACCGCTGGTTCTGCGTCAAGGTCAACCCGGATACCCTGGAAACTTCGCGCCCGGGCGTTTTTGCCGGCGGCGACTGCGTGCTCGGGCCGTTGACGCTGGTCAACGCGCTCGACCACGGCGAACGCGCCGCCATCAGCATCCGCGACTATCTTTTGGACGGACGGATCCACACGCGGCCGGAATTGGGCTTGCAGAGGTTCCTGGAAAAAAACAAACTGCTGATCGACGAATGCCTGGAGCTTCCGCCATTGAACAAGCCGCGCGCCGGCGTTCCCGAACGCGACGCGGACGAGCGCATCCGCAATTTCGAGGAGGTCGACGGAACGCTGGACAAGGACGCGGCGTATGCCGAAGCCAGCCGCTGCCTGCGCTGCTACCGGCTCTATTCGCTGGTGACCGGCAAGGTGCTGCGGCCCGAGGCCAGGAACACCGTCAGACAAACCAGTATTGCGGGGTAAACGATCATGCGCGCTACGATCAACGGTCAACACTATACGTTTGAAGCCAATGAAACCATTCTTGCCGTTGCCCGCCGCAACGGCATCCACATTCCGACACTGTGCGAGCTGAACGACATCGATCATGCGCCGGGCACCTGCCGCATCTGTGTCGTCGAAGTGCGCCGCCCCGGAACCGAGGAGGCGGAATACCTGACGGCGTGCGATACGCCGATCGGCGAGGGCTGGAGCGTCATGACCCGCACGCATGCCGTGCAGGAGAGCCGCCAGCTGCAGATGGAAATGACGATGGCCGACCATCATCAGGACTGTTCCACCTGCCCGCGCAACGGCAATTGCGAACTGTTGACGGCGGCCAACTCGGTGGGTTTGAAGCAGATCCGCTTCCGCTACACCGAGGGGTGGAAGGATCTGCAGCCCGATACCGGCAGCCAGCCGATCATTTACGACCGCAGCCGCTGCATTCGCTGCCAGCGTTGCGTGGCCGTCTGCCGCAACGTGCAGGGCATCGATGCGCTGGAGATGAACGGCTGGGGGCGCACCGCGGGCGTGCAGCTCAAGGGCGGCGGCAAGGTGGAGGTTTCGCCCTGCGTGACCTGCGGCCAATGCGTCATGGTCTGCCCGACCGGCGCTCTGGCCGAGCGCGATCAGACGCAGGACGTGCTCGATTGCCTGGCCGATCCGGAAATCATCACGGTTTTCCAGGTGGCCCCGGCCATCCGCGTCGGTTTCGGCGAAGAGTTCGGCCTGCCGCCGGGCACCAACGTCGAGGGCCAGATCATCGCGGCGTTGCGCAATATCGGCGCCAACGTGATCCTGGATACCAATTTCGGCGCCGATGTGGTGATCATGGAGGAGGGCACGGAACTGCTCGGCAAGCTGGCCGAGAAAAAACGCCCGGTCTTCACCTCCTGCTGCCCGGCGTGGATCAACTTCGCCGAGAAGCATTACCCGGAGATCATGCCGCACCTTTCCTCGACGCGTTCGCCCCAGGCAGTGGTCGGCAAGATCGCCAAGACTTATCTCGCCGAGAAGCGCGGTTTCGATCCGAAAAAAATGCGCGTCATCTCGATCATGCCATGTACCGCCAAGAAGGAAGAGGCGGCGCGTCCGGCTCTGCAAAGCGACGGTCTGCCGGACGTCGATATCGTGCTGACCATGCGCGAATTCGCCCGCCTGCTGCGCCGCGAAGGGATCGACCTGAAGACGCTCGAACCGTCGGCCTACGACGACCCGCTGATGAGCGAATATTCCGGCGCCGGCGCGATTTTCGGCACGACGGGCGGCGTCATGGAGGCGGCGGTGCGCACCATGTACTACGTGGTCAACGGCAAGGAACTGGAGCACATCGAGGTGAGCCAGCTGCGCGGTTTCGACAACGTGCGTTCGGCCCACGTCAACCTGGGAGGCAACTACGGCGAAATCAAGGTGGCCATGAGCCACGGGCTGAAAGGCACGCGTGCGCTGGTCGAAGCGGTGCTTGCCGGCCAGGCGGATTTCGATTTCATCGAGGTCATGGCTTGTCCGGGCGGCTGCGTCGATGGCGGCGGCACGCTGCGTTCGAAGAAGGCGTATATCCCCTATGCGATGAAACGCCGCGAGACGATCTTCAACATCGATCGCAACGCCAAGGTGCGCCAGTCACACAACAACAAACAGGTGCAGCAGCTGTACGCCGATTATCTCGAAGCGCCGCATTCGGCAAAGGCGCACCATATGCTGCATACGCATTACGCTTCGCGCCCCTTCGGTGCAGAGAGCGATATCAGGGAAGAGTGGCGGGAATTGCGCGAACAGGAAGGCGTCGGAAAGTAAGATTGGCTGGCGGATGCGCGCGTCCGCCGGCCGTGGAAGGAAGGATGTATGGAAGTGATGGAAAAGTCCGTGGCCGACTGGCTGGCCGCGGCGGAGGTTGAAACGGTTCTGGGGTCGGCCGGCAATCGGGGCGACGCCGGGCATGTACGGGAAGTCCTGGCCAAAGCGCGTGAGCTGAAAGGCCTGACGATGGCGGAGGTGGCGGCGCTGTGCGGAATCGATGCGCCGGAACTGGCCGAGGAGCTTTTTGCCACGGCACGCTGGGTCAAGGAGGAAATCTACGGTCGGCGGATGGTGCTGTTCGCGCCGCTGTACATCTCCAATGTGTGCGGCAACGATTGCGCCTACTGCGCGTTCCGTTCGACCAACAAGGCCCTGCCGCGCACGGCGCTCGACATGGACGGCATCCGCCGCGAGACGCTTGAGCTCGTCCGGCAGGGCCACAAGCGGCTGCTGATGGTGGCCGGGGAGGGGTATTCGGCGTCGCGCGGCGGCTTCGACTACATTCTCGATGCCATCCGCGCCGTCTATTCCGTCACCGAAGCGCACGGCCACATCCGCCGCCTTAACGTCAACCTCGCGCCCTTGACCCGAGAGGAGTTCGCGCAGCTCAAGGAAGCCGGCATCGGCACCTACCAGCTGTTCCAGGAAACCTACCACCGCGGAACCTATGCCGCCGTGCATCTGGCCGGCAAAAAACGCGACTTCGACTGGCGAGTGACTGCCTTCGACCGCGCCATGCAATCCGGCATCGATGATGTCGGCATTGGGGTGCTGTTCGGGCTGCACGACTGGCGCTTCGAAATCCTCAGCCTGATGCAGCACATCCGCCACCTCGAAGCGGAGTTCGGCGTCGGTTGCCACACCATCAGCGTGCCGCGCATGGAGCCGGCGGACGGCTCAGCGATGTCGATGGCGCCGCCGTCCCCGGTCAGCGACGACGATTTCAAAAAAATCGTCGCCATTCTGCGCCTTGCCGTGCCTTATACCGGTATCATTTTGTCCACACGCGAGTCGGCGGCCATCCGCCGCGAATGCTGCCTGCTCGGCGTCTCGCAGATTTCCGCCGGCAGCCGCACCAACCCAGGCGGCTACAGCGCCGGCGATACGGCGGCCGGGCAGTTCCAGCTCGGCGATCACCGCTCGCTCGATGAAGTCATCCGGGAGCTGGCGGCGATGGGCTTCATTCCATCGTTTTGCACCGCCTGCTACCGCCTCGGGCGCACCGGCAAGGATTTCATGGATCTCGCGAAACCGGGGCTGATCAAGCAAAAGTGCGACCCGAACGCGGTGACGACCTTTCAGGAATATCTGATCGATTACGCCTCCGGAGCCGCTTGCCAGGCCGGTGAAACGGCCATCGCGCAGGAGCTGGGCTGCATGGCGGACAAGACGCGGCGCAATGCCGAAAAAATGCTGGCGCATATCCGCGCCGGCAAGCGCGACGTTTTCTGCTGAAGGGAAATCCCGTGTCCGATAGCTTTCAAGGTGGCCGGCAAGGCGTTCCGAAAGGCTTGCGCCTGCACATCGGCCTGTTCGGCCGGCGCAACAGCGGCAAGTCGACGTTGATGAACGCCCTGACCGGGCAGTCGATCTCGATCGTTTCCGAGCATCCCGGTACGACGACCGACCCGGTCGAGAAGGCCTGCGAGGTGGCGCCGCTCGGCCCCGTCGTGTTCATCGATACGGCGGGGTTGGACGACGAGGGCGAACTGGGGCGGCTGCGCGTTCAAAAAACCCGCGCCGAGCTTGAACGGGTGGACATAGCCTTGATCGTCGCCGATGTGGACGGCCTGGGCGCGCTCGAAAACGCGTTGATGAACGAGCTGCACGAACGGCAAATTCCATTCGCCGTGGTGTTCGGCAAGGCCGACCTCGTCGATGAAAACTCGCCGGTTTCGCAGCAGCGCGCCCGGCTCGATGCGGAAGAGATCGAAACGGTGACGCTTTCCGCTGCCCGGGGCCAAGGCATCGACGCGCTCAAGGAAGCGCTGATTCGTCTGGCGCCGGAAAATCCCGCCGACGAGCTGCGCCTGCTCGGCGACCTGATCGGGCCGGGCGACATGGTCGTACTCGTCGTGCCGATCGACCTCGGCGCACCGAAAGGCCGCCTGATCCTGCCGCAGGTGCAGGCCTTGCGCGACATCCTGGACGGCAATGCGGTCAGCCTGATGGTCAAGGAAAACGCGCTGGCGCGGAGCCTTGAGCGGCTGACGGCGCCACCGCAACTCGTCGTCTGCGATTCGCAGGTGGTGAAGAAGGTGGTGGCCGATACGCCGCCGGAAATCCGGCTGACGACCTTCTCGATTCTCATGGCGCGCTTCAAGGGCGATATGCTCGGGCTGGCGCATGGGGCGGGAGCGATTTCCCGCCTGCGGCCGAATGACCGTGTGCTGATTGCCGAAGCCTGCACCCACCACCCGCAGGAAGATGACATTGGCCGCGTCAAGATTCCGAACTGGCTGCGCCAGTTCGCGGGCGGACCGCTGGAGGTCGACGTCAAATCGGGGCGCGATTTCCCCGAGGATCTCTCGCCGTATGCGCTTGTCGTACAGTGCGGCGGCTGCATGATTACCCGCCGGCAGATGCTGGCCCGCCAGTATCGGGCGGCGTCCCAGGGCGTGCCGATGACCAACTACGGCATGGCCATCTCGGTTGCGCAGGGCGTGCTCGAACGCTCGCTGGCCGTTTTCCCCGAGGCGCTTGCGGCTTACCATGGCCGTTCGTGAAAACGCGCCGTTCAGCGTCGAGGCGCTGACCGGCGATTGGGCGGCGCGGCTGAGCGATTCGGATACCAGGAGCATCTTGCGGCGGATACTGGCGACGGATGATCCCGTTGACGCCGAGGTGGTCCGCGCGGCGGCGGAAAAAACGTTGCTGGTCCATTGCGGCAATGCCGTGCGCCTGCGCGGGCTTGTCGAATTTTCCAATCGCTGCACGCTCAATTGCCATTACTGCGGCATACGGCGCGGCAACCGCGAAGTGAAGCGCTACAGCCTGACGCTCGACGACATCGTGGCCTGCGCCCGCCGATGCGTTGAAAAGGGCTTCGGTTCGCTGGTCCTGCAGTCGGGTGAGCGGCGCGATACGCGCTTCGTGCGCCGCGTCGCCGACGCCATACGCGCTGTCAAGGCCGCAACGCTCTCCGGCGATCTGCCGGATGGCCTGGGGATCACGCTCTCAACCGGCGAGCAGACGCCGGAAACATATGCCGAATGGTTCAGTGCGGGGGCGCACCGCTATCTGCTGCGCATCGAGACCTCATCGCCGGAACTTTTCGCGGCGCTGCATCCACAGGATCAGCGGCATGAAACGCGCATGGCTTGCCTCGGCAAGCTGAAGGAGATCGGCTACCAGGTGGGCACCGGTGTGATGATCGGGCTGCCGGGGCAAACCATCGATCATTTGATCGACGATCTGCTGTTTTTCCGGCGGATGGACGTCGACATGATAGGCATGGGGCCCTACATCCCGCATGCGCAGGCTGCCCTGCCGGAAGGGCCGCGGATACCGGCTGCCGAAAAGCGGCTGCGCCTCGGGCTGCGCATGATCGCAGCCGCCCGCCTGCTGCTGCGCAACGTCAATATCGCCTCGACCACGGCGCTGGAGGCGATGGCCGAAGACGGGCGCGAACAGGGATTGCGTTACGGCGCCAACGTCGTCATGCCGCAGGTGACGCCGCCGCGCGTACGGCGCATGTATACGCTATACGACGGCAAGCCGGGGCTGGACGATTCTTTCGAGCAAAGCACCGCGGAACTGGAAAGCCGTATAGCGGCCATCGGCCGCCGGATCGAACGGCATGCCTGGGGCGATTCGGCGCATTTCGCGCAACGAATCGCCTGCTGATTTCAGGACGGACTATCCGCCGGATTACCGGGACACAGCGCTCCGGCCCGGTTTGCCGTGAGCGGCCTTGGCGGGCTGGCGTTGCGGAATTCCAGGCTTTTTGGAGCGGTCGAAACCATGTCCCTGCGGTTTGTTCTCTCCGCCATGCCTGCCCTTGCGGGCATTTTTTCCGGCACGGTCGCTGCTGCCGCCAGTATTTTTCCTTGCCGCGCGTGCCGGCTTGGCCGCGGGGCGTTGCGTGGGTTCGTGGCCGGCAACGATTTCCACCGGGATCGTTTGCTTGGTAAAGCGCTCGATCTTGCGGACGTGCATGTTTTCGGCGTGATTGACCAGGGAAACGGCTGTGCCGCTGCGGCCCGCCCGGCCGGTGCGGCCGATGCGGTGGACATAATCCTCGGCGAACTTGGGCAGGTCGTAATTGAATACGTGCGTGATGGACGGCACGTCGATGCCGCGTGCGGCAACGTCAGTGGCGACGAGAATGCGGATTTGGCCGCGCCGCATCGCGCTCAGTGTGCGGTTGCGCGCTCCCTGGGGCATGTCGCCGTGCAGCGGGGCGGCGTTGAAGCCGGCCAGGTTCAGGCGGTCGGATAGCGTATCGGCTTCGCGCTTGGTGGCGGTGAAGACGAGCGCCTGATCGATGCCGACGTCGCGCAGCAGATGATCGAGCAGGCGGTTTTTGTGCGAGAGATTGTCGACGAAGTGCATGCGCTGCTCGATGTTCTCGTGCTTCATCTGCGCGGTTGCGACGCTGATCCGCAGAGCTTCGCGCGTGATGTTTTGCGCGATCCTGCCCACCATGCCATCAAGCGTGGCCGAAAAGAGCAGCGTCTGGCGCGATGCCGGCGTGGCGGCGACGATCTTCTCGATATCCTCGATAAAGCCCATGTCGAGCATGCGGTCCGCCTCGTCGAGCACCAGTATCTGCAATTCCGAAAAATCGATCTTGCCCGATTGCATGTGATCGATCAGCCGGCCGGGGGTGGCAACGAGGATTTCCGGATTGCGCGAAAGCAGTTCCATCTGCTTCGGATATGGCATGCCGCCGAGAATGGCGACGGCTTTCAGGCGCCGGAGATAGCGTCCGTATTTTTCGGTGGCGGCGGTCACCTGCATGGCCAGCTCGCGGGTTGGCGCAAGGACCAGCATTTTCGGCCGCGCCGGCTGAAAGCGCGGGCGCTCCTTCCCCCTGGCCTTTGCCGATTGCCGTTCCTGTTTCGCAGTGCGGGCCGGCGCGGTCGCCGCCGGACGGCTTTCCTGCGATGCAAACCGGTGTAATGCCGGAAGCATGAATGCGGCGGTTTTGCCCGAACCGGTCTGCGATGAAACCAAAAGATCGCTGCCGGCAAGGGCGGCGGGAATGGCTTGTGCCTGCACCGGGGTGGGAGCGCTGTAACCCGCTTCCGACAATGCTTTGAGGATAGACTCGTGGAGTCCTGTTTCTGCGAAGGTCATGTTTCTCTTTCATCATGGTTGGAGCCGCCATGTCGGGCATGGCGGTTCGAAAATGCACACCAACCGGTCAGTACAAGGAGAAGATCCTCTGAAACGGGAGAATCCGGGACTTCTTGGCAGAAAGCCTGGTGCCGGAACGGTGCTCGATGAGTTTGCACCGGAAGGCAATAGAACTTTGATAGCGGTCAGGTTCGCGCAATACGTAGCGTTGTGGGCCAATCGGATGGGTTGGCAACAACGAGCGCGGCATTGTACAGGGCTAATGCGTTGCTGTCGAGGAAATGGAAGAAATGGAAATGGAAGAAATGGAAGAAACTGGTCGTAGACATATATATGCACCAACCTCTTCAGAATCGGATTCGGAGGATTTCCGGCGAGAAGATTTCGGTGACCAGCAGCGTCTGCGTCTTGAAGGAAAAACCGGAGCGCCGGGACCAGAGTATTGCCGGGGGTTTCTCGCGCAGTTGCAGTGCGTCGATGGCACGGGGGAAAAGCGCGTGCCTGCGGTCGAGCCGCTGCGCGGCGAGCCGGCCTCGCAAAAACCCAGGATGCGAGAAAAGAAGCGCCCCGAGAGGGCAGCGGCCGAGGTGCATCAGGCCGCGCGTAAGCGGGCCGCGGGGGAAGCGAGGAAGAACGCTGTGAGCGAAGACGACAGGCCGGTTGTCGCAGAACAGCGTGACTTCGCGCACCCAGACGAGTCGGCCCGGCGTCTGTCCGAGCGCGTGCGCTTCATCGCGTGTCGGCAGCGCCAGGCGTTGGGCAAGCAGCGCCATGGAAAACTCTCCGGCGGCAGAGAGCCGCCGTGTCAACGACCCGCGATCGGTAAGCCAGTTTTTCAGCAAGAGGCGGTCGGCCACGCGCAGTATCCGTCGTTTTCTACCCCTTAACCGCCCCCATGGTAAGTCCCTTGACGACATACTTCTGGAAGATCATGGTGAGGATGATGGCCGGGGTCATGATGGCGACGGCGGCGGCCATGACGCCGCCCCAATCGACCTCGGCGTAGGAGACGAAATT
>JAVBSG010000134.1:0-22015 GCA_031547245.1 Propionivibrio sp.
ACAAGCTCTATGGTTGCGGTTTCCCTGGTCTGGGTGCGTATCGTATGACCGCTGACGGTCATGCTTTCCGTAACGTCGGCCGAGACCGTTGCCGTGTTTCCGGATATGGCAATGCTCTCGTTGTTTCTGCGATACGAGTAATTGGACGCCGCCGCCCACGCATTTCTCAGATTCGCCATGTACTCGGCCTTGTTCATCCGCGTAGTTTGCGTATTGCCGCCGGCCGAAATTCTTACGGTGATAGCCACATTCTCGCTCAGCATCCGATCGACGGAATTTGCATCCTTGCCGGCAGTGGCCCTATCCATTTTCTGCATCAGCTCTTTCACGGCCTTCTCCGTGATTCCCTGGGCTTCGGCAAAGGCGGGGCTCATCAGAAAAGCCATTGCGAGGAATAAACTTCTTATTGCTTTCACGGTTGCTTCTCCCTAAGCTATATGACATTAAACTGAGCGGGCCGGATTGCCTGAGACGCCAGTCAGGAGCTGATGACGATTTGCCAACCGGCAACAGGGTTACCCACTATTATTCCAGGCGCGACGCAATTTCCATTATTGCCCGGATGCAACACATGAGCATGTGAACAATTGCCTCCTGCCCCCTATTTGCCACTGGCGTTTTTCGCGCCCGCATCCCGCTTGGCGTCCTGCCCCGCTATAGCAACCAACAGGCGCTCGGGCGGGTAGAAACGGGCAAAGGCTTCCTTGATCTGCGCGGCGGTAACCGCATCGGCCCGTGCGTTCCGCGCATCCATCCAATCGGGCGGCAGACCGTTCCAGACCGCCTCGGAAAGGCTAGCGAGCCGTTCGTCAGCGTACACGCCCTGCCTCTGGAACTCGTGCGCCATCCTCGCCTTGGCATCCTCCAGCTCGGCCTCGGTCGGCCCCTCAGCCACGAAACTCGCGAACGCTTCCCGCGCGATCCGGATCAGCTCATCCACCTGATCCGGCCGACCCATCATGTGAAAACGCAGCCTGCGCTCGTCCAGATTGGAGTAGGCGAACCCGGTGAAATCGGGGTCCTTGTCGATTTTCTTGTTGGCCAATTCATCGAACCGCCGCTGGAACCCCTCGTCGGCCAGGATACGGACGCCCATGGCCAACGCGAAGTAATCGGGGCTGTCCATCGGCGGAGAATCCAGGCCGATACGGATGGCGCTTTCCGGCGCGGCGGCGACGACCGCGCGGTCCGGTCCGCTCGGCGCCGCGTGCCGGCTTTCGCGAGCAGGAATCGCGCACTTGCGGTCCTGCCCGGGCAAGCGGGAAAGCATCCTGGCGGCGATTTTGTCGGCCAGCTCGCGCGTAAGCTCGCCAACGATGCTGACCCTGGCGCGGCACGGCACAACGTTATCTTCATAAAACCGGCGCACGTCCTCGATCTGTATCCGCCCTATGCTCTGCACGCTGAACCGTGTTCCAGGATCGATTCCCCGCTCCCGCATACCCCCAATCTGTTCGGCCACGCCAATCGGATCCCCTTTAAGCTTTTCGAGATTGCCCTGAATGGTCTTGCGCTCGCCGAGCCACACGTCAGCCTTGAACGCCGGCTCGCCGATAGCGCGCGCCGCGAGTGCCGTCGCATGACCGACCTGCATGGGATCCTTCATCAGCAACGTGAAACGCATGCGCTCCCGGTCGGCGCTCACAGCGAACTTCGCCCCCAAGTCCGCCCAGGTTTTGTTCACAGCGGCCTCATCGAGTGCGCCTTCCGCTCCCCGAGCACCAACCCCTTTCCTTGCCATCAGCACCGCCATGTTGGCAAGCCCGGGCAGGGAAGGCGGATCGTATCTTCTACCGGCGGCGAAATCGATCTGCACTCCCACCATCGATCTCGCCTCCTCCCGCTTCAGGCTCTCCATATAGACCTGCGCGCCGTTGGGCAATGTCCAGTGTTCGACCGGCGCTGCCTGCGCGCATACGGCAACCAACAGTGCAGAAAAAACGATAACAACGTTGCGCTGCATCCTTGCAGCAACACACATCCGCTTGCTCACGATCTTCACAAGAGTCTCCATCCGGAACGAATTCGATGAAAGTCCACCGCACGCATTCTGCCTGATTTTTCTCGAGCGCCGGCGACGGCTCCGGCAAAAAACGGAAACAATAGGGGACACCGTTTTCCAAGCCATCTAAAAAAAATTCCATCTCCTCGTGGTCGGGTTCCCTTTTCACCGCCAGCCATCCCGCTTTCCTCTGTCTCTCCAACAGCCAGCCGCCCCGATCCAACGCCGGAAACGGGAACTGCTCACCAATCGTAATCGTGGTTTCTCCCTAATAGCACGACACAAAGCCATTGCCGTTATTTCCAAATGAGAATATCGTTGGTTTCCATGTCCGAACCATTCGAAGACGTATCGCGCTGGCCAGTTTCCCGCTATTTTCGCGAGGTTGTCGCCGCACAGCCGGATGGACGGGTCCTGCTTTTCTTCGGAAGATCGAATATCCCGGTCGGCGTTCTAATTTTATTGTCGCTGCTCTTCGCACCGCTTTCCGAGAATCTCGCGGTGATCCACGCAGTGCTCTTTCTTGGCATGCCACTGCTCGGTTTCGTGTGGTTCCTCAAAGACATGCCTTCCCCTACCCTTACCGCTTTTGAATCTGTCATACGCGAGCCATGGCAACGTATGGTTTCCGTTGCTCTTCAACTATTCGTTGGCTTATTGCCATGGGTTGTTCTGGTCGACGCTTTTGTGCGCTGAACCTGACTGACTCGCTCTTCCGAGCGCGCTGTAACACAACATAGGAGTTGTCCCAAGCACAGTCCGCGCTCACGACGCAAAACCGACGATCGGATTCCTGATTGCCGGACCAAACTCCTCTTCTGGGCCAAATGCGATTGCCCTGTCTGCCCCTGTTACTCCTATCATTCGCTTGGCTTTTGATAACCGTCGCTCTTGAAGGTTGACACCAGCGTAGGCCGCCATCAGGGAAACGACCAACATGCCTCCACGAAGCCGCCCGCCATAAACAACGATGCCTGTCGTCTCTCGACAACAGGCATCGTTCAGATCGGCTATCACTCAGGCGGAATTCTTACCTCCCGAGCTTGCATGCTTCCTGTTACTTGGCGCTACGGCGGCGCAACGCACCCGCTCCCAACAGCCCGAGTCCAACCAAAGCCAAGGAGGCCGGTTCCGGAATCTGTTGGCCTTCAGTGGTCCAGCCCCACATATTGCCAGTACCCGCCATGTGCTCAAGGCCACCGTACGGTCTCGTCAGACTTGCCGAAAAGCTAATGTCGGCGTTACTGGGATCGTCATTACATACGCCAGTGACACTAGCGCTGGCAACACAGTTGGTGTCAAAGTAGGTAGAAGCCGCACCACCTGATACATCAAAGAGGCCGAGACCCGAAAGACTGGTTGCAGATTGGACCGTACCGGTAAAATAGCCATGAAGCGACAGGCTCAAAAACAGGTTTTCATTGACAAGTTGATCAGTATTGGCAGTCATCCATGCCGAAAACGAGTCATATCCCGTGGCAGTGCCAACGTTGCTGACCATATAGACATTTACCCAGCCATTTTGGTAGTCATACGACATGCCACTTGTAAGCGGGGTACCCCCACCCACCTGGTCAAAGCCGCCAAACGTGAATACCAGCGAGCAATTCGTGCAATAGCCAGAGTTATCGTTAAAATCGTAGATCAGGCCAATACCACTCAAAGAACCATCAGCGGCGATGTATTGATGCACACCGATCCCCTGGCTCCAGAATTGACTGGGATCATCCACCATGTTCCAGGTCATGGATTTGTCGCCAATTGTAACCGTCGTTGCCTGAGCGGCACACAAGGTCAGAGCGAGCGACGCGCCAACTAGCGTTTTTTTGATCAGATTCATGAAAGTCTCCTTTATTGATTTTGCTTTCCCCGAGGGCAGCACGCCTACATCAGAGCAACGTTTATGCCAGAGACCACAAGAAAACACATAAGACCCTATTTTAAATATAGTTTTTCCCTCTAAGAGACGAAAAAAAAAATGCCGGCAATATCCACAAGCCCGTTAGTGTAAAAAAACCCGACACACCCCTTTGGCACAGCCGTTCCCGCGCCGCTGAAGCCGGCAGCAAGTCTAGGCGGGCGGCACAACCAACCGTAATTGATGATCGATCGGGGTATGTCGAGCCCCCGCGGAGGCGACAGACGCAAAAACCGGGGCTGCTTTCACAGCCCCGGTTCAGACTCGCAAATCCTAGTGTAGTGGTGCGTTCTTGATTGCACATAGAAAATGCCTTTAAAGCCGCTCTGCTACTGGATTTTATATGTGCATATTTGCGTGCAACACTACACTAGCTGATTTCATTATTTGCTGGTGCTGCGGCGGCGCGAACCGGCCAAACCGAGCAGACCGACACCCAGCAGCGCCAGGGAAGCCGGTTCGGGAACATCGGTGGTGAGCGGCGGCGTCGTATCGCCGGACATATTGCCGGTACCGGACATGTCGGCGATGCTGCCATGGCGGAACGTCAGGCTCGACGAAAAGCTGATGTCCGCGCCGTTCTCCTGGGTATTCGTGTTGAAATAACCGGCCGCCAAGCCGCCAACCACATCGAACAGGCCGAGTCCGGAAAGGCCGGATGCAGCATAACGCGTCCCCAGGAAATCGCCATTCAGGGCCAGATCCAGGAACAGATCGCCATTGCCCGTGTTAGCCCACGTCAGTGCGTTGTAATCGTTGGGATTGGTTATTTCAAAAGCACCCACATAGACTTTGACCCAGCCATCGGTATAGCTTGTGTTCTGCCCGATACTTGGGATGATGGTGCTACCGGCTAGAGTAAAACCACCGAATTGAAAGGTCAATTCGCACCCGGTGCAGAATTCCGACTGTCCGGTACCGTTGAAGGCCGTGATGACGCCAAAACCGCTCAGCGTACCGTCTGTCGTATTGATGAACTGGCGCAGGTTGATGGATTGCGAGGTAAAGTCGGTCGCTGCATCCGTATCCCACGTCACGCCGTCGACGGTAACCACCGTCGCTTGAGCGGCGGTGAGAGTCAAGGCTAGGGCCGTGCCGGCGATCGTTTTTTTGAACAGATTCATAAAAGTCTCCTTTGTTGATTTTGCTTTCCCGAAGGCCAGCACGCCAACACAAAAGCAAAACCTGTGCCAGAGACTATGAAAAAAAATAACTCCTTATTTTAAATATATTTTTTTGATAAAAAAAGACAAAAACACTTAATTGAAAATGGTTATCATTACCACCGATGTAAAAAAAATCGACATATCTTCATCAGATATAACGCCCCGGAGCCACGATCCCATCGGGATCGACCGCTTGGCGCAGTCTCGCGTGCAGAGCCCGGGACACATCCAGGCGGCCCGACAGATTGGTCATGGAATTGACTCCGACCCGATAAGGGAAACAGCCAATCGCCCGTCCCTCGTCCATCAACTCCTTGTAGCAAGCCATCGCGGCCTCGGCCGCCTCCTGGCTGTCGCGCTGGAAAATCAACGGCACCGTGCTATCGAACAGCTTGTCGCTGATCGAGGTGAAGGTGATTAACGGCTCCAGTCCATGTCGCGCCGCCACCCGGATAACCATTTCAATGTAAGTACGAACGTCGGCTGGACGCATCGGCACCAGCGGCGCATACCAAAGCAGGCCGCAACCGTCACGGGCCGGATCCATCCAGCGGCCTTGCGGCCCTTTCGGATTGCGCCAGTAACACAGGGGCAAGGCCGTCTCGTTGGGGCGGCCGGCCACCAGTTCCAGGGATTTGGCGAGCGTGCCGGCCGTGCTGGCCAGGCGTCTGCCGGGTGCGCCCGGGAGAAGACGGGCCAGGCCGGCCAAGGTCCGGGCATTTTGGGGGCTGAGAAATAGCAGCCGGGAGGCTACTCCGCGCAGGATCGATCGTATTTCGCGCTGCGCGGCGGCCACCACCCTCCTGGTCCCATAAAGCGTGCCAAACCCCGTCCAGGGTAAGATCTGGTATTGCCGCCCGAGCTTCTCGATCACTGGCAAGGGAATGCGCCCATCCGGCCCGAGCTGCTCTTTTGGAAACGGTGCCGACATCGCCAGAACACGGTGCCGGTTCATCAGGTTGATCCCGCCGATCGTTCCCGGAAGACGGTTAAGGATAGTGCGGATCCGCTCGACCGCCGGCTCCAGCAACGCATCGTCCTTGAGGCTGAACAGACAGACCTTGACGCAATCCGGGCGCCTGGCAAGCATGATGCTCATGCGCGTAACGATGCCGAAGCCGCTTTGGGTAAACAATCCGTTCAGGTATGGACCGATTCCCCATTTGAAAAGGCGCGCCAGATCCTCGCCCCCCGCTTCGCGCAGCGCCGTGCGGTAGATGCTGCCATCGGCCAGGACCGCTTCCAGATCGGTCACCGCGCCGAAATGATCGATAAAAGGCGTCACGCCGTAACCCCGCTCGAGAGCATTGCCCAACACGCTGCACTGCGGTCCGGCGCCGGTGACCGGTACGAGAAAGGGATGGCCGCCGTTGTCCAGAAAATCCGCCAGCAAGGCCTGTGTGACGCCCGGTTCGAGCGTCACCACTCCCAGCTCCGAGTCGAAGTGAAGAATTCTGTTCATCTCCGCAAGATCGAGCAGGACGCAGTCATCAGTCGCCGGCAAGGCCGTTCCGTACCCCCAGTTTTTGCCTGTGCTGATCGGATACACGGAAACACCGTATTGCTTGGCGATGCGCATTACCGAAGGCAAGGTCTGCGCATCGGCGATCTTCAGCGCCGCGGGAATCCTCCGCACTATCGCGCTGGCATCCACGCCGTATGAGGCCTGCGCCTGGGCATCGCTCAAGACCCTGGATTCCCCAAGAACTTGCCGCCATTCATTAATTGCCGCATGGATATCCACGAGCAGACTCCCAAAAAATTTCAATGACGAACAAGTGTCATCGTTTCGTTATCCCTGATGTCATTATAATCTCTATCGAAATTGTTCTTGCCTCTTCCGACAAAGCTGCCGACGCCGTGGTCATATCAGCGCAATCATACCGATTTACACACAACGATCTGAATATCAAGGAGGTAGTAGAGGTGCGCGCACAGCGTAGCCACCGTGCGATGATATGGAGGAACAGGAAATATTCTACTACCTTAATTCCTCCCTGTACCTTACAGCGACGCGCCTGCATCATCACCGAATTCCGCGGAGCGGATTCTCAAGGCGTCGACGACTCGATCCCAAAACCGGAACGAGACTGGTATTGGGAGACGTCATCCTTTGCCGCCTCGCACTCGCTATTCGGCGATCGTTTCAGAAAAACCGAAGTGAACGGGGCGAATCGCGATCCAACAAGAAATCGCACGCACCGGGGAGTCGCGCTACAGCCATCGATCGCACGGACTTTTGCTTGTCACCAGTGGCTACAGTTGCCAGCAGGTGGCCGATCTGATCTGTTCGGCGAGCATCCGGGCCGGCCGGCCTCACTGGATGCCAAGCAGTGGGCGGCGCTGGGGTGCGATTTGCCGCGTGTATAGCACGGTAATTTGTGATTGGGCGTATACGCCAGTTTTTGCCTGTCGGTGAATGATCGATGGTGTTCGGGGAATTATCACCAAACATATCGTGTCAAAATGTTTTCTTACCCAGGAGCAGCCCCATGTCCGAGAGGGAATACCACGGCGGCTGCCTGTGTGGCCACATCCGCTTTATCGCCAGGGGCGAGGCCCATCATAGGCCCCATACCTGCTCCTGCACCATGTGCCAGCGACATTCAGGGGCACTTACATTGCCGTGGGTTGAGTTTGACAAAGACGCGGTAGAATGGACTGGTCCAGGAGGCATACCTGCACTTTATCGCTCTTCAGATTTCTCGAGCAGGGCCTTCTGTCCAGTGTGCGGCAGCTCACTGGGGGCCATCGACGATGGCCCGATTGTAGGACTGTTGTTGGGGAATTTTGACAAGAAGGGAAGCAAAACGCTTAGACCTGTTTCCCATTCCTATCAGTCCTCCCGCCCACGCTGGTGGAAAGTGAATATTTCCGCTGACTGATTCGGGTGCTTTCCCAGACATAGCGCCCTATCCCTGTCCATCCCTGTGACGTTCAGCTCAAGCACCGACCCCTCGGTCTCAAAAAACACCCCGGTATCGATCCGGAATCAAGCCACAACATCCGCCTCAATCGGCACACAGTCCCACTCCCCTACCGCCACCCGCCCCCCAGCGCCTGGAACAGCGCCGCCGTATCGGCATGGCGGCTGGCGCGCGTGCCGGTTTCGTCGAGCAGCGCCTGGCGGTATTCGTTCTGTGCGGCGAGCAGGTCGAGGTAGCTGACGCCGCCGGCGCGGTAGCGGCTGGCGGCGATGTCGTAGCGCCGCTGGCTTTCCGCGGCGGATTCGTTCAGGCGTTGCAGTGCCGTAGCGTCGGCGGCCAGCGCCTGCAGAACGTCGGCGACATTCTGCAAACCCTGCAGGACTGTTTGCCGGTAGGCTGCGGCGCTCGCCTCGTACGCCGCCACGGCCGCGCGCTGGCGGGCGCGCAGTTCGCCGCCGTGGAAGATCGGCTGCGTCACGCCGGCCATCAGGTTCCAGATGCTGCTGCCCGGGCCGAACAGTTGGTCGTTGGTGGAGGAACCGATGCTGCCGCTCAGCGTGATTTTCGGATACAGGTTGGCGGTGGCGACGCCCACCTGGGCGCTGGCCTGGTGCAGCAGCGCTTCGGCGGCCTGGATGTCCGGCCGCTGGCGCGCCAGTTCGGAGGAGAGGCTCAACGGCAGGTCGGCCGGCAGCTGCAGGCTGCCTGGCATGAATTCCGGCAGTTGCGCCCCGCCCGGTTCCTGACCGCCATATACCGCCAGCAGATGCCGGGTTTGCTGCAATTGCTGCTGCAGCGGCGGCAGCGATGACTGCAATTTGGCCAGTTGCGCGCGTAGCGCCGCCGTATCCAGTTCGGATACTCCCCCCAGCCGCCGGCGAGCTTCGCCGATCCGCAGCTGCTCCTGCTGCGAGCCGATCAGTTGTTGCGTCAGATCGATCTGCTCGCGTAGCGAGGCTTCGCGGATCGCGCCGGTGACGATGTTGCCGGCCAGCGTCAGTTGCGCGGCGCGCAGTTCGAAGCGCTGGTAATCGATGGCCGCCTGCAGCCCCTCCAGCGCGCGCCGGTTGCCGCCGAACAGGTCCAGCGTGTAGCTGACGCCGATCGAGGCGTTGTACAGGGTGAACGGGCCGGTCTGCGGCGCATCGGGAAAGCCCATCGCCTGTGGGTTGACGCGCTCGCGCTGGGCGGACAGGTTGGCGTCGACGCTCGGCAGTTGTGTCACGCCATACTGCGCGTTGTACTGCTCCCGCGCCTCGCGCAGCTTGGCTTCGGCCTGGGCCAGCGTCGGGCTGTTCGCAAGCGCGGCCTCGATCAGCGCATCCAGGTCGCGGTTGCCGAACGCCGTCCACCAGCGCTCGCCGATGGTCTGCGTGGGATCGAAGCGCTGGGCGACGTTGTCGGCCTTGGCGGTCACCGTCGGCTGCGCCGCCGCGGTGTACTGCGCCGACTGCGGCGCGGACGGCTGCTCGAAGTCCGGGCCGACCGCGCATGCCCCAAGCATGAACGCGGCCAGGCAGATACCCCCTGCCCCGGCAGACCGAAAGGAACCAAAACGCTTATCCATTTTCACTCTCCCGTTCAATCCAGCGTCCGCCGGTAGAACTTCACGGCGATGCCCATCACCACCACGGTGAACAGCACGATCGGCCAGATGTTCGGCCACAGGTCCCACAAGCCGTTGCCTTTCAGCAGAATGCCGCGGATCAACCTGTTGAAATACGTCAGCGGCAGGATGTTGCCAAGCGTCTGCGCCCACTGCGGCATGCCCTGGAACGGGAACATGAACCCCGAGAGCAGCAGGCTGGGCAGAAAATAGAACACCGTCATTTGCAGCGCCTGAAGCTGGTTCTGCGCGAGCGACGACAGGGAGATGCCCACCGTCAGGTTGGCGGCGATGAACAGCAGCGCGGACAGATAGACCCCCAGCAGGTTGCCGAAGAACGGCACGCTGAACATGTAGTGCGCGGCCACCAGGATGATGGAACACTGCACGAGGCCGATGACGATGTACGGCACGATCTTGCCGCACATCACCTCCAGCGGCGTCACCGGGGTCGCCAGCAGGTTCTCCATGGTGCCGCGCTCGCGCTCCCGGGTCATCGCCAGCCCGGTCATCATCACCAGCGTCATGGTCAGGATGACGCCCATCAGGCCGGGCACGATGTTGTACTGGGTAATCGCCTCCGGGTTGTACAGCCGGTGCACATTCACGTCGAACGGCGGCGGGGCAGGCTGCAGACTCTTTAGCGCGCCGGTAACGTCGCGCTGAATCACCGTTTGCGCGATCTGGCCGACGGCACCGAGCGCCATGCCGCTGGCCGCCGGGTCGGTGGCGTCCGCCTCCAGCAGCAGCGACGGGCGCTCGCCGCGCGCCAGCCTCCGCGAAAAGTCGACGGGGATGTTCACCACGAACTGCACCGAACCCTGCGCCAGCGCGGTCCGCCCGGCCTCTTCGTCCGGCAGTTCGGCGACGATGTCGAAATAGGTGGAATTCTTCATCGCCGCGACGAACGAGCGGGAAAACTCGCTGTTGTCGCCACTGATGACCGCCGTCGGCAGATGGCGCGGGTCGGAGTTGATGGCGTAGCCGAACAGGGTCAGCTGGATGATCGGGATGCCGATCATCATGGCGAAGGTCAGCCGGTCGCGCTTCAATTGCAGGAACTCTTTGAGCACGATGCTCCACCAGCGATGGAAGGAAAAGCTCCTCATGCCTTGCCTCCGTAGTTATCCTGCGAACGCTTCATCATGAACACGAACACGTCCTCCAGCGTCGTCTCGCTAGCCTCCAGCGCGTAGCCGGCGGCTTCCGTGCGCGCTTTCAGGGTCTGCGCCAGCACCCCGGCGTCGCGCCCGCTGACGTGCAGCGTGTTGCCGAAAACCACGGTCTGATCCACGCCCGGCGCGCTGTCCAGTTCGCCGGCCAGCGCATGCAGGTCGCGGCCGCGGATGTTCCAGGTATGGAGCTGCTGCCCGGCGACGATTTCGTCCGGCGTACCCTGCGCCAGCAGCTTGCCGTAGGCGATGTAGGCCAGCTTGTGGCAGCGTTCGGCTTCATCCATGTAGTGAGTGCTGACCAGCACCGAGATGCCCTCCGCCGCCAGCCGGTGCAGTTCCTCCCAGAAATCGCGGCGCGCCGTCGGGTCGACGCCGGCGGTCGGCTCGCCGAGCAGCAGGAGCTGCGGCTTGTGCAGCATGCACGCGGCCAGCGCCAGCCGCTGCTTCCAGCCGCCGGAGAGCGACCCGGTCAGCTGATGGGCGCGGCTGGACAGGCCCAGCCCTTCCAGGCAGCGGTCGACGGTGGCCTTGCGTTCGGGCATCGCATACAGCCGGGCGATGAAATCCAGATTCTCGCGGATGGTCAGGTCGTCCCAGTAGGAAAATTTCTGCGTCATATAGCCGACGTGCCGCTTGATCTCGTCGCTTTGTTTGATGATGTCATAGCCCAGGCAGCTGCCGCTGCCCGAGTCCGGAGTAAGCAGGCCGCACATCAGGCGGATCGAAGTCGTCTTGCCGCTGCCGTTCGGGCCGAGAAAGCCGAAAATCTCGCCGCGCCGCACCTGCAGGCTGACGTCGTTGACCACGTGCTTGTCGCCGAAATGCTTATTGAGCCCCCGCACGTCGATGGCCAATGCCGCATCGCCGCTCATTGGCGCACGACCTCCACCGGCTGGCCGGGATGCAACGCCGGCGCGTCGCCCGCGGCGGGGCGGGCCTCGATCATGAACACCAGCTTGTCGCGCGTATCGTTGCTGTAGATCACCGGCGGCGTGTACTCGGCCTGCGCGGAAATGAAGCTGACCGTAGCGGGAATCTCCGCCGTGCAGCCGTCGCAGCGGATCTTGACGTTCTGCCCGTTACTCAACGCGCCGACCAACGATTGCGGCACGAAAAAGCGCACCTTCACGTTCTGCGGCGGCAGCAGTTTGACCACCGGGCTGCCGGCCGGCACCCACTCGCCCTCGCGGTACAGGGTGTCCTGCACGAGGCCCGGTTTCGGGCTCGCCTGCGCCTTCTGGGCGAGCTTCCAGTCCGCCTGAGCGAGCGCCGCGCGCGCCGCCTCGACCTGCTCGGCCTGCGCGCGGATCTGCTCGGAACGGGCCGGCAGCCGGTTGCTGGCCAACTGGCTTTGCAGCTCGCGCACGCGGGCGCCATTGCTCTGCTGCAAGGCGCGGCTCTGCTCTAGCTGCTCCTGCGAAATGCCGCCCACCTTGAACTGCTCCTGGTCGCGCACGTACTGCGCCGTCGACTGCCGGTCGCTGGCAATCGCCTGCGCCAGTTGGGCGCGGGTAACATCCAGCTCGACCGGGCGCTTGCCGGTCTGCAGGTCGGCAAGCTGCGCCTCGGCCGCCTGCAACTGCCGCGCCGCCTGCTGGCGGGCCGCCGCTTCGTCGGTCGATTCGAGCGTAAACAAGGCCGCGTTCTGCGCCACCGTCTCGCCGCGCTGCGTCATCAGCCTATCCAGCCGGCCGCCGAACGGGGACGCCACATAAACGAACTCGCCTTCGACATAGCCCTGATGAACGTTGGCCGGCCTGTCCGAACAGGCCGAAAGAATCGGCAGCAGCGCAAGAAAGCTCAGGAAAACGGGTTTCATTGCTTATTCCCTTCGGGATTGGACAGTCCGTGCAGAAGCATGGCAATGGCATGGCGCTGCAACGCCTCGTTGGTGACGCCGGACATGCCGGGCAGATGCCGCCAGATGCCGGCAGCGGCCAGCGGAAAAACCGTCAGCCCGATCACCGACACCAGCAGCAGACCGGGATCGAGATCGGCCGGCAGCTTCCCCTCGGCATGCCATCGGCGCAGCTTGGCCAGCGATTGCGCATGCAGCGAGCCGCCGAACTGAGCGATGATGCGCGGCCGCAGCAGCCCGCCCTCGCTCAGAATCTCCCGCACCCACAACGCCGGCATCCACGGGTTGGCGGTCAGGCGCTCGACGAGGCGTCCGGCCATCGCCGGCAGAAAGGCCTGCGGCGAATCCAGCGCCAGCAGGTCCTCGGCGAGGATGCTGCGCATGATGGGCAAAAAGCGCTCCTCGACCAGCACATCCAGCAGTTGATCGCGGTTGGTGAAGTGGTAATGCATCATCGCCGCGCTGATGCCCGCCTGTTTGGCGATGGCCGACATCGGCGTGGCGGCGATGCCGCGCTCGCTGAACAGGCCCTGCGCGATATCCAGCAGCCGCTCGCGCGAGACGCCGACGTCCCGGCTGACGGGACGCCCCGGCCGACGCCGGGTTTTCGTGTTTTCACTCGTACCCATATATTTAATTTAATCATTAATTAATTTGGTGCTAATTTATAAAAAACCATGAAACAAGTCAACCCATATCCACCATGCCCTTAAAAATCCGGCGAAATTTTCTCCACGCAAAACGGAAATAATGCCCAAGGACATCGCATTCGCATCGTTGTCCGCACTGGGCCCATCACGACACTTGGCGTCGATGAAAAACCCTGAGAATGCCACCAGGGTGTTTGCTACGGCGGCGGGAAAAAATTCGGCAATGCCATAAACCGCAAGGACTTCCGCGCCAACCGCCTTGGCCTGCAAGCGGTTGAGACAGATTGTTGCCGAAGCGTTTTGCCGACTGTATGATGCGCGCCGCATTTGTTCATGACAGAACTTCTGCGCCCATTGAAACTCGAAGACCAATCGGATACCCACGTGTCTTGGATCATTCATCATGAAATCGACTGACGCAAACAAAAAGTTCCGGAAAAAGCTTGTCGGGACTTCTCCCTCGATTCGGAAACTCTCATCCCAAGCAACGATTTTCAGTGTTTCGTCAGCATGCTCGGTTTTTACCATGTCGTTGCTGATTTCCCCCCAGGCGGCGGCACAAACGACGAATGTCCCGATCGGGGGAAGCTTGAACGGCGTGGCGCTCAGCAATACTGCCATATGGAATCTGGCCGGCAATGCGGCAATGACGATCAACAGAAGCCTGCCGCCCGGCGCGCCCGGGCTGACGATCAAAGGCGCAGCAGTCGGCAGCACAGTCAGTTTTACCGGCGTCGGGATTTTTTCGCTTGGCGGCTCGGCCAATGCCTCGCTCAATCTCTCCAATGTCACCTTCTCCGGCGGGAACTCAAGCTCGGGAAGCATCATTGGCGCATCACCCTTTACCGGGCTGCTGACCATCGACAGTTCAGGCGGAACGGTGGCCTTCAATGGCAACACGGCATCTTTCGACGGCGGCGCCATCAATGTCGGAGGGAATCCGGCGAACGGCGGGCTGACGCTGAACGGCCCCGTGTCTTTCACCAGCAATACGGCCACGTTCAACGGCGGCGCGATTCATACGCTGAACGGCAACGTAACGACCGGCAGCCTGACAGCCACCGGCAACCGTGCCGTCCAGAATTACGGCGGCGTGATCAACGCCTCGAACGGCAATGTCAGCATCAACGGCGACCTGGAAGCCGGCGCCAACGCCGCCGGCTTGGGCGGCGGCGTGATTCGCGCCAGGGGGAATGTCAGCATCGGCATCGGCGACAGCACCATCAAACTTACGGGCAATCAGGCGACCAACGGCAGCGGCGGCGCGATCTACTCCGATGGAACGACAGCGCTGACAGGAAGTTCGGTCACGCTTGACGGCAACAGCGCGACGGGCAACGGCGGCGCAATCTTTTCCAACGGGACGACGGCGCTGACGGGCAATTCGATCACGCTTGCCATCAACACCGCGGCAGGCGACGGCGGCGCAGTCTTTTCCAACCAGGCCGTCATCGTAAACGGCAACCTTGTTGTCAAGGACAACCGGGCAACCAACTTCAACGGCGGCGCTTTCTACGTCGCCAACGGCGGGGTATCCGTGACGGGAGACCTGTTGGCAAGAGGCAACAGCGCCAGGTTGAACGGCGGGGCTATACATGCCGTGGCAGGCGATGTCAGTGTCGGCGGCAACGTCGATCTGAGCGGCAACCAGGCGGGAAGCAACAACAACGGCGGCGGCATCGCCGCGTTGTCCGGCAACGTCACCCTGGCCGTGAATGGCGGAAGCAACGTCATATTGGCCGGCAATACGGCCGGCAATGTGGGCGGCGCCATATATGCCGCCGGAACCGGAGAGGTCGCCATCGGCAATGCATCGGCGGACGTGCGGATCGGTGTCGACGAAGCGGGCGCCGCGTCGGGGAATCGTGCGGCGTCCGGAGGGGCGATTTTTGCATCGGGCGCAACAACCGTCTCCGGCAGCGCGATTACGATCTCGAACAATCAGGCGACCGCCGCCAATGGCGGCGCAATTGTCTCGGGGGGAACGACGACGCTGAACAGCAACACGATCGTGATCGCCGGCAACAGCACCGCAGACAACGGCGGCGCCGTCTTTTCCAGCCAGGCTGTCACCGTAAACGGCAACCTGGAAATGACGGCCAATCGGGCGGCGAACTTCAACGGCGGCGCGTTTTATATCGCGAACAGCGGCATGTCCGTGACGGGAAGCCTGTCGGCAGCCGGCAACAACGCCGGATTGAGCGGCGGGGCGATTCATGCCGAGGCAGGCGACGTAGACGTCGGCGGCAACGTCAGCGCGGACGGCAACCGGGCGGGCGGCATCGGCAGCGGTGGCGCGATTTCCGCGCTTTCCGGCAATGTCACCCTGGCGCAAGGTCCCGGCAATAGCGTATCGCTGACCAACAACACTTCCGGCACGCTGGGCGGCGCGGTCTATGCCGACGGCGCGGGCGGCACCGTCACCATCGGCAACAGCGACGCGGGCTCGAGCGTTTTTCTTCAGGGGAACGCCACCCGCCAGGGCAGCGGCGGAGCAATCTTCGCAGGACGGGATGTCATCGTGATGGCAGATGGCGCCGTGCAGATCCTCGGCAACAAGGCCGATACCGGGGGCAATGGCGCAGGCAGTGGCGGCGCAATTACCGCTAATGGCGCCACGACTGTGACCGGCACGTCGATCACTTTGGTTGATAACACGGCCGACAACAACGGCGGCGCGCTATTCTCCGGACAAGCCATCCGGTTGAACGGTCCCGTAACCGCAAACAACAATCAGGCGATAAAGGGCAATGGCGGCGCGGTCGATGCCCAGAACGGCGGCGTCGCTTTTTCCGGTAGCCTGACGGCCAATGGCAATATGGCTTTCCTGAACGGCGGTGTCGTTTATGCGTTGAACGGCGACATCAACGCGGTGAATGGCAACGTCACGCTAACGGACAATATAGCCGGCGAACCGCTCAGCGGAGCGCCTTCCGGCGATGGCGGAGCGATTGCCGCAATGAATGGCGGCGTCAATCTGGCAACGGCCAGCGGCACCGTCACGTTGACCGGCAATAAAGCAGGAACCACCGGCGGCGCGGTCCATGCCGGCTCGTACGTAAACATCGGCAACAGCGCCACGATTCTGACGATGTCCTCCAACAGCTCCGTCGCCGGCGGCGGCGCGATTTTTTCGGGCGGGACGACCAGCCTTGCCGGCAGCCAGGTTCTACTTACGGATAACCGCGCCGGTCTGGATGGCGGAGCGATATTTTCCCGCAAGACCGTCACAATTGCCGGCCCTGTTACTGCAACCGGCAATAGCGTCGTCTTCAACGGCGGCGTCATCTTCGCGGAGGATGGCGGCGTCAGCCTGTCGGCAACCGGCGGCAATGTGTCGATAACCGGCAATACGGCTGGTTTCAACGGCGCGGGCATTTATGCCACCGGGACAAACGGTTCGGTAGCCATCGGCAGCGCCGGCGCGGCGGTGGATATCAGCAACAACACGGCAACGGTTTTCAGCGGCGGGGGCGTTTACACAACGCTTCCGGCGGCATTGGCGGGCAGCGCCATTACGCTGTCGAACAACACCGCGGGCGCGGATGGCGGCGCCATCCGCTCGCTGCAGTCCATCGCCGTGAATGCAACGGATGCCGTGCAGGCCACCGGCAATACGTCGCGCAATCTTTCGGGCGGAGCGTTGTCGAGCGGCGGTTCCACGACAGTGGCTGCACCCGCCATAACGTTCGCGAACAATACAGCCGGTAAAAACGGCGGGGCTGTCGATTCCGCTGGCGATGCGGCGTTCGGCATTCCGGGCGGAACGTTGACCCTCACCGCCAACACAGCAGGCGGCAATGGCGGCGCAGTCTCCGGCGGCGGCGTCACGACATTGACCGGTGCGACGGTATCGCTGCAGGACAACAGTGCAACGGGTTCCGGCGGCGCCGTCTATTCGGCCGGCAACGCGTCGGTGGGCAGCCTTGCCGGAACGACGGCGATCACGGGCAACAGCGCAGGGAGCGATGGCGGGGCCATCTACGGCGGCGGGACGGCAACGACTGTGCTTGGCAAAACCGTGGCGTTGCAGAACAACACCGCTACGGGTTCGGGCGGTGCCATCTATGCCGCCAACGAATTCCAGCTGATTGCCGCCGATGCGACCACGATCAGCGGCAATACCGCCGGCATGAACGGTGGGGCGTTGTGGGTCGGCGCCAATCTCGACCTGAATGCGGCAACCGGCGATATCACTTTTACCGGCAACAGGCACAACGGTTCGTCGGCCAACGCCATCTATCTGGACAACACGAGCGGAGGCGGGACTGCGGCGCTCAATGCCGGCGCGGGCCGAAGCATCGCGTTTTTCGATCCGATCCGGAACAATGCCGCCAACGGCCAGATCAACGTGTTCAAGAGCGGTGACGGCCTGTTGAGTTTCGACGGCTCGCAATACAGCGGCGATACCGACCGCTGGTCGCAGATCTACGGTAACACCCTGGTACAGGGTGGAACGTTCGAAGTAGCGAACAACGCCGTCTACGGTGCGCAGGCGGCCGATGTCGGCCAGACAAGCGATACCCGCTTCAGCATGGGGGATAACACCGTGCTGCAGGGCGGGCTGATGGGAACCATCCGCGCCGATACGATCGGCTTCGGCGACAACGTCACCGTCAACATAGCCGGCCGCCAGCCGAATACGCGCGGCGTGCTGGCGTTGGCCGGTTCGACGCTGACACTGGGTGCCAACAACCGCATCCAGTTCAACACCTACCTGAACAACGGCCTGACGCAGGACACCGATCTGCTTCGTCTACACGGCACGGCCGTCAATGGCAGCGCCAGCCTGTACGTAACCAATGTCGGCGGCCCCGGAGCACAGACATTGGGTAACGGCATCATGCTCGTCAATGCCGTCGATGGCGCCACGACCGTTGGTGACACCTTTCAGCTTTCCGGCCGCCTGGTTGCCGGCGCCTACGAATACGATCTACACCGTGGCGGAATCAGAGACGACGCCGGCGACGGCAACTGGTACCTGCGTTCGATCAGCAAGCTGACGCCGCCGGACCCCGGCCCTACCCCCACGCCGACGCCGACGCCTACCCCCACGCCGCCGCCCTCGCCGCGCCCCGAGCCGACCCTGTACGTGAGGAACCTCGCCGCGGCCAGCGACATGTTTGTGCATACCCTGCACGACCGGCTCGGCGAACCGCAGTACACCGAAACCTATCGAAAAGCCACCTGGCCCCAGGATGACACCCACGCCGGCTGGGTGCGCGTGGTCGCCAGCCACGCCGACAGCAAAAGCGCCGGCGGAAACATCGGCGTGGATACCGACACGTCTCTCGTCCACTTCGGCGCCGACATCGCCCGCTGGAGCGACGAGGCGAAGAACCGCTACCACTTCGGCCTGATGGGCGCCTACGGCAAGATCGATACCGATGCTTCCTCGAACGACGTGCGCTTTACCAACAACGGCCTGCGCCGCAAAGCGAGCGGCGACGTCGAGGGCCACAGCGTCGGCCTCTACGGTACCTGGTTCGGCAACGACAAGATGCCCGAAGGGCCTTATGTCGATGTCTGGGCGATGTACGGCTGGTACGACAACACCGTCAAGGGCAACGGCCTCGCCAAGGAGAAGTACGACAGCGACGGCTGGACAGTCTCCGTTGAAGGCGGCTATGCCTTGATTGCCCGGGAGAGCGAAACGCGGCACTGGATCGTCGAGCCGCAGGTGCAGCTCGCCTACACCAAGTTCTCGGCGGACAACCACCGGGAAGCCAACGGCACGTGGGTGGACAACAGCGACGCCAACGGCTTCATCGGCCGCCTGGGCGCCCGTTTCTACAGCCGCAGCAAACAGGGCGATAACGGCGTGCAGCCCTTCGTTGAAACCAACGTCTGGTACAGCGGCGCGAAGAATTCCCTGGACTTCAACGGCGTGCGGGTCAGCGACGGCACGCCGGACACCCGCTATGAGCTCAAGATCGGCGCACAAGGGGAAATCAAGCGCCACTGGCAGCTCTGGGGCCACCTCGGCGGACAGTGGGGCAAGGATAACTACGACCGCTATGAGGCCATGATCGGCACCAAGTACACGTTCTGAGAAGGATTCGGCCGGCCCCTATAGAACAAAGGGGTTGGCTGGACCGAATCTCAGATCGGCTTGTCGATTCTGTCGTAGAGCTGCTTGAGCGCTTCCAACCGTTGCCTATAAACGCCACGCAGACACGTTTTGTCGCTCCCGCACTGCTTGCGCCTTGCCAGCCAGTCTTCCTGCGCATCCTGCATCTCGCCGCGCACGCCCATGGCGAAGAGCCCGCCCAGCAGCCTGTAAGTCGTCGCCAGTTCGACATCCATGTCGTTGAGCGCTCGGTCGGCGCAGACGGTTTTTTCCTCCGGGCGCACGGCCTTGCCGCAATCGAAACTGGCCGCCTGCGCCGTGGCGGCGCAGGCCAAGCCGACAAACCAGGCGATCAGCAGCGGCATCGTTTTCATGGCTTCACCTCCCTGAGAAAAACAAAAGCTGCATCCGCAACAGACGAGAGTGTAGCCAAAACAGCACGTTCTCATAAATTTGATTTCGCCGGGAAGCCGCCGCGAACTTTCGCCAAATGCTCTAAGATGGCGGCTTTCCCGGCCCCCTGGGACGCAACAGACCGACACCGATGAATCTGCTCAAAGCCCTCGCCACCGTCAGCGGCATGACCCTTCTTTCGCGCATCCTGGGATTCGTGCGCGATTTCGTGATCGCGCGGACCTTCGGCGCGGGCCTCGCGACCGACGCGTTTTTCGTGGCCTTCAAGCTCCCCAACCTGCTGCGCCGCCTGTTCGCCGAGGGCGCCTTTTCCCAGGCCTTCGTGCCGATTCTCGGCGAGTACAAGAACAAGCTCGGGCCGGATGACACGAAAAGCCTCGTCGATCACGTGGCGACGCTGCTGTTTCTCGTGCTGCTCGTCGTTACGGTGCTCGGCGTGATCGGCGCGCCGCTCCTCGTTTACATTTCCGCACCGGGCTTCGCCGACGAACCGGACAAGTTCGCGCTGACCGTGACGCTCACCCGCATCACTTTCCCCTACATCCTGTTCATGTCGCTGGTGGCGCTGGCCGGCGGCATTCTCAACACCTGGAACCGCTTCTCCATCCCCGCCTTCACGCCGGTGCTGCTCAACGTGTCGTTCATCGCCATGGCCCTCTTCGCCGCGCCGCTGTTCGCGCAGCCGGTCATGGCCCTGGGCTGGTCGGTGTTCATCGGCGGCATTCTGCAGTTGGCTTTCCAACTGCCGGCCTTGAAACGCATCGGCATGCTGCCGCGCTTTTCCTTCAATTGGCGCGACGCCGGCGTGCGCCGCATCCTCAAGCTGATGGCGCCGGCCGTGCTGGGCGTTTCCGTCTCGCAGGTCAGCCTCCTGATCAACACCATCTTCGCCACCTTCCTCGGCACCGGCAGCGTCTCCTGGCTCTACTACGCCGACCGGCTGATGGAATTCCCCTCGGGCATGCTGGGCGCCGCGCTCGGCACCATCCTGCTGCCCTCTCTGGCGAAATACCATGCCGAGAAAAAACTCGACGACTATTCGCAACTGCTCGACTGGGGATTGCGCCTGACGCTGCTGCTCGCTGCCCCGGCGGCGCTGGCCCTGGCGATCATCGCCGTGCCGCTGATCGCGACGCTGTTCCACCACGGCGCATTCACCGCCGAGGACGTCATGATGACCCGCGATGCGCTGGTGGCCTACAGCGTCGGCCTGCTCGGCCTGATCCTCGTCAAGGTGCTGGCGCCGGGTTTCTACGCCCGCCAGAACATCCGCACGCCGGTCAAGATCGGCATCGTGACGCTGATCGTCACGCAGTTGCTCAACATCTCCCTGATCGGCTGGCTCAAACACGCCGGCCTTGCCCTCTCCATCGGGCTGGCCGCCTGCCTCAACGCCGCCCTGCTCTACCGCGGCCTGCGCCAGCAGGGCATCTACACGCCCCAGGCCGGCTGGCAGGCTTTCTTCCTCAAGCTCGCGGCAGCGCTCGCCGTCATGGGCGCCGTTTTGTGGTTTATCTGCGGCACCACCGATCAATGGTTGCACTGGCGGCTGTCGGAACGCTTGCTACGGCTGTCGGTCACGGTTATCTTTGGTGCGGTGGCCTATTTCGCTACACTATGGGTTGTCGGCTTTCGACTCAGGGATTTCAGGCGTCGCGCCGCCGAATAAGAACACTTTGAAGGAATTTTGGAGGAAATATGGAACTGAACAGCAGCAACTTCGCGGACGGACAAAAAATTCCCGGCGATTTTTCCTTCTGCCTTCCCGATCCGGCCCACCATGTCTGCCTCGGCAAGAACATGAATCCGCAGCTGTCCTGGTCCGAAGCGCCCGAGGAAACGAAGTCCTTCGCACTGCTTTGCCACGATCCGGACGTGCCGAGCAAAGGCGACGACGTGAACCAGGAAGACCGCAACGTGCCAGCCGATCTGCCGCGCGTGGATTTCTTCCACTGGGTGCTGATCGACATCCCCGCTGACGTCCGCGAAATAAAGGAAGGCGAGTGCTCCAACGAAGTCACGCCGCGTGGCAAACCCGGCCCATACACGGTGCACCATGCCCGCCATGGCATCAACGATTACACCGGGTGGTTCGCCGGCGACAACGACATGCGCGGCGATTATTTCGGCTACGACGGCCCCTGCCCGCCGTGGAACGACGAACTCCCCCACCGCTACGTCTTCACCCTGTTCGCCCTCGACATCGAGAAACTGCCGGTGGAAGGCACC